>CAZVVD010000095.1:0-14245 GCA_964630555.1 uncultured Verrucomicrobiota bacterium | reverse complement strand
GCGGACGCCACGATCCATGTGGCCGCGGGGACCTATGACGCCGCCAGCGGGGAAGTCTTTCCGTTGGCGCCTCACATGCCGGGGCTGACCCTGGCGGCCTCGAACGCGGATGCGGCCCAGACGGTGCTGGACAACGGGGGCACGAACGGGCACAGGGTCTTCCAGGTTGGACCGGGGATTTTGTCCGTGGCCCTGCGCGGGCTGACGTTCCGCGGTGGGCGGTTCGACTCGGGCGAATCTGCCGGGGCCGGGTTGTTTTTTCAGAAGATCCATGCCGTTTTGAGCAACTGCGTGGTGCGGGACAACACGAATGTATCCACGTGGGCGTATGGGGGCGGACTCTGCGCCCGGGGTGGCTCGCTGACCATCTTGGACAGCGCTTTTTACAACAATACGCTCAAGGGGAATAACGTGTACGCCTATGGCGGGGGGGTCGCGGCGGTGAATTGTCCGTTAGTGGTGCGCGGGGGCGTGCTGAGCAACAACGCGGTGGGCATTGTCAATCACTCCGGGGTGCGGGCGACCCATGGCGGTGCGATCTATGCCGCCGGCGCCGAGTTGACGTTGGGGAACGTTACCCTGGCGGCCAACCAGGTGGCTGGCACGGGCTGGGGGTCCAGCGGTTATGACTATGGCGGGGCGGTGTATCACGCTGGAGCCGGAATGTCGGCGGCGATCACGGGGTGCCTGTTCGCGGTGAATGCCGGGGCCGCCAGCGGCGATCAGTCTCCAGGCACCTTGGGCGGGGCGGTGTACCTGGGGGGCGCGACCGGCCGGGTGCTGAACTGCGTGTTCACGAACAACCGCCATGCGAATGCCACCTATGGGCAGGGCGGCGCGTTGCACGCGAGTGGAGTGCTCGATTTGCAGGTGATGGCCAGCGAGTTTTGGGACAACGGGGTGGGATCGAGCGGGTCGGGCGGGGCGCTGTTTGCGACGAATTGCGTTGATGCGGTGGTGGAGGATTGCGCCTTCGACGGGGCCGGCCTCGCCTTGGGCAAGGCGCCGGAGTTGGTATGGGTCGGCGGGAACGGCAACGCGGTGTTCCTGGATTCGGATTTGTGGAACAATCCCGCGGGCGGCGGACTGTCCTTCGGCGGCACGGCCGGCGCCAGCCTGGCCCTGACCAACTGCCAGGTCGAGGGCAACAACGGGGACGGGTTGACCCTTCCGGCCGGCCGGGCCTCGCTGTTCAACTGTCTTTTGGCCCGTAACGCCGGGGATGGATTGAGCCTGTCCGGGGGAACCGCGGCGGTAGCCCAGTGCACCCTGGCGTACAACGGGGGCTGGGGGTTGAACCGGTCCGGCGGAACCGGGACGGTGGTCAACAGCATCGCCTGGGGCAATATCGCGGGCGGCATGGCGAGCAACGAGAACCTGTGGGTGGATTACTCCTGCCTGCCGACGGCGGTCTCCGGGGGAGGCAGCAATATCTATCTGGACCCGGAGTTCGCCAACGTGCGGGACAGTTGCTACCTCGCGGTGAGCGGGCTGCATGGCCAGGTGGTGAGCAGTCCGTGCGCCGCGGCGGGGAGCAACAGCGCGGCGGAATGGGGGCTCACGAACCGGACGACGCGGACGAACGGGGCCGGCGACACCAACGCGCCGGTGGACTTGGGGTACCACTACGCCGCCGGGGTATCGACCTCCGACATCCGGACGGTGACGAACGGCTACGTGGATGCCGACAACGGGAGCGATGCGAACAACGGGGCGTCGTGGGGGGCGGCCTGGAAGACGCTGACGAATGCGCTCGGCAAGGTGGCGGCGGACGCCACGATCCATGTGGCCGCGGGGACCTATGACGCCGCCAGCGGGGAAGTCTTTCCGTTGGCGCCTCACATGCCGGGGCTGACCCTGGCGGCCTCGAACGCGGATGCGGCCCAGACGGTGCTGGACAACGGGGGCACGAACGGGCACAGGGTCTTCCAGGTTGGACCGGGGATTTTGTCCGTGGCCCTGCGCGGGCTGACGTTCCGCGGTGGGCGGTTCGACTCGGGCGAATCTGCCGGGGCCGGGTTGTTTTTTCAGAAGATCCATGCCGTTTTGAGCAACTGCGTGGTGCGGGACAACACGAATGTATCCACGTGGGCGTATGGGGGCGGACTCTGCGCCCGGGGTGGCTCGCTGACCATCTTGGACAGCGCTTTTTACAACAATACGCTCAAGGGGAATAACGTGTACGCCTATGGCGGGGGGGTCGCGGCGGTGAATTGTCCGTTAGTGGTGCGCGGGGGCGTGCTGAGCAACAACGCGGTGGGCATTGTCAATCACTCCGGGGTGCGGGCGACCCATGGCGGTGCGATCTATGCCGCCGGCGCCGAGTTGACGTTGGGGAACGTTACCCTGGCGGCCAACCAGGTGGCTGGCACGGGCTGGGGGTCCAGCGGTTATGACTATGGCGGGGCGGTGTATCACGCTGGAGCCGGAATGTCGGCGGCGATCACGGGGTGCCTGTTCGCGGTGAATGCCGGGGCCGCCAGCGGCGATCAGTCTCCAGGCACCTTGGGCGGGGCGGTGTACCTGGGGGGCGCGACCGGCCGGGTGCTGAACTGCGTGTTCACGAACAACCGCCATGCGAATGCCACCTATGGGCAGGGCGGCGCGTTGCACGCGAGTGGAGTGCTCGATTTGCAGGTGATGGCCAGCGAGTTTTGGGACAACGGGGTGGGATCGAGCGGGTCGGGCGGAGCGCTGTTTGCGACGAATTGCGTTGATGCGGTGGTGGAGGATTGCGTCTTCGACGGGGCCGGCCTCGCCCCGGGCAAGGCGCCGGAGTTGGTGTGGGTCGGCGGGAACGGAAACGCGGTGTTCCTGAACTCGGCGCTGCAAAATAACGCCGCGGGCCAGGGCCTGCATTTCAATGGCGCCCTGGCCACCCTGGCGATGACCAACTGCCTCGTGGTCAGGAATTCGGTGCGCGGCCTGTATATTGCGGCCGGGACGGCCTCGGTGGTCAACTGCACCGTCGCCGACAACGGCGGGTGGGGCGTTGCCCGGCAGACTTCCTACGGGCTGACCGTGAAAAACTCAATCTTCTGGGGCAACGCCCTGGGCGGCATCGGGCACAACGCCAACCTGGCGCTGGCCTGCACCGACGCGCAGGATTTCTGGGCGCCGGCCATGGGCCCCGGCAATTTCTCCGCCGACCCGCTCTTCGTCAATCCCGCCGCCGGGGATTACCACCTCCAGAGTCTGGCCGGGTCCTGGCACGGCGGCGCGTGGACACCAGACGCTTCCTTGAGCCCCTGCATCGACGCCGGGGACCCGGCCTCGGAATGGGCCCTCGAGCCCAAGCCCAACGGCGGGCGGGTCAACCTGGGGGCCTACGGGAACACCGCCCAGGCCTCGCACACGCCCCGGGGGACGGTGTTTTGGGCGAAGTGAGGGGGAAGAGCGGCAGAGGTCACCACGTCGCCCCGTTGCGGGGCAAGTGGTCCCTTGCAGCTTTGCTGCGACGGGAGAGACACAGAGGTCGGACCGGAAGAGAGATAAGCTGTAGACACAAAAAAGAGGATAACGTTTTCGATGTGATCTATGCGATCTTCTGCGGTGAATGGTTTTCAACCGCGGGCCATGCTTTATCGCACAGAGATCTCGGCCGCCTTCTCCTGCTCGTAGCCCATCTTGATGCGGAGGATGCGGGCGATATCCTTCTCGACCGCGTAGAGATAGCGCTTGGAGAGCGCCGTGCCCGTCGGATACCGCAGGGGAATGTTCGGTTCCTTCAAGCGCTGGCCGGGACCGGAATCCAGGTTGCCGTAGCGCCCGATGCGCAGGAGCTCGTTGCCGGCGGTGTCGATCATCCGGATCGTGTTGCGGTGGGCGGCCGGGACGTAGGTCCGGCCGAAATCGTCCACGCAGAACCGCAGGTTGAAACAAATGCAGGCGTCGTGTCCCTTGGTGTAGCGTCCCCCGACCGGGCTGGCGCCCAGGAACTCCCATTCCACCCCGTCCGTCCAGGCCGGGAACATGCCTTCCTGTCTGCCGCAGGCCAGCCAGGTGGCTGACCAGTGGGTGGCGGGCCGGGTGGGCATGGGCTTGAAGGGATATCCCCAATCCGGGTATTTGACCACCTGTCCGGCGGCGTTGGTTTGCGGCCAATACTGCGTGTAGTCGCCCTGGCTGGCCCGCCAAAGCAAGCCGCCGCCTTTCGGCCCGAACTTGTAGAGTGCGCCGACCTGCCGGATCAGCGGATGCTGGGCAAACTTGCGGTAGCCGGCATAGACGATTTGACCGCTGCGCAGGGTATCCCATTCGGCCGCGCTGAGCTGGTAATCCGGCGCCCAGGACGGCATATTTGGGGCGATGTCGTCCTCGTAGAACTGGCCCAGTTTGCGCCCCAGGTTGTCGCAGACGTAAATGTTGCCCCGGAGGTCCGCCGCCGGCGAACACGCGCCGCCGGACAATTCGTAGACCAGGCGTTTCCCGACCAACTTGCCGTCGATCGTGTAGCGGTCGATGGCGACATGGTGGTCAGGCCCTTCCGAGCCTGCCCGGGCGCCCCCGGCCAGGGTCCACTGGTAGTAGCGCGCCACGTAGACATCGCCGTTGGGCGCCAAGGCGAACCCTCGCTCGCCGGCCCGGGTCATGGATGGCGGAACCAGCGGCCAGTTGGTCAGGGCCGGGGCGGCCGGATTGGTCGCCCAGGATTCCGGGAACACGGCCATGTTTTCATTGGCGAATCCGTTGCGGGTCACCCAGCGCCCGTCCCGCGCGGCGGCCACTTCCTTGGCTTCGGGTTGGTCGCCCAGGAAACGGCCGCTGTTGCCGTCAAACCACAAATGTCCCCCGGCGCAGACAATATCCGACTCCCAACCCGCCGCGATCCGGAAATACTCCGACGGCTGTTCCCGGCCGATCAGCAGCTCCGGCTCCGCAAAGCTCCCGCCCCGGTCGACCACCCGCAGGATGCGATAGGCCTCTGAGGACGAATTGGGGATGCCGCTCTTGGGCTTAAAGATTTTGGGGCCGGTCCAGACGAGCCGCAATTCCGGCTGCCGGCCGGATTCGTCCAGGGCCATGCTCCACCAGTAATTCCAGGCGCCGGGAATTGCGGTTTTGGCCAGGACCTTGGGCTGGGGGTCGGCGGAATACTTGGTCAGAGTGCCGGCATGGTTGGTCGGCGAATTGCCCTCGATTCCCAGCACGTAGCGTTCCCCGGTCTTGCGGCTGATCCGTATCTCGTAGGGGCCGGTGTGCGGAATCTGACGCAGGAACTTGCCGGCGCGGTCGAATACCTGGATGCGGTTGTTGCGCCGGTCGCAGACCCAGAGATGGGCATCCTTGTCAAAGGCGATGCCCTGGGGATCGAAAAATTCCCCGGGCTTATCCGACCCCGCCGTGCCGTGGGTATTGCGCTGGCCGACAAAGGTTTCCAGGGCCGCGTCCCGCCCCCAGCGGAGGCGGCAGACGGCGTTGTAAAACGTCTCGCGCTTGCCGGGCACCACCTCCTTGTTAAGCCCGTCGCCGGAACTTTCCCGCCGGTGGATTTCCTTCAGACCGCTGAGATAGATGACCTCCTCGTCCTCGGGATCGAGGGCGAAGTGGAAGCGCTTGGCCCAGTTCTTGTAATAGTTCAGCCAGTTCATGTCCTTGAGGTAGGGGCCGACGAAATCCTCCGGCAGGCTGCCGTCGGCGTTGATCTTGTAAAAACGCGCCGGCCCGCCCTGGTACTCGCAGCCGGCGAAAATGATCTGCCCCTTGCTGTTGATCAGCAGGGTCTGCGGGAACGGCTGTTCCAGGTGGGGCATGGTTTCTCCGAGCATCCGGCCCCCGAACCGCGCCTGGCCGTCCGGCCCGAAGTCAATGATGTTCAGCCCCAGGAGCTTCTCCACCGGCACGTCCGCCGGCGGGGGCAGGAGCATGGAGACGAACTTGCCGGCGCGGTCGTATTTCTTGATCCGCGACCACTGGTCCAGGTGGCCCTCGTAAGTGTAGAAATAGCCTTGGGCGTCCGTGGCGATGCCGTGGATCTGGCTCGGCGCCTCATTGCGCCCGATTTCCTTGTCCAACCTGGCCTTGGATCCCACCCCGACCTTGACCCGGTAAGCCCCCGCCGGCGCTTTTTTGCCCCAGTCGTCCTGATAGTTCCAGGTCAGGGTCTGCTTAAGCGCGTCCTTCTTCAGCGGCGCCGGGGCGTTAGGGCCGAGCATTCCCGCCGCCAGGTGCCGCACCCGCTCGCCCTTGGCGTCCTCGATCCAGACCGCCACGTCGGTCCGGGTGTTGACCTCGAAGCGGATCTCGGCCGCGTTGCCCGAGGCCTTGACCTCCGGCCCGCTAACCAGGGCCGGCGTCTTCTCCGGAATTAGCGAGGGGGTCGCCCGGGCCTGGATGACCCGGTCGTTGACTTTTAGTTGCGGCGAACGGAACAGGCCCGGGGTGTTGGTGGTCACGCCCGCCCCCTTCAGCCCGCGGGCTTCCCCGAACTTGTGGGGAAAGTGGAAGCCCTCGGAATGGCCCGGCGACCAAGCCCCAGTGCCGCCGTTCACGCGGTGAATGTTCAGCCCGAAGTTCTCATAAATCGTTTTGGTGTAGTTGAAGACCGAGAGGGGGATGCCGTATTCGATCGTCCAGGCGTTGGTGGACCACTGGCTCTTGACCTCGTAGCGAGGCTCCCAGCGCCGCTCCGGGTCGCGGGGCTCGTTGTTGTAGAGGTCGCCGGTGACGTCGAAGGGCGTCAGGATGAGCTGGTAGTAGCCGGGGGTGTCCTCATTGTCGGGATCTATGAATATCTCCACGTTTTCCCCGTTCCAGAGGGCAACGTCGTGCGATGCGCCGTCGCCGCTTTGCTTTCCGCCCTTCTCGCCGTAGGGACAGCGGATGGCCAGGTAGAGCGTGTCGCCGTGCTGGCAGATCTTGAAGGAGCTGGCGATCTTCAGCGGGAAGGAATACTCGTCAGTCGCGATCATCCCTTCCTTGGCTTTTGTCCAGCAGGGGTCGTCGAGCTTGCCGTCCACCACGGGGGCTGTCTCCGCCTGAACGATGGTGATCGAGGGCAGCAGGGGGTCGGCTTGCCCTTTCGCCGGTCGGAAGCCGGCGGCGGTGGCGGGCGCGAAAGCGGCCAGGGCGACCCCGCCGGCCGCGAGCAGGGAAGCCGTTGCGGTGCGATTTTTCATGGTATGGATTCTCCTTGTGGCTGAGGCACGGAAGAGATGCGCCGGATCCGGAAAATGTATCACTCTAGAACAATATCGCGGAGGATCAACAAAAATCGGGAACAAAGTTCTTGCCTGAATATTGCACAGAGATCGTGCAATATTCACTTTCGCCTAAGCGGGCCTTGCCCGCTGGCAAAAGACGTGAAGTTTTGCAGATAACCCATCCGGTTATCTGCAAAACTAACGTGGTTAAACCCCGTTTGGCCGCGTTTTACGCGGCCATCACGGCCCTTTGGGTGAATTTTGCGCCGGTTCGGCGCAAAATTCAGGTCTTGAAAAAGTTTTGCGCGGGCGTATATTGAAAAAATTGATCAGCGTTATTTGTGAAAGCAGCGGGGGGCGTTGCCAAACACCTTTCAGGAACCGAGGCCGAGCGAGGCGTCACAGGCTGGAAGGCGACGCGGCGCAACGCGGGAGGGTGGGAGATGCGCTGGCAAATCTCAATCCGGTTGGCGCTCTGGCTGTGGGCGCTAGGGGCGGCGGCCGGCGCGCAGGCGGCCACGGCCTACTACGTCACGCCGACGGGGACGCTGGCCAACTCGGGGACGAGCTGGGCCACGGCCTGGAGCAACGTGCAAACGGCGGTCAGCGCGGCCACCAACGCCGGGGACGCGGTCTACCTCCGGTGGGGCGTCTACTCCAACGCCAGCCAGGTCGCGATCTCGAACGCCGCGGGAGTGACGATTGTCGGCGGCTGCCACGGCTGGGCCGGCGAGGGTTCCAACGCCTATTCCGGCACCAACAGCACGCTGACCCGTGTCGCCGGTGTGGAGACGCGGATTGTCTACGGCGAGTCCTCCACGGTCAGGGTCGAAAACGTGACCTTCAGCGGGGGCTACTTTGAACCGGGCGGCGGCACGAGCACCAAGGGCGCCGGCTTGTTCCTGACAAACTGCGAGTCGTTCCTCACCAACTGCGTGGTGTCCAACAACTGGATCTACATGGGCGGCACCTATGGGTACGGGTCGGGCATCTGCGTGGCAAACGGAAGCATCACCCTGGCCGGCTGCCGGGTCGTTTCCAACAAGAATACCCACCACGCTATCGCCAACACCTCCTACCGCTATGGGGCCGGGATGCACGCCGACAACGCCATGGTCGTCATTTACGGGTCCGTGTTCCAGGATAATTCCATCTATGCCTCCGCGAATTACTCTCACCGCATGTTCGGAAGCGGCCTGTCGCTGGCGGCATGCACCGCGGCCGTTTGGGACTGCCTGTTCACGAGCAACAGCATCCGGGGGGGACCCGGGGACACGCATGATTACGGGGGCGGGCTATATCTCTCCGGCGGTTCCGTCGGTATGACCAATTGCACGTGGTCGGGTAACAGCGTGTACGAGTCCGTGAGCATTGCCTTGGGCGGCGCCCTCTTTGCCACCAACGTGAATCCGCTCCAATTGAGCGATTGCCGTTTTCTCGGCAACACGGTCCACGGCTCGGGAACGCTGGGCGGCGGCGCCCTTTACCTGACCGGACCCGACGGCGTGACCGAAATTCGGAATGGCGGCATCACCAATAACGTCCTTTACCCGGCAACGTCCGACGGCGGTATCTGGCTGAACGATGGTGCCCTGCGGATGACCCATTCGATTTTTACCGGCAATCGCGGTGGCCTGACCTCGCTGGGGGTTCTGGGCCTGAACAACTGCCTGGTGGCCATGAATGTCGGCGATGGGCTGCTGGTGGCCGGGGGCACGGCCGCGCTGGTCAACGTGACCAGCGCGGACAACAGCGGCTGGGGCATCGCCTGCGCGGCGGGCAGCGTGAGCGTCACCAACTCGATCGCCTGGGCCAATGGCCTGGGGGGGATTGTCAGCAACGCGAACGTCAGTGTAGGCTACAGCTGCAGTCAGAATCCGGTGGATGGCCCCGGCAACCTGACGAACGATCCGCTCCTGGTCTATGGCGGCTATCTGTCTGTTTCCGGGCACTACGGCCAGGCCGCCACCAGCCCCTGCTTCGGCGCCGGCAGCGGGTCCGCGGCGTCGCTGGGCCTCACCAACCGGACCACCCGCACGGACGGCTTGAACGACACGCATGCACCGGTGGACCTGGGCTACCATTACGCGGCGGCGCCCGGCTTCAACCTCACCAACCTGGCGCTCTACGTGGACGCGGTCAACGGGAGCAACACCCACAGCGGCTGGGGCTGGGACGCCCCGCTCCAGACCGTGAGCGAAGCCCTGGCGCGAACCGTTCCCGGCGGCACGATTCATGTCGCCGCGGGCACCTACAGCGCCGCCAGCGGCGAGTCCTTTCCCTGGATCCCCCCCGTGGGGAACCTGACGTTCCGGGGAACCAACGCCGAGGACACGATCCTCAAAGGCACGGGAGCGGACCAGGTGTTCCGGATCATCGGCCGGGGCAGTCTTTGGTTCGAGGGGGTGACGATCCGGGACGGCAAGGCCTCAGCCCATCAGCGCGGTGGCGGTGTGTGCCTGGCGACCAAAAGCGTTGTTTTTACCAATTGCATTATCGCGACCAACATCGCGAACGCCGGAAACAGCGGGGCGCGTCCCAGTTATGGCGGCGGCATTTATTTTGACGGTCATCGGCTCGCGCTTTACGGCGGCGAAATCCGGGACAACCAGTGCCGGCATGATCCCTTGAACGACGGGGTCTGGTATGGGGGCGGTGTGTATGCCACCGGGACGGAGTTTTATGCCGCCGATGTCGTTTTTCTGCGCAACGGCTTTTCGCACAGCGCCAATTCCGGGCACTTCTTCGAGGGTGGCGGCCTGCATCTCAGCTTTGCGTCCGCGACGTTTTCAGGCTGCAGCCTGGTCTCGAATGCCATTCACTCCAGCACGGCCACCGGGTATGGGCATGGCGGCGGCGTTTACGTGCGGGAGGCGGCGGTGTTTTCCAACTGCCTTTTCCAGGACAATTATGCCTTGCGAAGCACCAGCCCCGCCTGGGGCGGCGCCGTTTACAGCGCGGCGGATGCGCTCGTGTTCGAGGACTGCGCTTTCTACGGAAATTACGCGCGAACCACGGGTGCCCAGCAGGGGGGCGTCCTTTACCTGGCGAGCGGGGAAAATGTTCTGCGCGGATGTTGGGCTGTGACCAACGGGGCTACTTTCGCCGGCGACATTTTTCTGGCGGATGGCTCGCTGGAACTGAATGGGGTGCTCTGCGCCCGCAATGACGGCAACGGCGTGGTCGCCGCCGGCGGCAGCCTTTCCATGGTCCAATGCAGCGTGGCGAACAACACCGGCTGGGGCGTCTTCAACAGCGGCGGCGCGCTGGATGTCCGCAACTCGATTTTCTGGGGCAACAGCCTGGGCGGCATTCTGAATCCCGCCGCCGGCGTGGCCTATACCGATTCCCAGGATGGGACGCCGGCGGGCCCCGGCAATTTCTCCGCCGACCCGCTCTTCGTCAATCCCGCCGCCGGGGATTACCACCTCCGGAGCACGGCCGGGTCCTGGCACGGCGGCGCGTGGGAGGCCGACGCGCGCCTGAGCCCCTGCCTCGACGCCGGGGACCCAACCTCGGACTGGGCCCTCGAGCCCAAGCCCAGCGGCGGCCGGGTCAACCTAGGCGCCTACGGCAACACCGCCCAAGCCTCGCGCACGCCCCGGGGGACGGTCATCGGGGTGTGGTGAGGCCCAGCCTCCGGAGAGGTGGAATGGTGGAACGGGCGCGTTCCGATCGTGGAACGCATCGGGATTGCCCGCCGGGTTTCACTTCGCATCGGCCGTTCCGGCCTCGACGATCCGCGGCGGGCTTTGGCGCAGGAGCGCCGGGATGTCGGCCTGACCGAGCGCCTCGCGGAGGACGGCTGCCGCCCGGTTGGTCAGAGCGTTACCCTCCGCCAGGGCGGCGAGCGCCCGGGCGCACATGGGCTCCGACCCGTAAAACAGTTCCGGCTTGCCGGGGGCCACGAGCAGGACCTTGCCGCGGCGCACCGCGCCGGCGAGGTCATCGCCGCCGGCCGACGGCGCCCAGATCAGGGTCCGCTCGGAATCGAACAGGTCAAATGTTTCAAAGTGCGTGTCGGAGGCGCCAACCATCGGCGGCAGGGTGCCGGCGGTCTTCCGGGCGCGGTAGTCCGGCATGGTCGGATGTTCCCAGGCGTCGAGGCCGGTGCTCCGCCAGCCTTCCGCCAGGATTTGCCTCTGCCAGCCCTCCCCCATGCGCGGGAACTTCCATTCCGGGTGGTTCCAGGTGATCGCGGCCCCCTGGCGCCGGGCTGCCTCGACGGTCTCGTAGGGCGTCAGCTTCGGAGAGATCTCCTCTTTCAGGGGATAGGCGTTTATGTGCGCCCAGGCGGTCGTGATTTCTTCCCCCACGATCACGGGAAAACGCAGGCCGTGTTCCGAGGCCAGCCGGACCGCCAGCCGCGCGCTCTCCACGGTGTTGTGGTCGGTGATGACCAGGAAGCCCATGCCGACGTGGAGGGCCTGCAGGACCAGCCCGATGGGGCTGGCCTTGCCGTCGGAGTAGAAGGTGTGGGCATGCACGTCGCCGCAATACAGGTCCAGGTTCGTGTCGGCCGCCGGGGCCGGCGCCTGGCGCGGCAGGGCCGCCGCCACCGCGCGCCGCAAGCGGTCCGCCTGCTGCGCGGAGATCGCCTTGCCCGCCGCCGCCATTTCGAGGACCTGGACGGCGGCGTCCTTGGAGGCCCCCGGCACCCGGATCAGCCGGTTGCCGGAAAGCGCCGTGAGCGCAAAGCCGGCGTCCTGCGCCGACACGGACATGCAGGAGCGGACGGTATTGGTGATGGCCGGCAGGCCGAAGCCGCCCGCGAGCACGCACCACACCTTGCCGGTGGCCTGTTCGAAGGGCAGGACCGGCGTCCCGGAGCGCTTGAGCCAGGCTTGGATCGCCGGACGGATGGATTCCGGCAGGGGTTCGGCCAGCGCGGCGGCCTCCGCCTGCACGCAGTCAAGCTGGTCGGCATCCAGGATCAAGGCCGCGCCGTTGGTGGCGGAATACAACACCACAGCCCGGGACGGGTCCGCCTGTTCGAGCAGCATGGGCGCATGCTCGTAGCGCCGGCTGGATGCCCGGCAGCGCAGGCCGGCCAGTTCCGTTTCCCCGGACAAATCCTTCAACCCGGGCAACGTCCTGCGCGGGCTGCAGCTCAAGTCGGCGCCGGTGTGCTGGGCCTCGAAGTTCGCCTTCGCGGCCGCCGCGTTGGTGAACTCGCTGATGATGGCCACGGCGATGGGAATCATGCCCTGGCGGAATGTGATCACAATCCGGCGTCCGTCTTTTTCGACAACTGCCGGAACTTCGTACGTGTATTCCACCGTTAGCTGCGAGTCCGGTTGGGCCGCCAGCTCCAGGAGGCGGTGATGGGGCTGAACCTCCGCGGGCAGGGCGCCGGTTTCCAGGAGCGCCAGGCGCGCAGTCAGTTCGCCGGCCGAGTCGTGCGACTTGGGGTAATCCAGCAGCTCCTGGGCGCGCTTGAGTTTCTCGACGCAAGCGGCCGCGCCCATCCAGGCCGCCGCCCGGAGGGGATCCTCCTGCGCCAGGCGGGGCAGGTCGGCCTTTTCGATGCGCGCGATGGCGTCGGCGATGACCCTTTTGCCGTTGGCCAGGAATCCGGAAATCACCAGCAGGCTGCGCTCCGTCCGCATGACCGGTTGGCCGCCGGCCTTTGCGGCGGGGTTGAGAAGACAGGCTTCCAGGCGGTAGACGCCGTCCGGCGCGTCGTTCAGGTTCCAGCGGAAGCGGGCGCTCCAGGACTTGCGGTCTCCCTCTGCGTCCGGCTCCAGGGCGACCTGCTGCCGCGCCACTTCCTTGCCGGTCCAGTCGCGCACGGCGAAGACGGCCTGGGCGGATGCGGGCGGGTCGGGGCGGAGCAGTTTGAGCGTTGCCTCCATCGCGGGGGTGTTGACGATCTGGTTGGGGTCGGCGCCGCCCCCCGGGCTCGCCGCCTGTTCCGGGAGCAGGGGGGTCTTCTCGCCAATCTGTCCCGGCGCGGCCAGGGCCAGGGCGAGATCCCGCTGCGGATCGGGGGCTTCAGCCCCGGCGCTGAGCAGGGTCCAGCAGGTCATCCGGTTCGGGCTGCGCGACAGGCGGGTCGCGCCCCGCCCGGTCATCATCAGGGGCTGGGGAAGATCCTGGTCTCGGGCGTCGTAGTCGTCCAGGCCGAACTGGAGTCCGAGCCGGCCGCCGGCGCGGGGCTCGACCCCGGGAAAGGCGGACCAGGGGATCAGCAGCTCGAACGTCCAACCGCCGGCGTTTCGCCGGCCGGCCGCCTTGAGGTCCTCGATGGATCCCAGGTCCGAACGGACCACGGCGACGAGATCCGTCCCGTTCAGCGGCGGGCGGATGAAAAGATGATAGGCCCCGGGGCCGTAGGGCGGCTTCATGAAGGCGTCGCCCGTGCGTCCGTCCGCGAACACTTCCACGCAGTCCTGCTCGTAGAGCGCGTCACCGGAGCGGTCGTTGCGGACGTCGTCGTCAGTCACGCTGCCGGCCACGCAGAGGCCGGCCTCGTGCCAGGCGCAGAAAACATCCATCCCGCAGTCGGCCGGACCGTTCCAGGCGTGCCGGCTGTCGCAGTGGGCGATCCAGGCGGCGAAGCGCACCGGCACGGCGGCGGCCGCGGCCCACTCGGCCAGGTTGCCGTCGAGGACCGGCGCCGCCGCGAGCTTGGGCAGGGCGTCCCGGCAGTCGTAGGCCGGGATTTCCCAGCGCCGGGGCGCCGCGGCCGAGGGGTCCGGTCTGACGTCCTCCGCCCCGACGGCGCCGGCCGCGATGCACAGACTCAAGACCAACAGCTGCGGGGTGGGCAACAGGCGATTCATGGTGTTGTTTCCTTGTGAGACGAAGGCGTTAAAGATCGCACGGTTCATTTCAACCGACGCCGGGGCACTATATCGTGCGACCGTGAAACAACAATGATATTTTCGCAGTGCAGGCCCGCATCCTTCGTGGTAAGTTGCCTTGCCTGGCGGTAATCGGACATGAGTCGTCTTGACCATACCTTTTATCGGTCCTTCTGGCTCGCCGCCGGCCTGGGTCTGGCGCTGGGTGTGCTGCCGGGGCGTGCGGCGGCGACGGCCTACTACGTGACGCCGACGGGCACGCTGGCCAACTCGGGGACGAGCTGGGCCACGGCCTGG
>CAZVVD010000094.1:0-14355 GCA_964630555.1 uncultured Verrucomicrobiota bacterium | reverse complement strand
GTTGTTGAACACGGCCGCCTGCTCCGGCTTATCCGCGGTGGCGCGGATGATGGCCTCCAGCGGCTGGTCCGCCCAGCGCGCGCCGGCGGCCAACTTCTCCAGGGCGGCCGCGTAGCCCCGGTGGTGCTTGCCGTAGTGGAAGGCCACGGTTTTCGCGGAGATGTAGGGCTCCAGGGCGTTCTCGGCGTACGGCAGGGGCGGCACCTGCCAAGCCGGGGCTTCCGCCGCCGGCTGGGCCCGGCCTGCCGGCAGCGCCAGCGCGGCCAGGACGGAACACGCGGCAACGACGTATCGCTTCATGGCTGACCTCCTCGCTGCGCGGCTGGATGACCCAGTTCCCGCAGGGCCGCGCACCAATCCTGCCGGAAATTGAGCATGGAAAGATACAGACCGAATCCCGGATACCAGGTCCGCAGGCTTCGGAGGGCGCCAAGCGGATCGAACGCGGCCGCCCCGGCGGCAGGCTCGCGTCCGATGCACTGGTAAAAAATGTCCAGGCGCCGCGACATCCAGGCGCCGACCCAGACCGGGAGGCCGAAGCCGGAGAGCGCCCGGACCTCCGGACGGTCTTCCATGACCGGCTGGGTGACCACGAACCGGGCGCCGGCCTCGATCTTGCGGCGCAGCTTCTCCAGCTCGTGCTCCGGGGGCTCATAGGGATTGAAGGCCACCCCGCACTCGAAGCGGTCCCCGTGGCGCGCCCCGATGTAGCCGAGCAGCTCCACCGAGGTCACCGTGCTGCCGGAGCAGCCGAGGTCGGCCGGCGCCAGCTTCGAGAGCCGCGGCCCGCCGTCCCCGCTGACGCACAGCAAGCGCCGGATGCCCAGATCCGCGGCCTGGTCGAGGAGCGCGTCCAAATCGGGCTTGCGGTGAAACGTGTTGAGGTGGATCAGCAGCCGGGCGGGCTCCGGAGGCTCGGCCTGGAAGCCGAGGACCTCGGTAGCCGTGAAATGGAGATGGCCGAGGGGATTGTCGGGGATGGACACCACGGCCTCGCAGGCCAGGATGGCCGCGCAGCGCTCCCGGAATTTTTCCAGTCCGGCCTCGACATCCGGGGCGGACTGCCGAGGGGTCAGCAATTCGATCAAGGGGAACATCATGTTTCGCCATCCCCGCGGCCGCCGCCGGGGCGGTAAGACCGTTGCTTCACAGATCCGCGCCACGGCACCCCCGCATGGCGACTCTATTTGAAACCTTTGCCGACCGTCAAGAACGAACCAGGTCTGAAAAGGATGGCTGGGGCCGACGATATGTTTCCGATCCGGGCCACCCCGGCCGGGCGGAAACATCAACAGCCGGTGATCCTCGCCATGCCGAATGAAACGCCGTAAGGTTTTTTCTCATATTAAATCAGCCATTCCCCTATACCCCGGCCGACAGTCGCCGGGTAAAACAAACGCGTAATCGGCGACCGTCTGGAGAGGGCTTGCTTCAACACGCTATCACGAAAGGAGGCGCCCATGAGCTACGCGGTGCTTCGCTGATTCTGTCCATTCGATCGGGCAACAGAACAAGTTCCTAAAACCACAGACGGCATCACGAGGTCATATCATGAAAAAGCTATTGACGGGCATCATGGCGCTCGCACTCGTCGTTACGGCCATGGGTCTGGCGCAAGCGGTAACCGACGAGACGGCCCCGGCCAAGCCGGCCGAAAAGGCGGTCGCAAAATATTATGTCTGCGACAAATGCTGCCGTGTGGCTCTGCAGCCCGGAAAGTGTGAGTGCGGTAGCGAGATGACCGAGAAGCGCCTGCTCGCGATCCAGGCCGGGACGGCCCTCCTCTGCGGCTGCCCGGGGAACTGCCAGTGCACGATTAACAAGGATGACGCCTCGAAGTGCAGCTGCGGCAAGGCGGTCATGAAGGCAAGCCTGAAAGGGAAGTATGTCTGCCATTGCGGGCCGAACTGCCAGTGCAATAGGATTTCCGACAAGCCCGGAAAGTGCGGGTGCGGCACGGAGCTCAAGAAGGTCGAGTAATCCCGCCTTGACCGTGTTTCCATTCAACCACCCGTTGGGCAACCTGCTCACGGGGGCGACCTTCGACCGGCGGCTGGCCTAAGGCCGGCTTGCAGGACTGCTGGCGGCCTTTGCCGTTCTTCTGCCAACCATTCTCGTGGGGCTCATTGACGGCCCCACGGCATTTTCACGGCCCGGCATGACGTTTCCGTAAGCCTGCTTCTCACTGCCGGAGGCATCAGCATCCCCCATCCGTTTCCTGGCGCAAGCACCAGTGGCGGAGGGACGGGATGTCGTTTTGCTCGATGTCCGACACGCGGGTGTTCGGCAACGAGTTGGACGAACTCGAACGCTCGGCTACCGGCTGCCTGCGCGTGATGCCGGTCAGGAGCGACGCCCCAGCCTGGCCGGGCGAGAAAGGGCGGCTGGACCGCGAGCGCATGGCGCGGCGGATTCCGGCTACCCGCGAGCGCGACGCGGTCCTTTGCGGTCCGCCGCCAATGATGAAGTCCGTGCGTGCCGTTCTGGCGGGGCTGGGCGTTCCGCGTGCATCCACGATGAACGTATTGCGCTTTGATGCGCTTCGGCCGGAAGGGAGCCTGAATGCCGGCACCCGAGGGCAACCAGATTAGCGTGTGGACCCTGGGTCACGGCACACGCCCGCTCGATGAATTTGTCGCCCTGCTCCGCGGCCACGGCATCCGGCAGATCGCGGACGTTCGCTCGATCCCGCGTTCCCGCCGCAATCCCCAGTTCAACCGCGAGACGTTCGGGCGGTTCCTTCGCGGCCGACGCATCGGCTACCGGCACCTGAAGGCCTTGGGCGGATGGCGCCAAGCACGGGCCGATTCACCAAACCAAGGATGGCGGAACGCGTCCTTCCGCGGTTTTGCCGATTACATGCAGACGCCGGATTTCGAGGCGGGGCTGGAACAGTTGATCGTCATGGCGAACCAAAAGCCGACCGCTATCCTGTGCGCGGAATCAGTTCCCTGGCGCTGTCACCGCAACCTGATTGCCGACGCGCTCACGGCGCGCCGCATCCAAGTGTTTCATATCTACGGGCCCGCGCGCGCCCCCGCGCATATCCTGAACCCGATGGCACAGGTGAATGGCGCGCGGGTTGTCTATCCCGGGCCGCGGGAAGGCGGGAATGGCTGAACTTCGCGCCGCCAAGCCGGCCGGATTACCGGGGGCCGGCCTGGCCACACAGAGACAATCTCATTTCAGGATCCTGAACGCATCGCGCGGCGCGGCGCAGATCGGGCACTGGGAGGGCGGGCGGTCACGATCGCCGCGACCTTGTCCTAGCGCCATTCGAGGCCGGGGTGACTTTTGACGTGATCGTAGCGCCATGCCCCCGTTCTTGATATCTATATCAAGCCCCTTGCCCTGCGGCCTGCCATCACGGATCTTTATTTCAAGCGCATTCCCGCCGTGTCCCAATTGGCCAGGCACTCCAGAAATGCTTCCACGTAATCCTTGCGGCGGTTCTGGTAGTCGAGGTAGTAGGCGTGCTCCCACACGTCGCACACCAGGAGCGCATTTTGACCGCGGGCCACGGGCGTGTCCGCGTTCGAGGTCTTGACGATCTTCAGCGTATCGCCCTCCTGCACCAGCCAGGCCCAGCCGCTGCCGAACTGGGAGACAGCCGCCTCCGAGAAAGCGGCCTTGAACTTTGCGAAACTGCCGAAGGACTTATCGATCATGTCCAGCAGGCGGCCGGTCGGTTTGCCGCCGCCGCCCGGCTTCATGCTTTGCCAGAAGAAGGTGTGGTTCCAAACCTGGGCCGCGTTATTGAACACGGCGGCCTGGCCGGCCTGCCCCGCCGATTCCCGGACAATGGTTTCCAGGGGCTGGCCGGCCCATGGTGTGCCGGCCACCAGCTTGTTCAGGTTGTCCACATAGGCCTGGTGGTGCTTGCCGTAATGGAAGCTCAGGGTCCGGGCCGAGATAGAGGGTTCCAGGGCATCCTGCGCATACGGCAGCGGCGGCAAACGAATCACGGATACCGCGACGGTAACCGCCGCCAGCGACGAATCCCCGGCGGCCTGGCCGACGACGGCCAGTCCCGTTAACAGCGCCGCTCCCAGGAGCATCGGCCCCCATGGAATGATAAATGACCTCATGTTGCACCCTCCTTGTCTTGTTTCAATGCGCTAAACCAGCGTGGCGGTCAATTCGGTCCGTATTCCGGCCAGCGCCCTGGACACCGGGCAGTTCACCTTGGCATCCCGGGCAATGGTCTGGAATAATTCCGGGGCGATCCCGGGGACCGCCGCCTCGGTGGCAAGTTCAATCAGGGAGATGGCAAAGCCGTCGCTGACGGCCGTCAAGTGGACCTTGGCCGTGGTGGCCACCTGCTGCGGCGTATAACCGGCGCTCGCCAGGCCATGGGCCAGGGCCATGGAAAAGCATCCGGCATGCGCGCCGGCGATCAGTTCCTCCGGGTTGGTGCCGGCGCCCGTTTCAAACCGGGACCGGAACGAGTAGGATCCTCGGAATGATCCGCTGCCTATTTCCATGGTCCCCCGGCCGTCCTTGAGGTTCCCCTGCCAAACCGCTTTTGCCTGTCTGATGGCCATGGTAGACTCCTTTCGTTTTGTTGCCGGCGCCCGCCGCCGCTAATAAAAGGCAAGTCGTTTCAACGACGTGCGCCACATGACAAGGAGGATTGAGGACTTCGGCGAAGCCAAAGTCCGAAAGCCTCCTAGGATTCCCCGAACGATTCGTCAAACAGGCACTTGATGTGATTCATGGCGACACCGGCATCGGGCCCCTCGGCGACCACGGTCAGCCGTGTTCCTTTAGCGGCGCCGATCACCAGCAGTTCGATCACGCTTTTCCCGTCCACGAACCCTCCCCCGTTTTTCACGCTGATGCGGGACACATAGCGGGCGGCCGTGGCGGCCAGCAGGGCGGCGGGGCGAGCATGCAGGCCGTGGGCGTTAGGCACGACAAAGGTTGAAGTGATCACGGACATGGCCACGTTCCTCCCTAACGCGGGCTCGGCCCACAACCCAAATTTTACCACTGATTACACTGATTTCACGGATGTTTAAAACTTGATTCAATCCAATTTAATCAGTCCCGACCTCCCGGAGAGTCGGGATCTGTGACATCCGTGGTAAAGCTTCTTATTTTCTATCGCAGTTTCTCATGCCTAAGGCGCTAATCATGACTTCGTTCGGGGGCATTCTGAGTCCGGACCCGAAAACTCGCCATCAGGCCGATGCTGATTGCGGACTGCGAAATTACTGAGCGCGTGTCAGGCATTGATTCGCTACCAATCAGGATTTTCCCGATAGCCCGCCAGGCCGGCTTGGGGAAGAATGGTCCCGAATGAAACAACGCCATCGTCAACCGCCGAAAGGAGTGCCCCTTCTGTTACGGCGAATTACGGGATACGGCCAAAGCCCATGAATGCCGAACTTGAGGTCAATGCCTGCAACGTACTGATCGGCGGCGAAGCCGGGCAAGGACTGGTCACGATCGGGGAATTGCTGGCCAAGAGCCTGGTCCGGGCCGGCTATCATATCGTGGTGACCCAGAGTTACATGTCCCGGATCCGGGGGGGTCATAATACGTTTGCGATCCGGACCGGCACCCTGCCGATCGCGGCGCCCCGTGAATCCATCGATCTGCTGGTGGCCATGAATGCCGAGACCCTCCGCCTCCACCGGCCGGATCTTTCGCCGGCCGGCCTGGCCGTCGCGGATGCGCAGGCGGCCTCGGAGCCGGGGCCCGCGCTCAAAGTTCCCTTCAGCCGGCTCGCTCCAAAGAAATCCGAAAACATAGCGGCCCTCGGCGTTGCCGGGGCCAGCCTGGGGCTGAAACAGGCGGATCTTGAAGGCGCGCTGAACAGTTTTCTAGGCGGCAAAAATCCGGAAGCCGTGGAAGAGAATCGCCGGGCGCTGGCGGAAGCTTATTCCTGGATCGGCTCCCAATCGGTGCGCTTTCCCAAGTTGGCGCCACCGGATCCTGCGCCGCCGCGGATGATGCTGAACGGGAATGAAGCCCTGGCGCTGGGCGCACTGGCCGCCGGCGTGAAGTTCTGCGCCTTCTATCCCATGACCCCTGCCACGAGCATTCCCCTGACCCTGATCAAGCACGCCGCCGGCATGGGCGTGATTGTCGAGCAGGCCGAAGACGAAATTGCCGCCATTAATATGGCCCTGGGGGCTTCCTTCGCGGGCGCCCCGGCCCTGGCGGCCACCGCCGGCGGCGGGTTTGCCCTGATGACGGAAAGCGTCAGCCTGGCGGGCATGACCGAAACTCCCATCGTCATCGTGGTGGCTCAGCGCCCGGCCCCGGCCACCGGCCTGCCGACCCGCACCGAGCAGGGCGACCTGGAATTTGTGCTGCACGCCGGGCACGGCGAATTTCCCCGGGCCATCCTGACCCCGGGTTCAGTGGACGAGTGCTTCGAACTCGCGCGGCAGGCCTTCCGGCTGGCGGATCGGCACCAGGGCCCGGTGTTTATGCTTACCGATCAATTCCTCGCGGATTCCTACCGGGACGTGGCCCCGTTCAACCTTGACCCGCCGCCCGCGCCGCCCGGGCCGGCCGAAGCGATCGCGCGCCCCTATCAACGATATGCCCTGACGGCATCGGGAGTTTCGCCGCGCCGGGTTCCCGGGCTGAGCCCCGACCTGGTGGTTGCCGACAGCGACGAACATACCGAAGACGGGCACATCACCGAGGACCTGGCCGTCCGCCGCCGAATGGTTGACAAACGACTGCGCAAAGCGGACGGCCTCAGGGCCGAGGCGCTGACCCCGCGGTACGAGGGCGAAGAAAAGCCGGAGTTATTGCTCGTGTCGTGGGGCTCAACCCGTGGCGCCGTCAGCGAGGCGGCCGCCGATTTGCGCGCCCGGGGCACCCGCACGGGCACGCTGCATTTCCCCCAGGTCTGGCCCCTGGCGCCCGGGTCTTTCCTCGACCGCCTGGCCGCGGCGGGGCGCGTCGTGGTCGTGGAGGGCAACGCCACCGGCCAGTTCGCGCGCCTGCTCCGCGGGGAAACCGGTTTTCAAATCAGGGATCTGGTGCTGCGTTACGACGGATTGCCTTTCACCCCCGAATATATTCTGAGGGAGTTGCCCCATGGAACCGACGGATAAGCCAGAGGTGAAGCTGGCCGACTATGGCGAATACGAGACCGCCTGGTGCCCGGGCTGCGGCAATTTCGGAATTTTGAAGGCCCTGAAACAGGCCCTGGTGGCGGCCCGGCTGGCGCCGCGCGAGATCCTGTTCGTTTCCGGGATCGGCCAGGCCGCCAAGGCGCCGCATTACCTGAACGCCAACCTCTTTAACGGCCTGCACGGACGGGCGCTGCCGGTGGCCGCGGGGGCCAAGCTCGCCAACCCCCGGCTGACCATGATCGTTGAAAGCGGCGACGGCTGCACCTACGGCGAAGGCGGGAACCATTTCCTGGCGGCCATCCGCAGAAACAGCGACGTAACCCTGCTGGTGCACAACAACCAGGTTTACGGCCTGACCAAGGGCCAAGCCAGCCCGACCTCCCTGGAAGGCTTTGTGACCAAGGCGCAGCCGGACGGCGCGCACTCGCAGCCTTTCAACCCGGTCGCGGTGGCCGTGGCCATGAAGGCCGGCTTCGTCGCCCGAAGTTTTTCCGGCATGCCGGACCATCTGGCCGCAACGATCCGGGCCGGCATTGCCCACCAGGGTTTTTCCCTGATCGACATTCTGCAGCCGTGCGTATCCTTCAACACGGTAAATACCTTCAAATGGTACAAGGACCGCTGCCGTGAAATCGCGCCCGCGCATGATCTGTCCAACTGGGAGGCGGCCATGCAGCTGGCCTTTCAATGGGATGACGGCATACCCGTCGGGGTGATCTATGCCAACGACCGGCCGCCGTTCGAATCCCACTTTCCGCCATGCGCCCGGGGGCCCCTGGCGGAACAAGCGACGGAGATCAAGACGTTGAACCAAGTCCTGGCAAGCTACCTGTGAACAGGGAGGTCCCGACGGGCCAGGCGCGCAAATAACAAATTCCTATCAGATCAAGCTGAGGCTCACCGGCTATGAGATGGCTATCCGGGAGCGCTGTTGGCCGGGCCGGTGCCGGTCCCCGGCGCCAGTCGCCCCACCCTGGGAAATATGAAGGTCTGTTCGAACGCGATGTGCTCGTTCAGGTCGGCGTTCATCATCCGCAACTGGCCGTAAAACTCCTGGAGCGCGGGCGCCGCGTGGGGCGGCAGGTTGAAAATACCGGTCAGGCGGCGGATGTCGGACAGGATCCGGAGGATGTATTCATGTTCATGCCCCAGGTGACGCAAGTGCTCCGCGGGATCTTTTTCCGGCGGAACCGGCGCGGACGGAGGCTCCCTTTCCAGGTTCCGAATCAGGGGAAACACCACCTTCTCTTCCATCTGCAAGTGATGGCCAAGCTCCAGGTTCAGGACGTTCCAATAAGTTTTCAACGGTTTAAGCGCATGTTGCGGCGCCCCCTGGTCCGCACCGATCATCACCTCGGGGATGAGCCCCTGGATGCGTTCCAGGAATCCCCGGATGATGGCGTGATGCCGCTGTTCGATGTAGTCCAGGCTTTCCGCCAATGAGCCGTTTGGAGTGGAAAGCATGGCCGCCTCCTTTCGCATGGCCGCGGGCGCCGGGTCTTCGTCATGCCATTCGTCAGATTTCCAGGTCGGTCAGCCCTTCTTTGACGGCATACTTGGTGAGCTCGGCCACGCTGTGCAGCTTCAGTTTTTCCATGATGTGCAGGCGGTGGGTCTCGATGGTTTTCACGCTGACACTCTGGGCGGCGGCAATATCCTTGGTCGAACAGCCTTCCGCGATCTGCTGGAGCACCTCGCGTTCCCGCTCGGTCAGCAGGGTATAGGCCGAGTTATCGTCGCTTTTGGCCACGCGGCGATAATCGTCCACCACGGTCTCGGCCACGGCCGGGCTCAGGTACACCTCGCCTTTCATCACCGTAGCGATCGCCTGTGCCAGCTCGCCGAAGGCGCTGTTCTTGAGGATGTATCCCGTCGCGCCGGCCTTGAGCATTTGGGCCACGTAGCGCCGGTCGGCGTGCATTGAGAGACCGATCACCTTGGGCTTGTGCGGGAGTTTCATCATCTGGCGGGTCGCCTCAATGCCGTTCAGCTCCGGCATCCCGATATCGAGGATGCAGACATCCGGCTGGACTTTGCGCGCGGTCTTGACGGCCGTCTGCCCGTCGGCCGCCTCGGCCACCACCTCCAGGTCGCGCTGTTTTTCGATCAAAGCCCGCAGCCCGTCGCGAATCATCTTGTGATCATCCGCCAGCATGATTTTAGTCGTCATCTCGATGTCTCCTTGTTGCCGGATCTTTCCCGCGCCCCATTCGCCGCTGCGACCGGCGCTTCCAGCACGGCCAGGACCCCCTGTCCGGGCCGGGTCTCGATCGTGAATTGTCCGCCGATATTCCGCATGCGCTCGCGCAGGCTGAACAGGCCCAGGCTGCTCTTGTTGATCAAGGACTCTTGGTCCTGGAGATCAAAGCCCTGGCCGTCATCCTTGACGCTGACCACGAGCGTACCATCGTCCAATCGGCTCGAGAGGTGCACGTGGGTTGCGCGGGCATGTTTGACGGCATTGGTCAGCAATTCGCGCGCCGACTGGAACATCAGCACGCGCATGGAATCGGCGACAGCCGCCTTGTCGCCCTCGCTTTCGAAATGAAACTGGAACCCGTGGCGCTGCTGGAACATCTCGCCCAGCCACTCGAGGGCCGGATCGAGCCCCAGCTCGTAGAGGATCGGAGGGCTGAGCTCAAAGCTCAACGTCCGGGTCTGCTGGACGGCGTCCACGAACATCCGCCGGACTTCGGCCCAGGCCTGCCGGGCGTTCCTGTCGGTGATCATTTCTCCCAGCGCCTCCAGCTTGATTTGGGCCAGGGCCTGGGTTTGGCCCACGGTGTCATGCAGGGCCACGGCCAGCTGGCGGCGCTCGCGCTCCTCCGCCAGCAAAAGCCGGGAAGACAGCGATCGCAACTCATGCTGATAAGCGGCAAGATCCGCTTCCGCCCGTTTGCGTTCCGTGATGTCCCGGGCTGCCGCAAACACGCCGATGACCTTTCCCTGTTCGTTCCGGTACACCGAGGCATTATAAAGGACCGGGGTCACCCGCCCGTCCCGGCGCCGGATTTCCAGGGCATAGTCCTGGACCCAGCCGTCCCGGAACGCCTGCCGGTACCCGGACTGGGCCTTCTCGAAATCGGTGAAATAGTCGGCGAAATCGGTGCCGACAAGCTCGGTCCGGGAACGCCCCGTGATCTTCTCGGTGGCCGCGTTGACGTCCGTGATCTTGCCCGCCGCGTCGATCGTCACCAGCGGATCCAGGCTGACTTCGATCAGGCTGCGGTTGTAGGCGCCGGCCTGGCGCAGGGACTCATCCATGGCGAACCAGTGGATCGCCTCCCCGATCATGGGCGCCATGATCGATTCGATGAAGCCGATCTGTTCCGAGGATATCCTGCCTTCGCGCTCGTCGGCCAAATGAATGGCGCCATACAGCCGGTCATGGTATCGGATCGGCACAACCGCCATGGACTTGAAACCGTATTTCGCGCACTGCCCCCGGTACCTTTTCCGTTCCCGCGGCGAAAGCCGTTTAAAAAACGCAGGCAGATTATCGCACCGGAACGACCCGGCCGGCGTCAGGCACGCCCGGTCCCGCGGTTCCGGCGTCCCCGCCATGATCCGGCCGCAGAGGCAGGCGTCCCGGCCGATGACGAGCGCGTTCTCGTTTTCCAGCAATCCCCGGGGGAACCCGGAACTGAGCGCGTAGGGGATCCGGCCCTGCTCATCCACGATCCGAATGCCGACGCAGCGGCACCCGCTTTCCTGGTGGAACACCCTGGTCACGGCGTCCAGGTATTCGTGCCGGGTCGCCTTGCGGGCAAACAGGGCCAGGAGCGTCGTGATCATCTGGCTCCGGCGTTCCGCCCTTTTCTGGTCCGTGATATCCTGGACCGTGCCCGCCATGCGGACCGCGCGCCCCGCGTTGTCTTGAAACACTTCGCCATGCTCATGGACCACCCGTTCGGCGCCGTCCGGCAGCACGATGCGGTGATCGATATCATAGGGCTGGCGATGGCGCAGGGATATGTTGACCGCCGCGCGCACCCGTTCCCGATCCTCGGGATGCACCGAATTCAAGAACGTATCGTAGGTGGCGACGAAGGACTGCGATGTGCGCCCAAAAATACGGTAGATTTCGTCGGACCAGGTCAACCCCCCGGTGGCTATATTCCATTCCCAATTCCCGATACGGGCCATGCGCTGCGCCTCTTCCAGCATGGCCCGGCTGTGCCGGAGCCGATCTTCCACCCGGCGGCGCTCGGTGATATCCTTGAATGTCATCACGATCGAAGACGGCGTACCCATTGGATATCTAATGAACGCCAGGTCGATGATCACGGGAACCGCGGCGCCGGCTTTCGTGCGAAGGGAAACCGCCAGGGATGCCGCCGGCTTGCCGCGCCGGGCGTCTTTCAGCAGGTCGAAAAACCGTGTCCGGTCGTCCGCCGCCACGATCTTGCCGATGGCATCCCGGGCGGCCTGTCCGAGCATCTCATCCGCGCGATATCCGGTCATGCCTTCAAAGGCCGGATTGACCGACGCGACGCGCCCTCCCATGCGGATCACCGCCATCCCGATGGGCATGGCCCCGATGGTGTCCATCGCCGTCCTGGCGGCGATGGCGGAAACCTCTCCTTCTTTTTCCCTCTTCTCCCGCTCCTTCACTTCGGTGATATCGATACAAAGGCCGATCATCCGGACCGGGCGCCCGCGGTTGTCGTAGCGCCCCCGCCCCAGGGCGCGGATCCAGCGGACCTGTCCATTGGGTTTTACAATCCGGTACTCGCTTTTCAGGCTAGAGCGCTTCCGCAAGGCTTGCGCAATGCGCGCCGCGGCCAGTTTCCGATCCTCCGGATGCAGGATGACCTCCCACGCCTTAAACGAAGCGGCGGTTTTGCGCGGATCGAGCCCGAACAGTTCGAACATCCGGGGCGACCACTCGAGGCGCTTCGCGGGAACATCCCAGTCCCACATCCCCGCGCCGGACGCGCGCTGCGCCAGTTCGAGGCGCTCGTTCGCCCGCCGGACTGCCCGCTCCGATTCTTTGCGGGCGGTGATATCCATTCCATAGATCCGGATGCGCCCGGCTTCCTTCACGTAATACAGGCTTTGATGATAGACGTTCCGCCCGCAGGATATCTCACGGACCATGGACCGCGATGGGCTCCGCCGGATCGAGCGCGCCACCGCCGGCCAATCCGCCAGCCACGGATGGGCGGATCCCTTGCGTTCGAGACCCGGCAGCCATCGGCGCGCGGCGGGATTGAGGTAATGAACGCGCCCGGCCAAATCCGCCTCCACGACCGGATTCGGGTTGCGCTCGGGGAAAGAAGCCAGCCGGGTCATCTCCTGCCCGACTCGCCGGCGTTCGGAGATTTCCGCCTGAAGCCTGAGATTGACGGCTTTCAGCTGACGGGTGCGCTGGTTGACCAGTTCCTCCAGGCGATGGCGATACATCTCCAGTTCGGCTGCGGTTTGCTTACGCTCGGTCACATCGATGCCCATCTCCAGGATGAGGGGGGATCCGTCCGTGTCGGCGAAGGGAAAGTCGAAAATCTGGTACTGGCGGCCGTCCGGGCCGGTCCATTCCCACTCATGCGGCGCATGGGTTTTCAGAACTTTATAGGTATCGCACACCTCGCAGGGCTCGGTGCGCCCAAACAGATATTCAAAACACCGTTTTCCATGGGACTCGCCGAAACGCTCCCGAAAGAACCGGTTGGCAAACGGCACATGGTAGTCCGGCGTCAACAAGATGACGTAAACCGGCAGGGCATCCAGGACGTCGTGGAACCGCCGCCGCTCGGCTTCCAACGCGGTCTCGGCTTTCTGCAACTCGGCGGTTCGCTCCATAACCTGCGCCTTCGCGGCCCGTTGGCGCGCGGCACGGTCCGCCATCGCAAGGGGATGGGGCTTGTTGACGAACGCCGGGCTCATAGCGGGAGACACAGTCCTTTCATTGGCCATGATTTTATGCTTTTATGGAACCGTTTGACAATGAAAAACACTTCCGCGACAGGGGGGGGATGAAAGCGGCCCGGCCGGCGAACCGAGTCCGCCGGCCGCCCATACGCCTCAACCTTGGCGCCCAATTCCTGCGTTAATGGAACCGGGATCAGCCGGGTTATTCCACCCGGATTTCTCTGGAGGATTGCCAAAGACCGTGGATATTGCAATAGGCCAGGGCCTGCAGGGTGCCGGATTTCACTAGTTTCAGGGTGGCCGTCGCCTTGTGGTGGGTGGAGACCGGTCCCTGGTTGGCGCCTTTCGCGGATTCCCCGTGGGCCGTGAACTCGAACTGGCCGGCCTGGATGGCGGCCTTCTCACCCTCCGGCTGGACATAGAGCATGATCCAGCGGATATGATGCTCCGTGGTGTTCGGGTGGCCGACGGCCTGGCCGACCGATAGCGTCACGTCGAACAGCTGGTCCGGCTTGACGCTGTCCGGGCATTCGATGACCGGCACATGCTTCTCCGATTTCCAATCGGCGCTTTGGAGGGCATCGCTTAATGCAGTCATGGCGGCATTCCTTTCTTCGGATTGTGGGTTGCGGACCCGGCCGGCACGCGGCTACTCCTCGATCGCTATGGCATCCACCGGGCAATTGTCGGCGGCCTCGCGGCAACAGGACTCGTCTTCCCTGGCAGGAGCGGATTTCAGCACCGCCAGCTTCCCGTCGAGCTCGAACACGTCGGGGCACATATCCGCGCAGATGCCGCACCCGACGCATTCGTCTTTATCGACAATCACACGCATGGTTATGCCCCTTTTTCCCTCGCGGTCCTGTTCAAACGATCTCGATCACGTGATTGTGCGAGCCGAACGGATTCGGAATGCATTCCGCGCATTCCGGGTCCAGGCACCAGGCGCCGTCCACCAGGAATTTGTATTCGTGGCGTCCGATGGGAAGCGTCAGGCTGGCCAAATGCCATCCGTCTCCGTCATGCTCCATCGGGTTGGCGGCGGAATCCCACTGATTGAAGGTGCCGACAATATAGACCATGCTTTCCGGGTTGGCTTTGACCTTGAAATCAACCTTCTTCCCGTTTCCCGGCTTGCCCTTCGCCCCGGCCGCCGTTTTCTTATGCTCCTCTTTCTTGGCAATTGCGTGACTCATGGGCGATCTCCTCTCTGTGTTTTTGCCTCGGGTAGCGCCGGTCCCCATCCGGGACCCGGCGCCCCAAGGCGGGTTTCAAAAACACGCTTCCGTTCCATAATTCGAAACCGTCATATCCTGCTATCGTCTTTTCTTGGCGCTTCCGGAATTTCCTTGGGAAAAGTGATTGGGCCGCGTAGCGTAGCGGC
>CAZVVD010000093.1:0-14482 GCA_964630555.1 uncultured Verrucomicrobiota bacterium | reverse complement strand
AAGGGGACATTTCTAATGAGTCGAGAATGGGGACATTTCTAATAAGCTTTGACAGGTTGAAAAAAACACTTGGCAGACCTGCGCGTTTGCGGTAAAGTAAAACTAACAGAGGAATATTTTTAGGAGCCCTCCCCATGGCCAGGCGCAAAACCGCGGTCCGCCCGGCGGCGCTCTTCGACGAGCGCCTGGACGCCCTGCTCCACCTCAACCCGATCCCCTCCTCGCTCTCCACGCTCAAGGAAGGGCGGCTGCTGGTCGTCAATGACGCCGCCCTGAAGTTTTTCGAGGTGACCCGGGAGGAAGTCCTTGGCAAGACCACGGCCGCCCTGGGCTGGTGGGTGGATTCCCAGCAGCGCGAGCAGGCGCTCCGCGCGATTCGGGAACAAGGCCTCTGCCACAACCTGGAGGTCCAGTTCCGCGCGCGTTCCGGCCGGATCCGCACGGCCCTCTGGTCGGCTTACCCGGTGTCCGTCGGCGGCGTGCCGCACTTGGTGGCCCTGGCCGTGGACATCACCGAACGCAACCGGGTGAAAATGGATTTGGAGAAGGAAAAGGCCTTTGCGGAAAGCTTATTGGCCACCGCGCAAGCGATCATCCTCGTGCTGGACCCCCAGGGCCGCATTGTCACCTTCAATCCTTTCATGGAAACCCTTTCCGGTTTTTCCCTGGAGGAGGTCCGAGGCAAGGACTGGTTCGACACCTTTCTGCCGAAAGCCGACCGTGAGCGCATCCGGGCTGTTTTCCAGCAAGCCGCCAGCCGTATCGCCACCAAGGGCAACGTCAATCCCATCGTCACGAAGGACGGAAGGGAAGTGTTCGTCGAATGGTTCGATACCACCCTGAAAGACAGCGCCGGCGGCGTCATGGGGATCATCGCGGTCGGGCAAGACATCACCGAGCGCAGGCTGGCGGAGCAGCAGTTGCACGCCGCGCTGCGCGAGAAGGAGGCCCTGCTGAAGGAAGTGCACCACCGGGTGAAGAACAACATGCAGATCATCACCAGCCTGCTCAACCTGCAGGCCGACCGCCTGCACGACCCCCGCGACAAGGACCTGTTCCAGAACACCCAGGACCGGGTGCGGGCCATGGCCCTGATCCACGAACGCCTCTACCAGCACGAGCAGTTCGCCCGCCTCAACCTGGGCGCCTACCTCCAGGACCTGGTCCGCGAGTTGTTCCGCGCCTACCGGGTGGACCCCGGCCGGATCGCCCTCGAGCTGGAGCTGGCCGCGGTGGAGCTGGGCATTGACCAGGCCATTCCCTGCGCCCTGATCGTCAACGAGCTGGTCACCAACAGTCTCAAATACGCCTTCCCCGGCGGACGCAAGGGCGCCATCGCGATCTCCCTGCGGCGGGAGGAAGGGGGCGTCAGCCTGCAGGTCCGCGATGACGGCCCGGGCCTGCCGGCGGACCTCGATGTCCAGCGCAGCCCCTCATTCGGCCTGACCATCATCCGCATCCTCGCCGGCCAGCTGGAAGGCCGGCTGGAATTCGACCGCGGGCGGGGAACAGCCTGCACGCTCACGTTCACCCCCTCCGCAGGGGGGCGGGAGGCCCCATGACAACCCGGATTCTGCTGGTGGAAGACGAGGCCCTGACGGCCCTGGACATCCGCACGACCCTGGAGCAACTGGGGTATGACGTCTGCGGCGTCGCCGGCGGCGGCGAGGCGGCGGTGGCCAACGCCGAAACGCTCCGGCCGGACCTGATCCTGATGGACATCGGCCTGAAGGGCGCGCTCGACGGCGTCGAGGCCGCGGCGCTGATCCGGGGGAAACTGGACATCCCGGTGATTTTCGTCACCGCCCACTCCGACAGCGCCACCCTCCAGAAGGCCAAGCTGACCGAGCCCTTCGGCTACGTCCTCAAGCCCATCCGCGAGGGCGAGCTCCAGACCGCCATCACCTTGGCGCTCTACAAGAACACGATGGACCGGAAGCTCAAGGAAAGCCACCGCTGGCTGGAGGCCATTCTGAGGAGCATCGGCGACGCCGTGATCGCCACCGACGCCGACGGCCGGATCATCCTGGTGAACCGCGTGGCGGAAGCCCTCACCGGTTGGGGCCAATTGGAGGCCATCGGCCAGCCCCTGCCGCAGGTGTTCCGGATCGTGAATGAGGAAACCCGCCGCCCGGTGGAAAACCCGGTCACGAAGGTCCTGCGCGAGAACGCCGTCGTGGGCCTGGCCAACCACACCCTGCTCGTCGCCCGGGACGGCCGGGAAATCGGCATTGACGACAGCGGCGCCCCCATCCGGGACGACGCGGGCCGGATCACCGGCGTGATCCTCATCTTCCGCGACGCCACCGCGCGGCGGCAGGCGGAACAAGCGCTCCAGGAAAGCGAGGCGCGCTACGAACAGCTCGCCGCCCAGAACCGGGCGGTGACCTGGGAGGTGAACGCGGAGGGCCTTTACACCTACGTCAGCGGTGTGGTCAAAACCGTGTTCGGCTACCGGCCGGAGGAACTGACCGGCAAGCGGCATTTTTACGACCTCCACCCCGAGGCCGGGCGCGACGAGTTTCGGGCCGCGTCCTTCAAGGTTTTCGCGCGCAAAAAACCCTTCCGCGGTTTGATCAATCCGGTCCGGACCAAGTCCGGGCGCACCGTGTGGGTGTCCACCAACGGCCTGCCGGTGCTGGGCCCGGACGGCCGGCTGCTCGGCTACCGCGGCACGGACACCGACATCACCCCGCGCGTGGCCGCGGCGAAAAAAAAGAAAACGGCGCCCCCTTCAGGGCCGCGCCGTTCCGGCAGGGGCGGGAAAAAGCCCTAGCCCGGGGTCCGGGAGCCAGACCCCGAAAGGCCGCGGCGCCGACGCCCGGGGCAGGCTTCGCTTCCACGGTGAGCGTGAGCGGGAACCCCGCGCGCCCGCAAGCGGCCTGCGGCGGTTTCCGCCGGGGTGCGTTCATTGAGCGCGGGCGGATGTCTGCCTCGCCTTGCCGAGCGCTTCCAGGGTCAGCGCCGCCCGGCCGCAGCCGTCGGCCCGCGAGGAGGCCGCCAGGGAAATCTCCGCCAGGCGCCAGGGCGGCCGCCCGGATTCCGCGGCCGCCAGGAACGCGGGAAGCTGGTCCAGGTTGATGTCGCTGAAAACGACCTCGGCGCGCGTCAGCGTCCAGTCCCCCTCCAGCGGCCGGGTCTCGAGGGTCCGGATTTCCGGGACCGCGTTGCTCACCGCCGCCGCGGCCAGGCCGGCCAGGGACGCCGGGATCGGGTTGGTCAGGGCGGCAAAGGCCCGCACGGCCGCGGCAGTATCCTCGCGCTCCTGCCGCATGGTCTCCAGCTCGGCCGCGTCCGCCGCCCAGCGCTCAAGCCGCGCCGCCAGGGCCGGCGCTGCCCGCCAGGTGATCCCGGTCCAGACGAGCCCCGCCGCCAAGGTCAGCGCGGCGGAGGCGGACAGGATGTGAAGGTTATTGATTTTCATCACGGGCGCCTGCTGTTGCTTTTTGCCCCTGGATCAAAAAACGCACCTGGGCCTCGGCCAAGGCTTCCTGGCGTTCCAGCGTAACGGCATACCCCAGCGCCCGCAGGCGCGCGGCCAGCCGTTCGCATTGGTCCCAGTCGTCGGCCTCGCCGGCCAGCTCGAAGCCCGCACGCCGTAAGGCCAGGGTCGCGTAGGCGGTTCCCTCGGCCCGGCCGGCTTGCGCCAGCTCCGCCAGCGCGCCGCCCAACGGGACGGCAAAGGCGTCCAGGAACGGGGCCTCCTGGACCGCGCGCCGCTCCGAGGCCTTGCGCGCCTCGCGCACCTCCTGGCCTGGGAAAATCCGGACGCCGGGCGCCAGGTCGGCGGCCAGCCCGGCGATGGTCTGTCGGAAACCGGCCTCCCGCTGCGCCGTCAGCAGATGCCACCCCAGGTTTACCCCGCACAGGAGCAGGCCGGCGGCCAGGAACAGGGCGGCCGTGGTCAGCTTGCGCGCCCGGAGCTGCCTGAGCAGGTCGGGATGCGCCAGTTCGCCGGCCCTTAGGTTGCAGCGCAGCGGCCCCGGGGTCAGGGCCCGGGTGGCCAGCGCGCGGGCCAGGAAGGCTTCCGGCGCCCGGTGGATCGTCAGCGGTCCGGGCCGGGCGCCGGCCAGCGCCCGGTGCAGCCCTTGCACCCGGGCCGCATGGCTGGCGCCGGCCCCGCTCGCCAGCCAGTGGACCGCCCCAGGTTCCGGCAGCTCGGCGCGCAGGATGCGCTGCAGCCGGCCGATGATTTGCTCCGGAAACGCCTGGCCGCCGGGGTCTTCCCCCGCCCATTCGGACTGGACACTGTGGGCCGCGTCGTAGCGGTCACCCTGTCCGACGACCAAGACGACGTGGTCGGCGTCCAGGTGCAGGAGGATTCGGCGCGTCTCCGCGGGCAAAGGACATTCTTCCCGGCTCTGGGTCCAGAGCGCCAGGCCTTCGTGGTCCAGCAGCACCGGGTCCCAGCCCTGGGCCCGGCAGCGGTCCAGCCGGGCGCGGACGTCGTCGGCGCGCGCCGCCACCGCCAGGGCGCGCACGCCGCCCTCCGGCGTCCGCCGGATGTCCACGAAGCGAACTTGGCAACCTTCCAGGGGAAACGGGAGCTGGACGTCCAGGAGCGACGGCAGAACTTTCTGGGCCTTGGGGATCGAGGCGAAGGGCGCCTGGAGCCAGAGCGTCAGGCTTTCCCGGACCAGCAGGCAGCCGGCGGCGGCCTCCCCCGGTCGGGGCGCCTGGCCGGCCGGCGCGCCGTGGCGGACGCGGCCCAGGACCGTCCGGCGGGCGCGGACCGCCACCCGGTTCGAGCCCTCGCCCGTGATGCCGCAAAAGGTCCGGGCCGAGAACTCGCCGGGGACGCCCCGCGCCTCGAACCGGCGGACACCGGCCGTTTCCTGGCCGGCCTGGGGATCAATGCTCATAAGTGATTTCCGCGGGACAGCCTAGCACCAACCGCGGGTTCGACCAATAGAAATTCCGCCCCGTGGAATTTATCGGCACAGCCAGCGCAGGATCTCCACCTCGCCCCGGGCGTCGCGGAACACCAGGGCGTGGACTTCCGCCGACCGGTTGTCCTTCACCGCCCGGGCAGTGACGGAGAAATAACTGCTGTGCACCGCCAGGTATGGCGCCCAGGGATTGTCCGCGCCCGTTTTCAGCAGGCGGGTGACCCACGCCGCGGACGCCAGCGGGCCGGCATCCCGCGTCCGGCAGAGCGTGTCCGCCGCGGAGCGGTATTGCGGGCCGAGGATCGCCATGATCACCTCGCGCCCGGCGGTGTTGAGGTTGACCGGCAGGATCCGGGCGGCCCGGTCGGGTAGGACGGCGAGTCCCGCCGGCGCCGCGCCCGTGGCGCCCGCCAGGGCCAGCACGGCGGCCAGCTCCTGCGGGCTCTCCATCATGGCGTCGGCGATGGCCAGGGGCGGGTTTAGGCCCCGGTAATAGTCGGCCTCCCGGGGACCCTCGCGGTCCGCGTCAATCCAGTCCTTCAAGATCCGGGCCCGGACCTCCGGCGCCGGCAGGTTCGTCAGCGCCAGGAGATCGGCGACGATCTCCACCGGCAGCCGCTTGGCGGTGTCCGGCAGCTTGGCGGCCAGGCTGTTGACGTCGAACCGCCCGTTTTCGTCCGCGACTTGGACCGAGGTCTCGATCCCGCCGGGGAGCACGCGGTCCAGGGGCCGGGCCCACGGCTCGTTGGTGTGGTCCACCTGGAGATCGGCGTCGGCCGCCAGCAGGGCCAGGGCGCCCCAGGCGGCATCGGTCGCCGCCGCACGCAGTTGCGCGCGCGCGGTGCTGGACTCCTCGCTCCGCAGGGCCAGGCGCGCCGACGACTGCGCCTGGATGACCAGGCCGACCAGCAGGCCGAGCAGGAGCAGCACCAGGATCAGCGCCATGCCGCCCTCCCCCGGGCGGCAAGAAGAAGATTGACCTTCCTCCCCGTTCATGCTGTAGTGAACCCCATTCCGGAGGTGTCCGCCATTGCGGGCGAAGACTGGTGAGCGCGAATGAATACCCGCCCAGAGCATAGCGGCGCGCGGCGGCAAAGTCAAAAGCGCAGGCGCGCGATCCTGCGGGCCGGGGCCCTGGCCGGGGGGCTGGCGGCTTGCGCTCTGGCCCTGGCCGCGGACGAACCGGCCGGGGGGGTCGGCATCCCGGCCGCGCCGGCCGGCGCGCCCGCCCCGGCGGTAGCGGCCGCCCCGGCCTTGGCCCCCGCCCGCCAATACGCGCTGGCCCACGAATCCCTGGCCCGGGCCGAATGGATGAAGCAACAGGGCCTGGCCGAGGAAGCCGGCGAGCTGTACGCGGAAGCCAAAACCCTCTTCCAGCAGTTGGCGGCCGATCATCCGCTCTGGGAAACCAACGTGGTGGCGTTCCGCATCCGCTATTGCGCCGACGCCTTGGCCCGCCTGCCGCCGCCGGAGACCGCGGCCGAGCCCCCAGCGCCCGGCCCCGCCGCCCCGCCGGCGGCGGCGGAACGCCCGCTACCGCCGGCCGCGCGGAGCGCGCCGCTGACGGCGGCGGATATCGCCCGCTTCACCGCGCACCTGCGCGAGGGCCTGCGCCTGGAACGCGCCGGCGATTTACAGGGCGCCCTGGAACAGTACCTCTCGGTGGTGGACCAGCAGCCGCGCAATCCGGAGGCGCTCAAGGGCGCCGGGCGCTGCTGCCTGAAGGCGGGCCTGCCCGAGGACGCCCGCGACCTGCTGGAAAAAGCCATGCGCCTGCCCGACCCCGACGCCGAGCTGAACCTGCTTATGGCCTTGGTTTATTGCCGCGACCAGGAATTCGGCAAGGCCTACCAGCTCCTGGTCATCGCGCTCGACGCACAGCCCTCCAATCCTCTCGCCCACCTGGTCATGGGCGTGGCCCTGGCCGGGCTGAACCGGCTCGACGAGGCCCGGGTGGAAACCCAAAAAGCAATCCAGCTCGACGCCCAGCAGGGTGACGCCTATTACAACCTGGCGCGCCTGAGCCTCAAGCTCAAGCCCGCCAGCCCCGGGGTCGCCCACGGCCACTACCTCAACGCGCTCCGCTATGGCGCCGAGCCGGACCCCGAGTTTGCCAAGCGGCTGCCCTGACCCGCGGCCCCCGTCCAATGCCTCCCGCCCCTGGTTCCACCCTGTGGCGGCTGGAAGGATGCCCCCCTTGGCCCTCAGAAGCTGTGAAACAATCGGACGGCCACGATGAAACGTGCCCCTCCATTCGATCTTTCTCCGGAAAATGGAGGGTCGCGCTCCGTCGCGACCGTCTTCAGATCATTTTTTTACTGTCCCGGCATTTGAGCCAAACGGAGGCGGTGGAAAGCGACCAAGGCGATCGGGCGATGGAAAATCCGGATCGCCTCGGCGGCCTACTCCAAGGCGGTCTCGAGCCGGGCCGGCAGGTCGTCAAGCCTGTCCACGACAAGGTCTGCCCGGGACGGGGCCTGGAGCGGACCCACCCGGATCGTGCGGCAGCCGGCGCGCCGGCCGGCCTCGACGTCGCTCTCAGCGTCGCCTACCATCCAGGAACGGCCCAGGTCAATGCCGTGCCGGGCCGCGATTGCCAGCAGCATCCCCGGCTGGGGCTTGCGGCAGGCGCATTGGTCTTTGTCGTGCGGGCAACAAGCGATCTCCAGCAGGGTCAACCCGTGCTTTTTCTCCAAAAGTTCGCGCAGGCGCCGGTGGATGGCCTCAACCTCGCCGGCGGTCAGGAGCCCGAGGGCCACAGCACGTTGGTTGGTGACAATCGCGGCCTCGTAGCCGCGCCGGCGGGCAATGCGCAGGCACTCGGGGAATTCGGGCGCCAGGTGGAACTCGTCCCAGCCTAGGACGTATTTGCCCGGACCGGGTGACGCGTTGACGATCCCGTCCCGGTCGAAAAAAACGCATTTTTTCTGAGGCATGGTTGGGGAATGGCTTGAGGTCGGGGATTGGTTCAGCGGTTCACGGTTCAACAGTTTCCCTGCGCGCATTGCCTTTCAGCCGGACCCGGGAATCCGGAGAACATCAACCACGGATTAAGACTCTATTCACGTGAACGGAAACATGCTATAAAAAAAAGTCCGGCGTGGCAATTCTGCATTGTGAAAGATGGGCCTATCCATTAGCTTCGGGAAAACCGTGCGCGGAGCGCCCGGTCCACCTTAAGCAGGGATTCACCCGGTAGACAACAATGCCGATGATATGCATCCATCGCCCCCTGTCGGTCCGCCTGGCCCTGCTGGCGCTCCTGGCCGCCGCCGCCGGCGCGGACCCGGGCCGGATCCCGAACCTGTTCGCGCCGACAGCGGCGGGCGGGACGAACGCCGCCTGGCGGCCCGGTCCCGGCGCCCCGCCCGTGCAGGCCGGCGCCGACGGCATCCGCTTCGCCTGCCCGTTCCGGAAAGGCGAGACGCGTTTCTACTGGGACCGCGCGTGCGCCCTGGACCTGCGGGACGCCAGGCTGCTCGAACTGGAACTGACCTGCGCGCAGCCCGAGGCCATCCGCACACTCGGAGTCTACCTCAGGAGCGGCGAGGGCTGGTACCTCTGGCTGAATCCGCTGAAGGAGGGGGGACGCCAGAAGCTGTGGTTGCCGGTCGCCGGGGCCGCCGTGGAGGGCCGGCCCGCAGGCCGCCAGGCCGTCAACGGCCTGCGCATCAGTTGCGTCCGCGGCGGGGGCGCGGACGCCGAGGTCGTCATCCACGCCCTGCGCCTCCGCGCCTGCGCCCTCGCCGTGGTGCGCGCCCGGGAATCCGTGCCCAACGCCGGCGAGGCCAATGCCGCGCGGAGCGCCGCCGCGCGCTGGAGCCGCTGGCTGACTGAGCTGGGCCTGCCCCACCTGGTCGTTGACGACGCCCAACTCGACGCCGACGCCCTGGCGGGCATACAGGTCGCGATCCTGCCCTACAACCCGGCGCCCTCCCGGCGCGAGTTGCGAACCCTTTCCGCCTTTGCCGGGCGCGGCGGCAAGCTGGTGGTCTGCTATTCGGCCGAACCGCGGCTGGCGGAACTGATGGGCCTGAAGCTGGGCGCATACCAGGCGGCGGCCCGGCCGGGCCAGTGGAGCAGCTTCGCGTTCAACCGCGCCGCGCCGCCCCACGCGCCGGTAGCCGTTTTCCAGGATTCGGGCAATATCCGGCCGGCCTTGCCCGACACCCCCGGCGCCAAGGTCATCGCCTGCTGGCGGGATGCCGCCGGTAAGCCCTTGGCGGACCCGGCCTGGGTCCGCTCGGACCAGGGTTTTTGGATGTCGCATGTCCTGATGGACGGCGATGAAGCCAACAAGAAGCAGATGCTCCTGGCCCTGCTGGGGGCTCTCGAACCGGCGGCCTGGCGGCATGCCGCCGAGCGCGCCTGGCTGGCGGCCGGCAAGGTGGCTTCCTTCCCAAGCCTGCCGGACTCCGTGGCCGGCATCCGGCGGCTGGCGGATCACCGCGGGATGGAAGCGCTTCTCACCCGGACCGGCGAGCTTGACCGGCAACTGCGGGACGCCGTCGCGCGCCAGGATTATGCCGGCGCGGTGGACGCCGCCCGGGAACTCCAGGACACCCTGGTCCGCGCCTACGCCTTGGTCCAGACCCCGCGTGCTGGTGAATTCAGGGGGGTCTGGAACCATTCCGGCGCCGGCCTGGTCCCCGGCGACTGGAACGCCACCTGCCGGAAGCTGGCCGACGCCGGGATTACCGCGGTCTTTCCCAACCTGGCCTGGGCCGGCACGGCGCACTACCCCGGCCGAGTGGTCCCGGCCTCCTTCACCGCCCGAACCTACGGGGATCAGCTGGCCCAGAGCGCGGCAGCCGCGCGCCGGTACGGACTGGAACTCCACGTTTGGAAAATATGCTGGAACCTGGGCCAGGCCCCTGCCGAGCTGAAGCGCGAACTGCGCCTGGCCGGCCGGCTCCAGGAAACCGGCGGCGGCCAGACACTCGACTGGCTCTGTCCCAGCCATCCCGACAATATCGCCCAGGAGCTGGCGCAAATCGCCGAAATCGTCGCACACGCCCCGGTCAACGGCGTACACCTGGACTACCTGCGCTACCCCGGACGCCAGGCCTGCTTCTGCCCGGGTTGCCGCCGGCGCTTCGAAGCCTGGCGCGGCCGGCCCGTCCGCAACTGGCCGGCCGGGGCCGCCTCCGGCGAGCTGAAGGACGCCTTCAGCGCCTGGCGCGCCGGGTGCATCAACGATTTCGTCCGGGCCGCGTCTGTCCTGCTCCGCCGGCGCGCCCCGGGCGTCAAGCTCTCCGCTGCGGTCTATCCTAATTATCCCGAATGCGTCGCCGGCGTCGGCCAGGACTGGGGCCTGTGGCTGAAGGAAGGCTGGGTGGATTTCGTCTGCCCCATGGATTACGCCGAAAGCGCCGCCGCGTTCAACGGCCTGCTCCGGCCCCAGCTGGCCCTGCCGCAAGCCCGGGGCCACCTGTACCCCGGCATCGGCGTGACCGCCACCGAAAGCCGGCTGACGCCGGATCGGGCGCTCGAACAGATCCGGCTGCTGCGGCAGGCCGGCGCCGGCGGTTTCCTGCTCTATGAGCTCAACCCGACCCTGGACGGAGAGCTCCTGCCGCTCCTGCCCCTGGGCGTCGGCCGCGCGGAATTTTTTCTGCCAAGCCAGAAAAAATAATGTCCCGCTGCCGGACGCAACCCCGGTGAAACATCTCACCAGACCCGGAGCACCGTGCCCCGGGGTGAACGCGAGGCCTCAGCGGTGTTGCCGTAGGCGCCTAGGTTGACCCGGCCCCGGTTCGGCTTCGGCTCCGCCGCCCAGTCCGACGCCGGGTCGCCCGCGTCGATGCACGGGCTCAGGCGCGCGTCCGGGGTCCAGGCCCCCTCATGCCAGGAGCCGGCCGGACTCGCCAGGTGGTAATCACCGGCGACGGGGTTCATGAAGAGCGGGTCGGCGGAAAAGTTGCCGGTCCCGGCGCCTGCGGCCCATTCGTCCTGCGAATCGGTATACGCCACGCCGGCAGCGGCGTTTAGAATACCGCCCAGGGTATTGCCCCAGAGGATCGAGTTTCGCACAATCAGTGCGCCGGCGCCGTTGAAGACGCCCCAGCCCATGTTATCCGCCAGGGTGCAGTTGACCACCGTGGCCGTGCCGGCCGCGAGATAGAGCCCGTCGCTTCTGTTCTTCGTGACCAGACAGCGGGTCATCCCCAGCCCGACGCCGCCGGCGATACTCAGGCCCCCGCCCGCGCTGTTGTTCCGCAGGGTCGAATCCAGGATCGCGACGCTGCCGCTGTTGGTCGCGTACACCAGCTCCGGCGCCGTCCCTGCCAGCAAGCCGCTGCCGTCAAACGAACAGCGGTCCACCACCGCGCTGGTGCAGGCGTTGACGTAGAGCGTTCCGCCACCCTTAGGGGTCCCCGACACCCAATTGCCCTGAAACACGTTGGAGACTACTTCCAAGGTCAGTTGCCTGCCCGAATAAACCCCTCCGCCGTACAGATAATTCCGTCCGGAGACGTAGTTGTTCGTGAAGGTGCACCCCGCGAGGGCGCCCGTGGCGCCCGCCAGGCACACCGCCCCGCCCTGGCCTGTGTCCAGGGCTCCGCTCTGGAGAGCATTGTCCGCAAACCAGCATCCGGTGATCGTCGCCGCCATCCCGCTGCCCGCATGATACACCGCCCCGCCATAGGCGGCGGCGCCATTCATACCCGACAGCACGTTACCGATCAGACGGGCGCCGTCCAGCGTCAAGGCCGCCCCGTTGGCATAGACGGCGCCGCCGTAGGCGGTGAGATAACTGGATGCAACGGTCACCGCGTTATTGCTGAACACGCTGGCGCTGCCCCGGATGACCAGCGGACAGTTCACCGCGGCCACGCCCCCGCCATGGATCATGGTCGAACCCGTAGCGGAGCGAATGGTATTGTTGTTAAAAACACTGTCGAGAATCGTTAGCGACCCGCCCGCAGCGTACACCCCGCCGCCATACGACGTCGTCGTGCAGATATTCGTATTGTCCCGCACCACGCAGTTGGTCAGGGTCACATCGCAGGCCTGGAACTTCAAACCCGCACCGAAGTTTTCGCCCGAGGCGAACTGGCCGCCGCGGAACGTGAGACCCCGAAAGATCAGCGCGCCCTTGTTTTGCGCCTGCAGGACCCGCTGACCGTTCGTGCCCGCATTGTCCAACACCGTCAGCGCCGGGTTCGAGTTCGAGGCCGCCAGTGTCAGGTTGGCCATCTGCACCGTCAGCGGGAACACCTCCCCGCTGGCGGCGTTGTAGGTTCCCGTCGCCACGTGGATTGTGGCGTTCGCCGCCACGTTGCTCAGGGCGTGGGTCAGCGTCTGCCAGGCCGTGCCCCATGTCGCCCCGTTATTCGCATCGTCGCCGTTGACGGCGTCCACGTAGCCGTTGGTGACCGTCAGGATGCCGGAGTTGCCGTTGGTGTAGTGATACCCCAGGTCCACGATCCCCGTGTCGTTCGTGCCCGAGGTGCACGTCGTCCGATTCGTGAGCCCATAATCGGATGCATTGCCCAGACCCCGGTCAATGCACGGACTGCTGGCCGCCTGCCCCGGCAGGCCGTTCGAGGACAGGTAATAGCTGTTCGGGACGTTCGCGAACAGGGGGTCGTCATAAAAGTTGCTGACGCCCCCGAACGCCGCGGCCGGCAGGCACGAGTAATCAACCGTCACCGCCTCGTTGCTCACGATGCCGCCGGAACTGTTGCCCCAGGCGATGCTGTTGAACACCGTCCCCGTGCCGCCCGACCAAGACAATCCCCAGCCGGCATTGTCCGCCAGGGTGCAATTGGTGGCGGCTAGCATCCCGCCCGCCAGGCTGATCCCGTCCTGGAGGTTCTGCGCCAGCAGGCAGTTGAAGACGGTGGCGCTGCCGTTGGTGACGGCCAGGCCCTTCCCGTTGTTTCCCATGATCACGCAATGGGCCAGGTCCAGGGTGGAGCCCGCGGCGCCCACGAAGGTGAGCCCCCCGCCCACGCTGTTGTTCCGCAGGGTCGAATCCAGGATCGCGACGCTGCCGCTGTTGGTCATGTACACCAGCTCCGGCGCTGTCCCTACCAGCAAGCCGCTGCCGTCCAACACGCAGCGATCCATCGTCGTGTTGCTGCAGGCGTTGACATATAACGTCCCGCCGCCCCTGGGGGTCCCCGACACCCAATTGCCATGAAACGAATTGGAAACCATTGCCAGGGTCAGCAGCCCGCCGGCATACACACCCCCGCCAACCAGATCTTTACGGCCGGAAACGTAGTTGCTCGTAAAGGCGCACCCCGCGATGGCGCCCGTAGCGCCCGCCAGGCACACCGCCCCGCCCTGGCCCTTGTCCAGGGACCCACCTTCGAGATAATTAACCTCAAACCAGCATCCGGTGATCGTCGCCGCCATCCCGTTCCCCGCATGATACACCGCCCCGCCATACCCGTAGCCGGCAGCAATGCCCGACGCCCTGTTCCCGATCAGGCGGACGCCATCCAGCGTCAAGGCCGCCCCGTTGGCGTAGACGGCGCCGCCGTAGGCGTGGTTATAGTTGCCCACACCGATAGCCGCGTTATTACTGAATACGCCGGCGCTGCCCCGGATGATCAGCGGACAGTTCACCGCGGCCACGCCCCCGCCATGGAACATGGTGCCCGCAGAAGAACGGATGGTGTTGTTGTGGAAGGCGCTGTCGAGAATCGTCAGCGACCCGCCCGCGGCGTACACCCCGCCCCCATACGCAGCGGTCGTGCAGGCGTTGGTGTTGTCCCGCACCACGCAGTTGGTCAGCGTCACCGCGCAGTTCTGGAAAAACAGGCCTGCGCCGTGGTTTTCGCCCGAGGCAAACCGTCCGCCCCGAAGCGTCATACCTGCGAGCATAATAGTTCCTTTGATCGAGGCCTGCAGGACCCGCTGCCCGTTCGTGTACGCATTGTCCACCATCGTCAGGGCCGGGTTCGAGTTCGAGGCCGCCAGCACCAGGTTGGCCATCTGCACCGTCAGCGGGAACACCTCCCCGCTGGCGGCGTTGTAGGTTCCCGTCGCCACGTGGATTGTGGCGTTCGCCGCCACGTTGCTCAGGGCGTGGGTCAGCGTCTGCCAGGCCGTGCCCCATGTCGCCCCGTTATTCGCATCGTCGCCGTTGACGGCGTCCACGTAGCCGTTGGTGACCGTCAGGATGCCGGAGTTGCCGTTGGTGTAGTGATACCCCAGGTCCACGATCCCCGTGTCGTTCGTGCCCGAGGTGCACGTCGTCCGATTCGTGAGCCCATAATCGGATGCATTGCCCAGACCCCGGTCAATGCACGGACTGCTGGCCGCCTGCCCCGGCAGGCCGTTCGAGGACAGGTAATAGCTGTTCGGGACGTTCGCGAACAGGGGGTCGTCATAAAAGTTGCTGACGCCCCCGAACGCCGCGGCCGGCAGGCACGAGTAATCAACCGTCACCGCCTCGTTGCTCACGATGCCGCCGGAACTGTTGCCCCAGGCGATGCTGTTGAACACCGTGGCCGTGCCACCCGCGCGATTGAAGCCCCATCCCCCATTTTCCGCCAGGGTGCAGTTGGTTGCGCCGACTGTCCCGGCCGCCAGGCTGATTCCGTCCTGGCTATTCTGCGCGGTCAGGCAGTTGAACA
>CAZVVD010000092.1:0-14603 GCA_964630555.1 uncultured Verrucomicrobiota bacterium | reverse complement strand
CGGGAGGCGTTTCGGCGGGCTCGGCCGGTGTTCGGGATCATCATGGGCCAACAACCGCCTTCATGATATTCTCGCTCCGCTCGAACTCATGAGGCGGGGTGTTCGGCAACATGAATGAGGAAATTGATGAGAGCAAAGGTGACCGTAGTGCAATGCTGGGACGATGGCGTCACGGCCGATGTGAGGCTGACAGAGATTCTCCGCCAGCACGGGGCGAGAGCGACTTTCAACCTGAATGCTGGCCTGCATGGAACCGAGCGTAAGCCGGCGGTGTGGGCATATCGGAACACCCAGGTTGGACGACTTGGCCTGAATGAAATGAAGGCCGTGTATCGTGGTTTCACCATTGGCAACCACAGCCTTACTCATCCAGACCTGGCGAAGATTCCCACCGAGGCTGCCCGACGTGAGATCACCGAAGGTCGCGACCGTCTTCAGCAGTTCTTCGGGCAACCCGTTCTCGGTTTTGCCTATCCGAACGGCTCCTATGATGACCATGTGATGGAAACGGTCCGCGAAGCGGGGCACCTCTATGCCCGCACAACGGGCAGTGTCGAACGTCCTTTCCCTCCGCAGGATCCCATGGTTTTCCATCCTTCATGTCACTTCCTGGCCTCGGACTTTTGGCCCCGCTACGAGAAGGCAAAAGCATCTGGCGTGTTCTATTTCTGGGGCCATTCCTACGAGATGGTAAATGAGATGATGTGGGCGGCGTTCGAAGAAATGATCGCGCGCATCAGCGTGGATCCCGATTCGCGGTGGGGAGACCTGACCGACCTTTTCGGAAACAAGGATCAGGAGTTGGGCGGGCCGAACCAGCGCAGGCAGGCGTCCGTCTGAAGCCGGCGCCTGCGGCGCGTCGTTCGACTAACAGAGAGGAGTACGACAATGGCTAATGAAAAACAGGCTGTATTGGACGCGGTCAAGAGTTTCCTTGATAGTTACTCGCAGAGAAACATCGAGAAGTGTATGTCTCTGATATCGGTTTCAGGCCCGATCCTTCTGTTTGGAACCAATGAAAACGAGGTTTTCAAGACTCTCGATGAGGTGCGCTCTGCTTTCAAACGAGACTTTGAGAGCATGACCAATATTTACTGGAAACCCCATCGCCAATTCCATGTGGAAGCACGTTCCACGCTTGCCAGTGTTCTCGTTGAATTGCCGATTTCTTACCACACCGAGGGGAAAGATGTTAAAGCGCTTTTTCGCTATGCCCTGACGCTCACCAGAGAAAATGGGCAATGGAAAATATGTTCCATGCTGGCAAGCGTGCCGCTCAAGGCAGGGACATACATGTTTTCCGAATAGAAAGACCTTTCAGATATAGTCGCACCCGTCATCCCAGTTGATGCAGATATCACTGTGCGCAACTGTACGTTTCGTTGTGCAGGAAGGAAGAAATAATGAAGCGTTGGGAAACCGAGAAAGCGAATGCTTGGTATCGCAGCCTGCCATGGCTCGTCGGCTGCAACTTCATCCCGAGTTCCGCGATTAACCAACTTGAAATGTGGCAGGCCGAAACGTTCGACATGGCGACTATCGAGCGGGAACTGGGATGGGCGGCCGGTCTGGGCATGAACACCGTTCGGGTCTTTTTGCACGATCTGGCATGGGAGGCCGACGCGAACGGCTTCAAGGCTCGCCTCGATCGTTTTCTGGGGTGTTCGGCGAAACTCGGGATCCGGACTCTCCTGGTCATTTTCGACGACTGCTGGAACGGGAACCCAAGAACGGGGAAGCAACCCGAACCCGTTCCGGGAGTGCATAACTCAGGCTGGTTGCAGAGTCCCGGCGTTTCGGCGGTTAACGATCCTGCAACCTGGCCCCGGTTGGAACGTTACGTACGGGATGTTGTCGGAACCTTCCGACAGGATGATCGCATCGTCATGTGGGATTTGTACAATGAGCCCGGAAACACACAACAAAACGAGCTGACGCTGCCACTGCTCTGCAAGGGTTTCGAGTGGGCCAGAGCGGTGGAGCCGTCGCAGCCGTTGACGAGCGGTGTGTGGTGTGAGAACGCCTGTCTCACCACCTTCCAGACCGAGGCCTCGGACGTTATTACCTTCCACAATTACAGCGACGCCGACAATCTGATATCGCAGATTGTGAAACTGCGGCAATACGGGCGTCCGCTCATCTGCACAGAGTGGTTGCGTCGCGGACACAGCGATGTCGCCACCTGTCTGCCGGTGTTTCACAGGGAACGCGTTGGCTGCTGCAACTGGGGGTTGGTTTCAGGCAAAACCCAGACCATTTACCCCTGGGGTTCCACGGAGGGCTCGCCGGAACCCCGCCTGTGGTTTCATGATCTACTCAAGTCGAATGGCACCCCATTCAATCCAGAAGAAATTCGGCTGTTCAAAACGTTGATGAAGCGATGACGGGCACAACCAACGGGGCCACGCGACGGCTTTCCCGCCGCGCATGACCCTTGCCGTTCGGCGAGAAGGGTGAAGGTTATGTTCGACGAGAGAATAGCGCTCGGGATTCCGTCGCTTGCGGGGTATAGCCTGCGTGGTGCGCTGGAGAAGGCAGCAGGCCTGGGATTCCAATCCGTGATGAGCTTGCCGGATGGCCCGCGCGCTGAGCATTCGCTCGGACCTTTCCCGACGCTTGCATTCTATGGTCTCGGCAAGGAACAGAGGCAGGAGTTGACCGATAGCCTGGCGCGATTCAGGCACGTTGCGATCCATCAGGCGTGGGATGACAAGTGGAGCAGATGGATCGATTGTGCCGCGTGTGTTGGCGCGAAGATCGTGACGGTCCATTCAGGGCGCCCACATGATGGCCAGAACACCTCAGCGTTCCTTGCGGAACGTTCGGAGCAGCTGAGACGCATGGGCGACTATGCCGGCGCCCTCGACGTCCGGATTGGGATCGAAAACGAGGGCGGCATGCCTGATGACTATCTGGGGCTGGTTGAAGCCGTCGCGCATCCACATGTTGGCGCAACGCTGGATGTCGGTCATTGCGCCTATTTCGGGCACGTGACCGCACGGAGAGACCATACCGAGCGCGTCAGTGCCCTCAACGCGACGATCGGTTCAATGGTCAGGGCTCTCAACCAAAGACTGTTCTCGATACATGCGCATGACGTTCGCCAGAGCGACTGGCGCGATCATCGGTGTGCGGGATCAGGTGTGATTGATTTCCCCGCTCTGTTCGCGGAACTGCGAGGCATCAGGTATGCGGGGCTCATCGAGATCGAGCTTGAGGAACCGGAGAAAGAGACGGCAGCTGCGGCAACGGGCAAGTATCTGACAGGACTGTGCCAGCACATGTCCGCTAAAACGGCCAGTGCCGAACCAGCAGGTCCAGGCGCCGCTTGACAGCGCGCCTGACCTGCGACGTTCGCCAAAGAAGATGAATTACGACAACACGATAGCATGAAGTTACGAAATGCCCCTGGATTTCCTCAAACGCGGCAACGCATCTATGATGCGATTGCTGAAGAGCAAATCCTGCCCTATGTTCAGACCCGCCCCGATATCATCACAGCATGACAGAGGTATTCCGATGACCAGCGATGCACACCTAGTTGGTTCTTCCGCGACAGAACCGTTGGTCATGTGACGACATCGGGCAAGACCGAATCTCAAAAGGAATACCGAACTGAGGCCCAAGCTTGTGCGGCCTATGTGAAACGAATGATGGAGCAAGTAGCGGACAATCGCCGAATTCGTTCCAGCGGACGCCGCAAAAGCTGCGCGCCGCGGGAACGGGGGCCGGGCTCAACGCAGTCAGCCCGCCCCTGTTCGGAGCGGCCAATCAGATTGCGTCTTTTGGAACAAACTGGTAAGCTTCAGTCATGGATAGGGCCCATACAGTCAAGCGCAGCATGTCGGACCACCGACGTGATGATTTTATCCCCGGAACACCGGCAGAGCGCATCGGTCTCGTCTGGCCATTGACCCGCGAAGTCACGTCCTTGAGCAAACACCACCATGCTGAACGAAGACTACAAAGACATGTTGCAGTCCTTGGTCGACGAGAAGGTTAGCTTCCTTCTGGTCGGCGCCTATGCGCTCGCTGCCCATGGTTTTCCCCGCGCCACGATGGATATCGATATCTGGGTTATGCCCTCACCCGAAAATGCTGACGCCGTACTGCGAGCGATACGCCGTTTCGGAACGCCGCTCCACAATCTCACCAGGGCCGATCTGGAAAAGGAAGACACCGTCTTTCAGATCGGACTAGCTCCGCGCAGGATCGACATCATCACTGCGGCATCAGGCCTGAACTTCGAGGAGACCGCCGCGCGCGCAATAACCGTGAAAATCGAGGGAATGACCGTGCGGATACCCTCAATCAATGACCTCATTCGCAACAAGCGCGCATCCGGCAGAACCAAAGACCTTGCTGATGCCGAAGCCTTGGAAGAGATAACCCGCTCCGAATCAAGCGTTCCAGGCGACGCTTGACAACGCGCCTGAACGCGGGCTGTTTGGCCCACGCGAAGCTTGAAATGGAAACGTTGGAAGAGAAAGTTGCCCGCGTGGTCAAGGAACAGGTGGCCGTTGTGCCATACGATCCTCGCTGGTCAAGGATGTTCGAGGAGGAACGACACCATCTTCGGTCATGCCTTCCTGCGGACCTGATTGGCAGAATCGAACACTTCGGCAGCACGGCGGTTCCCGGACTTCCGTCGAAACCAGTCGTGGATATTCTGGTTGAAGTCACAAGTCTCGATGAAACGAAGACCAGGATTGCCCCCCTATTGGAGGCGCAAGGTTACGAATACTTCTGGAGGCCATCGTGGGGTGAGGACACGCCCCCTTTCTACGCGTGGTTCATCAAGCGCGACCGCAGCGGCAACCGGACGCACCACATCCACATGGTTGAATCCGATTTCGATCACTGGGAAAGGCTGTTGTTCCGGGACTACCTGATCGAATTCCCAGAGGTCGCACGCCAATACGCTGACCTCAAGAGGGAACTGGCGCAGGCCCATCAGGACGACCGTGTTGCCTACACCGACAAGAAAGGCGCGTTCATCCGAGACATCACCCGGCGGGCAAAGGAATACTACCGAAAGGGCGCACCACCTTCTCCTGGCGACGCCGCTACCCGCGCCGCGCCAGAGAAGTGACGTGGGCCATTGATATAAAATCACTTCCCATAATCATGCCCCTCGGAATCGCGACGGGATGCGTGAGACTCCGCGCAAGCACACACACGACTGACGCCTTCGCCTACCATAAACCCATTCGCAATTCTGATCGCTTGAACCTTTCCCTGATTTTGCTAGCGTAGAAACAGGTCATAACCACAAAAGACAATCGAATGGAATGTTCATGGGCGGCGCGCTGCGAAGCGCGACATCAACGAACTCGTGCTATTTCTTTGCTGAGGATGTGGTGACACGCAAGAATCCATGCCTGCAGTTAAAACCGTTTCCGATATCGCCCTATGTCTTTGTGACTGAAGAGACAACCGGCGCTGACATCACCCGGTATCTCACGGACATCAAGGCCTGCGGATTCACAGCCTTTCGCACCGGGAACGCCCCGGCTTACCTGGCAGAAGGCGATATCGACTACACGGTCAGTGACTTTTTTTTCCAACAGGCGGAGAAAATCGGCTTGCGGGTCTTGACTCACTACCAGATAGGCTATTGCGACTGGATGGGGAAGGCGCCCCACCGGATTGACCGGCAGCGCTGTCTGCTGGAGGACGCCTATCACCGCCTGCTTGACGCCTACTACACTGCCGTGGTCACGCGGTACCGCGCGCATCCCTGCCTGTTGGCGTGGGTCGGCATCGGGGAACCCGGCGGATTCCCCGAGGCCCTGCTGGACGACCCCCAGGTCCGCGCGCAGTATGCCGCCTGGCTTCAGAGCCAGTATGGGAGCATCGAGCGCCTGGAGCGCGCCTGGGGCTACGGCGCCCAAATGCCCCACGGGTACTGCCCCTCGGCCACGAACGAGCGGGTGATTGCCTGGGAGGGGCAGGAGCGCTGGGCGGGCGATGTGTTCGAGAAATATCGCCACCAGCGCGACTGGCTGCGCTTCCGGACAGAGTTTCTGCTGGACAAGATGTCGACATGCGAGCGCGCGATGCTGCGCGCCGACGACCGCCACCCGGTGCTGACGGGCATCCACAACGTGCTGGATAACGCGGCGGCGAAGACCTGGGATTTTGCCCTGCAGGCCGGCCGGGCTGACGGATTGATGTCCTCAATCCATCCCGCCTGGCACTCCTGGATGGGCGACTTTGAATACTTCCTGCCGCTGTACGTGCAGGCGCGCATGACCCGCGATTTTGCCAAGAACACCTGGGCCATTCCCTACGAAACCACCGGCGGACCGAACTTCCGCGCGGCTTCCCGCGGGTTCAATATGCATGCGTCCGAGCGATACCAGATGATCCTCGGTTACCTGGCCGCCGGCTTGCAGGGCGCGGGATTCTGGGTGTGGAACGCCCGCCTGACCGGGTATGAAGCGGGGGAGTATGCGCTGACCACCCTGCAGGGCGCGCCCTCCGCGCGCGCGCGCCTGCTCGGCGACTTCGCCCGACGCATCCGGCAGCGGAGCGACGAGCTATACGACGCCAAGGCTGAACGCCTGGCGGCCGTGCTCTATAGCTGGGAGAATGAGGCCTTTTGCGCGTGTGGCCGGCTGAACCACGCCGAATGCATGCAGCGGGATGCCCCGTCGCGCCACCGCCTGGGCGCAGCGCGCAGCCTGACGAACGCCAATATCCCCTGGGAGTTTATCACCGACGGCGAATTGGTGGGCGGCGCGGCGCACGCATATCCGGCGCTGATTGTGCCGGGCATGCCCCTGGTGTCGCACGCCGCGATGGCGGCGCTGACCGAATACGTGGCGCGGGGGGGGACCCTCATCGTGGATATGCCCTTTGGCCTCTACGACGAATATGGCCGGGTGCGCACGGAGGGCGCCGGCGGCGAGTACGACCGCTTGCTGGGCGCGTACCTCGCGGACGTCTTTCAGACCTTTCATGAACCGATGGCGTTCGCCGACCTGCCTGTTCAGGGCGCCTTTGGCGACTGGTCGGCAACTTCGGCGACCGTGCGGGGAACATTCGCCGACGGCCGGCCGGCAGTGCTGGAACACCGGCTGGGCGCCGGGCGCGCAGTGTGCCTGGCCTTCGAGGTTTGCAGCCGGTGCGCCGTCCCCGGGCAGGCGGCGTATGAACGGCTCTTGGCGGACACCGTCATGGCGGGCCGGACGCGCGCCTGGACTTGTGCCGACGCGCTGGCCTTCCGGCGCCGGGTGGGCAATGTGGATTACTACTACCTGATCAACCCCGGCCCCGCGCGTGCAACCGAGGTGCAGGTGGCCGATGCACGGTATAGGACTGTGCAGGACGTGATGGCTGACCGCGAAATGAGCCTCCGGCCATTTGCCGGACACGGTTGCGCCATTCCCGTTCACATCCCGCAGGGACTGGGCTGCTGGCTGCGCTGCGAACGGTAGCGTGTCTGCGTTGGAGCACAAGGTGTCATAGGTTTGGCGTTCAGCGGCAGTTGAACGCCCTCGTGAATGCCGGGACGGCGCATCCAAAAACCCGGCCGTCATCGGCCGGAAACGGGCTGCCCGTCGTCCAGGTAGGGCGCCGGCGGCTCCGCCAGCCACTGCGTCTCCGGGACTGGCGTGTCAGCGCCCGGCCCCGAAAGGAAATACCAGCCCAGGGCCGCGGCGGCGACGATCGCCAGCAACGCCATGCCCGCGGCGAGCAGGAGGGTCTTCCAGGTCTCCACCGGCAGGCGGATATCCGCCAGCGAATCGCAGGGGGGGGTCAGCCTGATCCGGCGCAGGCCCCGCAACACTGCCGCCCCCGGTCCGCCGGCAGCGTCTCCGCCGGTCGGCTCGGCCGTCTCCGCCGGGACGCGGACGTCCTCCCGCACCGGCTGGGACGGCGGCGGGGGAACCGGCTGGAGCGGCGCGGCAACCCCCTCCCCCTTCTTGGACCTTCCGTCCGGGACGGCGGCCGGCGGCGCCGGCTGCGCCCGGCAGGCCAGTTCCAGCCGGCGGACATCCTCGCCCACCAATTCGGCGTACAGCCGGATGAAGCCGTGGGCGTAGACCGGGGCGGGAAACACGTCCAGATTGCCGCGCTCGATCGCCTCGACGTAATGGACATTGGCCCGGATCGCATGGGCCACGTCGGCCACGGAAAGTTTCGCCCGCTCGCGGGCTTGTTTGAGCGCCTGGCCGACAGTATCCATCAGGTCGGTTCCTCGCGGGCGGACGAATCGGACGGAATCTCGCCATCCAGGTCGATCAGGATCTCGCGCGGGTCGGACCCATGGGCCGGGCCGACGACCCCCATCTCCTCGAGCTTGTCCATGACACGCCCGGCCCGGTTATAACCGATCCGCAGCCGCCGCTGCAAGTGCGAAACCGAGGCCTTGCGCGACTCGCGGATGATGGCGATGGACATCTGGAGCAAATCGTCGTCAATCCCGTCGTCCTCGAGGGCCACGGAGGCGGCGGGGTTTTCTATTTTTTCCTTGAGATCCCTGACGTAGTCGGGACGGGACTGTTTCTTGATGAACTCCACGATGGCGCGGATGTCGTCGTCGGCGGTCATGGCGCCCTGGGCGCGCACCAGCTTGCTGACGCCCGGCGGCAGGATCAGCATGTCGCCGCGACCGAGCAGCTTCTCGGCGCCGGGCCCGTCGAGGATCGTACGGCTGTCCACCTGCTGGGCCACCTGGAAGGACACCCGGGCGGGGAAATTGGCCTTGATCGTCCCGGTGATCACGTTGACGGAGGGGCGCTGGGTGGCCAGGATGAGGTGGATGCCGACGGCGCGGGAAAGCTGGGCCAGGCGGGCGATGGCGTTCTCCACATCCGCCTGGGCCACCAGCATCAGGTCGGCCAGCTCGTCGATGATGATCACGATGTACGGCAGGGTGGCCGGCAAAGGCTCCTCGGCCTTCTCCCCGTTCCCGTCCTCCCCGGCTTCCGGCGGCGCGGCCGGCGCGGGCGGGCGGGCGTTGAAGCTCTGGATGTTGCGGGCCCCTGCCCGGGCGAAAAGCTTGTAGCGCTTTTCCATCTCGTTGATCGCCCAGCGCAGGCCGAAGGCCACCTTCTTGGCCTCCGTGATCACCGGCACCAGCAGGTGGGGGATGTCCTGGTAGACCGAGAACTCGATGATCTTGGGGTCCACCAGGATCATTTTCAGCTCCGAGGGCTTGCGCGACATCAGCAGCCCGGCCAGGATGGTGTTCATGCAGACCGTCTTGCCCGATCCGGTGGCCCCCGCGATCAGCATGTGGGGCATGGTCGCCAGGTCGGCGATCAGGTCCGATCCACCGACATCCTTCCCCAGGATCAGGGGGATGGCCGCGCGGCTGGACTGCCACTGCTCGCCCTCCAGGATTTCACGCAGGCAGATCTTGGTCGCCATGGTGTTGGGCACCTCGATGCCCACCAGGCCCTTGCCGGGAATGGGGGCCTGCACCCGCACGCTCTGGGCCTTCAGGGTCAGGGCCAGGTTGTTGCTGAGCTGGCCGATGCGCTCGACGCGCACGCCGGCCGCGGGCAGGAGTTCGTAGCGCGTCACCACCGGCCCCTCGACGATGTTCTTGACCTCGCACTCGATGCCGAACTCGGCCAGGGTTTCCTGCAGCACCCGGGCGGTCGTCTGGGTGTCGCCCTTGATGGAACGGTCGTTGGCGAGCGGCAGGGGCTGGAGCAGGTCGAGCGGCGGCAGCTGATAATCGGCGGCGGCCATCCCCGGCTCCGCGGGACCCTCTTTCGCCTCCGCCGGCCGCGGCGCCGGCCGCGGCTTGGGCTTCTCGGGTTCCCGGCGGGGCTTGGCCGGAGGAGCCGGCGGCGTTTCCATGACCGGGAAGACCGTGTCCGGCTTGCGGGGGGCGGCGGGCTCGGGAATCACCGTCCGCGGCGGACGCGGTTCTTTCTTCACTTCCTTTTCCTTGCGGGCGATTTGCCGAAGGAGGTCGCGCTCCTCGCGCTCGATTTTCTCCAGCCGGTCCCGGCGGGCGTCCAGCATCGCGGCCCACCGCGCCCGCAGGCGACCCACCAGGCCGGCGGTCCCCGCGGCCAGGCGGAACAAGGCGCGCCGGCCGACCAGCATCACGAGGCTGCCGGCCAGCAAACCGACCAGCAGCACGGTGGCACCGGTGCGGCCCAGCAACCCCTCGATCCCGGGATCTCCCGCCAGGCTGCCGACCAGGCCGCCGCTGAGCCCCTCGATGTTGAAATGGCGGCAGGCCGCCGACCAGTCCGCGGCGTGCAGCGCCAGCAGCCCGCTGGCCGCCAGGAGCACGGCCCCACCCCAGGCCAGGCGCGCCGGGGCCCCGTCGGAGCGGAAGAGCATGCAGACCCCGACCAGCCCGCACCAGGCGGGAATCAGGAAAGCGCCCAGCCCGAAGGCCATCAACCCCACGAACGCGAACCAGGCGCCGGCCGGCCCGATGAAGTTGAGCGGCGGGTCGTTCGGCGGCGCCTTGAGCGCGGACACGTCCCCCCAGTGGGTGGAGCCCAGGGCCAGGGCCATGAGCACACTGAGGGTCAGCAGGATGATGCCCCACAGCTCCCGCATGCCGTTCTGGCGGCTGGAAGTCGTCTCGCTCATGATGTCTCGAGTCCCGTGGCAATCTCCCGGCTCCCCGTGTTCCGGCGGCCAGCTACTCCGCCACCCCCAGGGCGGGCGGGTAAACGACCGTCTCGGCCGGGGATTTGGCCACAATATGCACGAACGGGGGCTGGGCCATCACCGACACGTTGAAGCCCGGCGGCAGGTAGACGTAGACCGGCAAATCGTAGCTCAGCGAGGGATCCAGGTTGACGCAGTCCACGAAGGCCACGGGCGGCTTGGTTTTCAGGTTTTCCAGCACCGGCGCCGTGCCCATGACCATGACGGCAACCCGCGCCGGGGTGATATCCAGGTTGAGCGGCGCCGTCGGATTCCCGACCGCCACCACCGGGATGTCTTTCCACTCCAGGCTGCCGGTTTTCTCGGTGATCACCACGCCGACCTGCACCTCGGGCGGATCGATCTTCGGCGACCAGGTGTCGCCGGGCGGCAGCACCCGCCGGCGCTTGCTGAAGCCCTCGATCCGGCCCTCAACATCCACCGGTTCGGTATACACCCACTCGGTCTGCTGAAGCTGCTGAGCCGGACCCCGCAGACGCACGACCGCGGGTTCGCAGACCACTTCCTCCACCTCCCCCGCAAACGGTTTGCCCGTGGTGCGGCCCTTGACCGGCACCGTTTTTTCCGACTCATGGTCCAGGCTGACCTGGATGCTCTCCGGCGACACCCGGACCACCCGTACCCCCTTGGCGCCCCGGATCGCCTCGGGCGCCACGGCGACGTCCAGCGCGCCGGCCACGGCGTTGTCCCGCAGGTCGAGCACGGCCTTGATCTGGTTAGAATCCATCAGGCGGATGTCCTCCTGGGACCCCCGGAAGGTCGCCGTGACGGCGTTATCGGACTGGCGGAACACGGCCCAGCCCTCGGCCGTCCGGATCTGGAGGGGAATACCGGGGACGCTGACCTCGAAACTGATCGTTTCACGGATGGCGTACCACGACACCACCGCCAGCAGGAGCGACATGAGTTTCAGCCCGAGATTGTGGGTGATGAACGTTTTCATGGTCGTCGTTTCCCCGGCCGCCGGGGCCGGCCGCTCAGGGCTTGGCGGACCGCGCCGTAAACAGGTTCCGGAAGCCCCGGGCCCAGCGCCGCCGGGCCCCGCTGTCCGCCGGCTGGAGAATCAGGTCCGACAGCACCTGCTTCAACTCGGCCAACCCAAGATCCTGGATCAGGCGGCCGTCGTGGCAGACCGACACCATGCCGGTTTCCTCGGAAACCACGACCACCACGGCGTCGGTGTCGTCGGTCAGGCCGATCGCCGCCCGATGCCGGGTGCCGACCGTGCGCTTGCCGAACTCGGCCCGCTGGGTCAGGGGGAACATGCAGCGGGCGGCGACGATGCGGTTGCCGGAAATGATGACCCCGCCGTCGTGCAGGGGGGTATAGGGATAGAAAATGCTGGCCAGCAGTTCGGGGCTGACCACGCTGTCCAGCGTAACGCCGGTTTCCTGGATCGGGCGCGTGCCGATATCCCGCTCGACGGCGATCAGAGCGCCGATCCGGCGCTTCATGAGCAGCGTCACGGCCTGGACCAGGTTGTCCACCAGGGTCTGGTCGCTGACGGCGCCGCCGAACAGGTGGCGCTTGCCCAGCTCGCCCAGCGCCCAGCGGATTTCGGGCTGGAAGATGACCAGGAAGGCGACGGCCAGGTAGACCGAAAAGCGCCCCAGGACCCAGTTCAGGGCGTCAAGATGCAACAGGTGGGTGAGGGCGATCACGCCCACGAAGACCAGCACGAAACCGCTGAGCACGGGGGTGACGCGCGTGCCGCGGAAGAAGAGGAAGACGTAGTAGAAGACGAACGCCAGGCAGGCGATCTCGATGCCGCCATAGAGGTCAGGCAGTTCCAGCCGGCTCAACCATTGCATGGTGTCAGCTTCTCCCGCCGCAGGGCCGCCAGCACCGCCAAGGCGTCCCGCGACTCCCGGACATCGTGCACCCGCAGCACGGCGGCGCCGGCGATGGCCGCCCAGGCCAGGGCGCCCAGCCCGGCCGCCAGGCGCTCGCCCACTTCCCGGCCCGCCAGGCTCCCCAAAAACCGCTTGCGCGACACGCCGACCACGATCGGCCGCCCGCAGGCGCCCAGCTCCTCCAGGCACGCCAGCAGGCGGACGTTATGCGCAACGGTCTTGCCGAACCCGAACCCCGGATCCACCGCCAGGGCCTCGCGCTCGATCCCCTGCCCCGCCAGGCTCTCCACCCGCGCCCGCAGGGCGTCCCGCACCTCCCGGACCACGTCGTCGTAGCGCGGATCGTCCTGCATCGTCCCCGGCTCGCCTTGCATGTGCATCAGGACCGCGCCGGCCCGGGACTCGCGCACCAGTCCGGCCATACGCGGATCCGCCAGAGCCGTGACGTCATTGACGATGGCAGCGCCTTCCGCCAGGGCCCGCTCGGCCACCGCACACTTACGGGTATCCACAGATACTATCGCGGCGCAATCCCGGCGCAAGGCTTTTATGACGGGAATCACGCGGGCCAGCTCCTCGGCTGCGGGAACCGGGACGGCTCCCGGCCGGGTGGATTCGCCTCCGACATCGATGATATCGGCGCCCTCGGCGGCCATTTCCAGGCCGCGGGCCGCGGCCCGCTCCGGATCGAAAAACCGCCCGCCGTCGGAAAAGGAATCGGGTGTGACGTTGAGGATGCCCATCAGCAGCGGCCGCAAGCCGATTTCTAAGCCCCGGTCCCGGCAGCGCCAGGTCCACCGGCCCCGTGCCTCGGCATCCAACGGCCCCTGGTCGTGTTGCAACGCCCGCGCCCCTTCCGCTTGTCAAGCCCCACTCCGCAATCCGCAATCAGAAATCTCCCCGCTCGTTCACGCCGGCTGCGGCGAGCCGGGCGCCAAGGCCGGGGCCGGCGCCGCCTGCGGGGACGGGGCCGCTGGGGACCGGACCATGGGGTCCGGGGCCGGCCCGGCCGGCGCCGCCTGGGCGTCCGCCTGCGCCCGATCCTCGTCCGAAAGGATCCGCCCGAACTTGAGGATCTCTTCAATATCCCGGCCTTCCAGCGTTTCCCGTTCCAGCAGCAGGCGGGCGATGGTGTCCAGCTGCTCCCGATGCGCCGTCAGAATCTCCAGCGCCCGCTGGTGGGCCTCGCGCAGGAGCTTGTTGACCTCCAGGTCGATCCGGCGGGAGGTTTCCTCGCTGAAATCCTGGTTGCGGGCCACCTCGCGGCCGAGGAACAACAGCTCCTCCTGGGCGCCGAAGGTCTGCGGCCCGAGTTCCCGGCTCATGCCCCAGTTGCAGATCATCAGCCGCGCCAGGCGCGTGGCCTGCTTGAGGTCATTGCCGGCGCCGGTGGAAATATCCCCCAGCACCAGCTCCTCGGCCACTCGCCCGCCCATCATCCCCGCCAGCATGCCCTTGAGTTTGAGCAGGCCCTCGGTGTAGTGGTCCTTCTCCGGCAACTGGAGCGTGGCGCCGAGGTAAGCCGTGCCGCGGGGGATGATGGTGATCTTGTGGAGCGGCTCGCTTTTTTCCACCAGTTGGAGAACCAGGGCATGCCCGGCCTCGTGGTAGGCGGTCAGCTTCTTTTCGTCCTCGTCCAAGATCCGGCTGCGCCGCTCGCGGCCCCAGCGGACTTTGTCGCGGGCCTCCTCGAGATCCGACATGTCCACGCCCGACTTGCCCTGGCGCGCCGCCAGCAGGGCGGCCTCGTTGAGCAGGTTGGCCAGGTCGGCCCCGGAAAACCCGGAGGTGCCGCGGGCCAGGCGCTTGAGATCGGCCCGGGGGCCGAGCTTGATCTTGCGGGCGTGGATCTTGAGGATGTCCTCGCGGCCCTCCAAGACCGGCAGGTCGATGACGATCTGGCGGTCGAAGCGCCCGGGGCGCAGCAACGCCGGGTCGAGCACGTCGGGCCGGTTGGTGGCGGCGATGATGATCACGCCGTCCTGGGTCTCGAAGCCGTCCATCTCCACCAGCAGGGCGTTGAGGGTCTGTTCGCGCTCGTCGTGCCCGCCGCCGATCCCGGTGAAACGGCTGCGGCCGACGGCGTCGATCTCGTCG
>CAZVVD010000091.1:0-14802 GCA_964630555.1 uncultured Verrucomicrobiota bacterium | reverse complement strand
TCATGGGGACATTTCTATCGAGTTACAAGGGGACATTTTCATAAAGTCGCGACATCGGAAAAAAAACCCGGAAGCAATGCCGCCGGCTTGTGAGGACCAATCAGTCGCGGCCCCGGCGCGATCCTGGTCTACGGAACCCGCACCAACGCCGGCCATGCCCTGGTGGTCTTCAGCGACGTGAACACCGGTCGCTCCCGCCATTCGGCCAACCCGGCAAGCAGCAGCTGGGACGTGGAAATCGCAGTCAGCACGATCAAGGATTCCGCCACGGTGCAAGCGCGCCGGACGGCGGATGGAAAAGTGCTGGCCATCTTTTTCGACGATGACGCCACCCAATACGATTTTTCCTGGCATGACGGCACCAACTGGGCGGCCAAGCAAACCCTGGACACCGAGCCCTCCGTGCTCGCCAGCCCCTTCAAAGAACCCTTCATGATGGCGCCGCAGGTTTTCCTCCAGCCGTGAACGGTTCACGGTTGGCGTTGGCGTGACCCGCACCGGCTAGGGGAAAAGAACCTCGGGGTGGGGGTACCCCGTTTCCAGGGGGAAAAAGAGCGGGACGCGGCCGTCCCGTCTCGAAATGGAACCGGCGTGACCCCACGCCGGATTGCGGTTTACGGCCCTCTGGCGGCTGGCTTGGCGACGTCCATGCGCACAAGGTCGCCGGCGCGGAGGATGGTCACCGTTTCGTCTTTCTGTCCCGGCGGTTTGCAGGTAAGGACCAGCAGTTCCCCGCGCGCTTTGAGCGCTACACATTCGAATACCATTGGGGATTCCAACGCCAAGCCGGGCCGGTCGGCAACATAGATTTTCACGCGGGTTCCTTCCGGGCAGGCTTTTTGGGCCGCCTCCCAGGCCGCCACCCAGTCGGCGGCGCAGCGGGGCGGGGGAGGGGCGATGGGTTTCTCCTCCGTTTTCGCCGGAAGCACGGCCGTCTGGATCATGACCGGTGCGGTATCCTGCGCGTGCGGCGAGGCGTCCACCGTGGCCTGGACCGTCGTTTTGACGCCGTCACCGGCCGGCAGGTGCGAGGGACAGAGACCCAGGAACACGAGGCCGAGCGGCAGGCATTTGAGCAGTTTGGCTGGCGGCATGAGTGCAATCCTTTCCGATTGGACGTGTCATGATGGGGGTGAATGGCACGGCTAAGTATGTCGTTTCCGGCTTTGCTTGACAAATACGATTGTCAAACCGATCCGTATCCGTTAGATTGCCTCGCCATGCGGGAAAAATACGCTTTTGACGAAATCGAGCCGAAGTGGCAGGCCTACTGGCGGGACCAGGGGTTCTTCCGGACCGACGCGGGCCGGGCCGGGCGCAAGTTCTACTGCCTGGTCATGTTTCCGTATCCCTCGGCGGCCCTGCACGTGGGGCACGGCCGGAACTACATCATCGGCGACGCCGTCGCCCGCTACAAAATGATGCGCGGGTTCAACGTGCTCACCCCCATCGGCTGGGATGCCTTCGGCCTGCCGGCCGAAAATGCGGCCATCAAGACCGGCACCCACCCGCGGATCACCACCCTGGCCAACATCGCCACCATGAAGCGGCAGTTGAATTCATGGGGCGTCTGCTACGACTGGGATCGCGAGGTCACGGCCTGCCTGCCGGACTACTACCGCTGGACCCAGTGGTTGTTTCTCCAATTCTTCAAGCGCGGCCTGGCCTACAAGGCCGAGGCGCCGGTCAACTGGTGCCCGTCCTGCGCGGCCGTCCTGGCCAACGAGCAGGTCATTGACGGCCGCTGCTGGCGCTGCGAGACCGAGGTCACCGAGAAACGGCTGGCGCAGTGGTTTTTCAAGATCACGGACTACGCCCAGCGCCTGCTGGACGACCTTTCCCAGCTCGGGGGTTGGCCGGAACGGGTCAAGGCCATGCAGCAGAACTGGATCGGGCGCAGCGAGGGAACCCTGGTGGACTTCGCCCTCGTGCCGCGCGCGGACGGAAAGCCCGATCCGGCCCGCGCGGTGCCGTGTTTCACGACCCGGGTGGACACGATTTTCGGCTGCACCTACATGGTCGTCGCCCCCGAGTTCCCGGGCCTGGCCGACATGGTCGCCGGCCTGCCCGAGGAGGACATGGTGCGGGCCTTCGTCGCCCGGGCCCACAAGGTGGCCACGGCGGAGCGCGCTGCCGAAGCGCGGGATAAAACCGGGGTTTTCACGGGCCGCCAGGTCGTCAACCCTTACAACGGCGAACGCCTTCCCCTGTGGGTGGGCGATTACGTCATCATGGGCTACGGGGCCGGATCGGTCATGGCGGTGCCGGCGCACGACACGCGGGACTGGGCTTTCGCGGAAAAATACGGTCTGCCCGTCAAGCTCTCCATCCAGAACGCCGAGCGTTCCCTGAGGCTGGAGACCATGGCGGACGCCTATTGTGACGACGGGATCACCGTGGACTCCGGCAAGTTCTCGGGCCTGCCCAGCGCCGAGGCCCGCGTTCGGATGACGGCCGCGGCCGAAGCCGGAAACTTCGGGCGGGCCCAGGTCCACTACCGCCTGCGGGATTGGCTGATCAGCCGCCAGCGCTACTGGGGCGCGCCCATTCCGGTTATTTACTGCCGCGACTGCGGGATCGTGCCGGTGCCGGAACAGGACTTGCCCGTGCGGCTGCCCGACGACATCGAGTTCCGGCCGACGGGCGAGTCCCCCCTGGCACGCTGCCCGGCCTTCATGGACGCTCCCTGCCCGCGCTGCGGCGGGCCGGCGCGCCGCGAGAGCGACACCATGGATACTTTCGTGGACTCCAGCTGGTATTTCCTGCGTTACCTGTCGCCCCGCGACGAACGCCGGGCGATTGACCCCGAGGCCTGCAACCGCTGGCTGCCGGTGGACCAGTATATCGGCGGGATTGAGCACGCCATTCTGCATCTCATGTACGCGCGCTTTTTCACCAAGGCCCTGCGCGATATGGGGCTGGTGGGCTTCAACGAGCCCTTTGCCAACCTCTTCACCCAGGGCATGATCTGCAAGCGCAGCGACCGGGACGGGCAGCTCTACAAGATGTCCAAGTCCAAGGGCAACGTCGTCAGCCCCGACGAGCTGATCCGCGAATACGGGGCTGACACTGTTCGGCTCTACACCCTGTTCATCGGTCCGCCGGAAAAAGACGCCGAGTGGAACGATGATGGCATCGAGGGGGCCTACCGTTTCCTGCGCCGGGTCTGGAAAAGGGTCTACGACCACCGCGAGCTGCTGGCGGGCGCCCGCGGTCTTCGGCCCGACCCGGCCGCCATGCGGGATCCGGAGCGCGCCCTGTTTCGCAAGACGCATGCCACCATCCAAACCGTGACCCGGGACTTGGAAGGCGCTTTCCATTTCAACACCGCCATCGCCCAAATCATGGAACTCATGAACGCGCTGGACGCTTGCCTGCCGGACGCCGCCGCGTCGGACCAGCACCGGGCGGTCTTCCGGCACGCGCTGGAAACCGTGGTGCTCCTGCTCGCGCCCTTCACTCCGCACCTGGCGGAGGAACTCTGGGTGGAACTGGGCCGGCCGGCTGGCATCCTGCGGGTGGCGTGGCCGGAGGCCGACCCGGCCGCCCTGGTTCGCTCCGAGGTGGAACTCGCGGTCCAGGTCAACGGCAAGCTGCGCGGGACTCTCCGCCTGCCGGTCGGGCTGGCCAAGGATGCCGCCGAAGCGGCCGCCCTGGCCGATCCCGCCGTGGCCAGGTGGGCTTCCAGGGAAAAACTTGTGAAAACCGTCCTGATCCCGGACAAGCTGATCAACCTCGTGGTCCGCCCCTGACCGGAGCGGGCAGGGGGCTTGGGTTCAGAAACCGGGAGGGGGGCACATCGCCCGGGCCAACGCCGTCCGCCAACCTGCTAGTGGATAGGCCGTTTGCGCCTATCCTCGGTAAACTGCTATAAATAACGAAATCTTTTGCACGCTAACGCGGCGGACGACCCCGCGCGGGTGTCTGCTGACAAAGGTGACGACTTTGGTTGCCACGTCTGAAACAAAGTGGCCACTTAGCCCCGCATGCGGGGCTAAGTGGCGGGCAAGGCGCCTAGTTAGTTTCGAGGGAGGCAAGCATGCCTGCCGGGAGGCAACCCATGACGATCCCTGTCCCGCCGCCGAGCCGGTGGTCGGAACGCTTCCCGGTCAGGGCCTGGTTCAACCTGACCGACCAGGAACGCTGGGCGGTCCTCATCGTGCTGGGACTCTTTCTGTTGGGGCTGGGGGCGCGCGCCTGGCACCTCGGTTGCGGACCGGAAGCGGACCGGTCGCCGCCGTCCGCCGTACCGGCCAAAGGCCAGGTTCCCTGAGGCGCCAACGCTGGGGGGCCAGCGGCGGTCAGGCCGGAACCGGCCCGCTTCCGGCGCGTTCGTCGATCGGCACGTAGCGCCGCTCGGCCTGGCCGGTGTATACCTGGCGCGGGCGGATGATCCGGAACGGCTCGGTGTGGACCATCTCCCGCCAATGGGCCAGCCAGCCGGGCATGCGCCCGATGGCGAAAAGCACCGTGAACATGTCGGAGGGGATACCCGCTGCCTTGAGGATCAGGCCGGAATAAAAATCCACGTTGGGATACAGCCGGCGCGACAGGAAATAATCATCCCGCAAAGCCAGCTGCTCGAGGCGCAGGGCGATGTCGAACAGGGGATGGGTCATCCCGGGCTTGTTCAGCAGCTTGTGGCAGGCCTGCTTGAGAATCTTGGCGCGCGGGTCGAAGTTCTTGTAGACCCGGTGGCCGAAGCCCATCAACCGCTCGCCGCTGTTCTTGGTCTTGGCCCGCTCGATGAACTCCTTGCCGTCGCCCCCCGTGGCCAGGATGCGCTCCAGCATCTGGATGACTTCCTGGTTGGCGCCGCCGTGCCGCGGGCCCCAAAGGGCGGAAATCCCCGCCGACACCACCGCGTAAATGTTCGCCAGGCTGGACCCCACCAACCGAATGGTGGACGCGCTGCAATTCTGCTCGTGGTCGGCATGCAGGATCAGGAACAGGTCCACCGCCCGGACGATGTCGGGATCCTGCTTGTAATCCTTGACCGGCGAGGAAAACATCATGTTCAAAAAGTTTTCGACGTATTTCAGACGGAAGGAGGGGTAGACCACGGGTTCGCCGATGGATTTCTTGTACGAAAAAGCCGCAATCGTCCGCACCTGCGAGATCAGGTTGGCCATGAACTGCTCCTCGGCGTCCGGATCCAGGACGTCGGGCAGGGGGTAGAAGGTCGAAAGGGAAGCCACCATGGTGGACAGAATCCCCATGGGGTGGGCGTATTTCGGGAAGGCCCCGAAGAAGTGGGTCATGTCCTCGTGGATCAGGGAGGACGCGTTCAGGCGGTTGGAGAACACGGCCAGTTCCCTGCGGGACGGCAGATCGCCGTGGATCAGCAGGTAGGCGGTTTCGGTGAACGTCGATTTTTCCGCCAATTCCTCGATCGGATACCCCCGGTACTGCAGGAGGCCCCGCTCCCCGTCGATGAAGCTGATGGCGCTCCGGCACATGCCGGTGCTGCCGAGGCTGCTGTCGAGGGTGATCAGACCGGTCTCGTCCCGCAGGCGCGAGATGTCAATGGCGCGCTCCGACCGCGTCCCCCGGACGAGCGGAAAACGGTACTGGCGGCCATCGACGGACAGGGTGACGTGATCTGTCATACTCCTCCTTAACCGGCCCGGCGCGCGCCGGAACCGTTGCGGCGGGCATAGTAGCCCTTTCACCCGCCGGCTGACAATCTGTTTTTTTCGCTTGCCTTGCCGGAGCGGAACCGCATACTGGCGTTTTGCGATTTTCAGGGAAAGGAATGGCGGGCGCTGCCAAGCAGAAAGGAACGGAACATGAAAACCTGGTGCACATGGACGGGGTGCGGCATGATCGCGATGGCGCTGATGACGGCGAGCGCCGGGGAGAACGATGCCGCGGTCAAACCGGCCCCGGCGGCCAAACCGGAAGCCCCGCAGATCGGCGCGCAGCCGGCGGCTCCGAAAATGGACCCCGCGGCCGGCAAACCAGCGCCTTTTTCTCCCGAGATGAGCGCCGAATTCATGCGCAAGGTCATGGAAACCAGCGCCCGCATCGAGGCCGTCAAGCAGGAAATCGCCGAGCGCCAGGCGGTTCTCTTCGAGACCCATCCGGACGTGAAGGCGTACCGCGCGCAGTTGATCGAAATGCAGAAGGAAATCAACAAGATCCTGGACGCGGACGCGGACCTTGGCCGGCTCAAAATGAGCCGCGACCTGCTCTGGACCACCATGCCCCGCTTGCCCCGCGCCCAGCCCCCGGGCGCTCCCGGGCGCGGCTTTTCCCCGCTGAAATAGATCCGCGCCTGCGGGGGTTGCTCCTCAACACCGCGACCCCGCCCGACCGGTCGCGGCGGATCGACAGTGTAAGGCCGGGGAGGGAGACGCCATCATGCCGGAGGCCGAAGCCGCCAAGGAAAGTAAGGAGTTTTTTTCCGAGATTCCCGCCGAGCGCCAGGGCTATTACCTCAAGGGCTCGGCTGCGCTCGATTGGGGCATGAAGAATCGCCTGGCCCGGATTTTCAACCCGCGTACCGGGCGGACTGTGATGCTGGCGATCGATCACGGCTATTTCCAGGGACCGACCACCGGCCTGGAGCGGATTGACCTCAGCATCGTCCCCCTGGTCGCCGACGCCGATGCTCTCATGCTGACCCGCGGCATCCTGCGCAGCACCATTCCGCCCGTCTGCGCCCGACCGATCGTCATGCGCGCCAGCGGAGGGCCGAGCATTCTCAAGGAGCTGTCCAATGAAGAACTGGCGGTGGACATCGAGGACGCCATCCGGATGAACGCGTCCATGCTGGCCATCCAGGTTTTCATCGGGGGCGAGCATGAAACCCGCTCGGTGCATAACCTGACCCGGCTGGTGGACCAGGGGCTGCGGTACGGCATCCCGGTGATGGCGGTGACGGCCGTGGGCAAGGACATGGTGCGGGACGCCCGCTATTTCCGGCTGGCCTGCCGGATCTGCGCCGAGCTGGGCGCCCAGGCCGTGAAAACCTACTACGTGGCCCAGGGCTTCGACACCGTCACGGCGTCCTGTCCCGTGCCGATCGTCATGGCCGGCGGGAAAAAACTGCCGGAGCTGGAGGCCCTCACTATGGCGTTTCAGGCTGTCCGCCAGGGCGCCTCCGGGGTGGACATGGGCCGGAATATCTTCCAGAGCGACGCGCCGGCGGCCATGCTCCAAGCCATCCGCAAGGTGGTCCACGAGAATCTCAAACCCGCCGAGGCCCTGAAACTCTATCAAGCGTTGAAAACCCAGCGGGCCTGATATGCCCGGCCGACCAGGAAAGGCGCCATGTCCAACGGCAACCCGGCCCCCACGACCCTGCGCCGCCTGTCCCAGGCGACCACGATGATCCGCGGGCTCCTGGCCCGGCCGTCGGGCCGTGACGACGATCCGTTCGTGCGCGTCCTGGTGAAATGCCTGCCCGGGGTGGCATCCCCGCCCGACGGCACGGCGGACGAGAAACCGGCCCTGCTGCTCAAGGCCCTGGACGAACACATTTCGGAGAATGAACTGCGCGAGCGGCTGCGGCGGGCCGTGAACCAGTACGCCACCCAGCACGACACCCCGGTCCGCTCCGTCATCCTGGAGGGCATGGGCACCCTCTGGGTGGATCGCCAGGAGGAAACGCCGCTCGCCCCCTTGCACAACAAAGTGGCGCTGGTCACCGGCGCCGCCGGCGCGATTGGGGCCGGGATCTGCAAGGGGCTGCTGGAAAATGGCTGCCGGGTGGCCGCCACCGACAGGGCCCAGGAACCTTTGGATACGCTGGTCGCCGAGTTGCTGCCCGGAGCGCCCGGACGGATCATCGGCATTCGGATGGATGTCACTGACGGCGACGACGTGGCCTACGGGTTCGCCGCCGTCGGCCGCGCCTGGGGTGGGGTGGACATCGTCGTGGCCAATGCCGGAATTGCCCTGGTCTCCTCCCTGGTGGATCTGGATTTGGACGCTTTTCGCAAACTGGAGAAGGTCAACGTGGACGGCACGCTGCTGACCCTGGCCGAAGCGGGACGCTGGCTGGCGCTCCAGGGGACCGGGGGCGATATCGTGGTCATTTCGACCAAAAACGTGTTTGCGCCGGGCGCGCACTTCGGGGCCTACAGCGCCACCAAGGCCGCCGGCCACCAGTTGGCCAGGGTGGCTGCCCTGGAACTGGCGCCGTTGGGTGTCCGGGTCAACATGGTGGCCCCGGACGCCGTATTCGCGGGGGGCAAGCGTAAGTCGGGCCTCTGGGCCGAAATCGGCCCGTCCCGCATGAAGGCCCGTGGACTGGATGAGCAGGGGCTCGAGGAATACTACCGCAACCGCAACCTGCTGAAAGCGCGGATCACGCCGGCCCACGTGGCCAATGCCGTGCTGTTTTTTGTGACCCGCCAAACCCCCACGACCGGGGCCACGCTGCCGGTGGATGGCGGCCTGCCGGACGCCGTGCCGCGCTAGGCTTGCTGCATCATCTTAAGCCGGTGTTGCGGCCCTTCCTGGGCCATCAGCTCGCGCCCCTGGGCCGGCGTCAGGAACTTCGGCCTGCCCACGCAGGCGGCGGCCACCAGCGATTTGGCGGCGTCTTCCACGACGACGCAGCGAAAGTAGGCCTGTTTCATATTGACTCCGACGGCCAGGACGCCGTGATTCACCATGAAAATCGTGTCGCAGGTTTTTGCCTTGGCCGCCATGGCCTCCGCCAGGGCCCGGGTCGTCGGGGTGATATAGGCGACCGTACCGGTCCGCCCTAGATCATTGATGAACTCCGCGAACATCGGCCGCAAACACACGCCCGCGCTGATGACCCCGGACGCCCAGGGCGAATGGGTGTGAAAAATGGCCGTGACGTCCGGGCGGGCGCGGTAAATGGCCAGGTGCATGTTGTATTCCGAGGTGGGTTTCTGCCGGCCCCGCAGCTGGCGTCCGCTGGCAAGATCCAGCCCGCACAGGTCGGCAGGGCGCATTTCGTCCATGGCAAAACCGCTGGGTTTCATCCAGACCAGGCGGCCGTCGCGGGCACTGATGTTGCCCCCGGCGCCGGCCACCAGGCGGGCCTGCACGATTTTTTTTCCATAACGGACCAGTTCGACGCAGATGCGGTTCATCCTTGCCTCCCATGATGCGATCGGCTGCGGTCTCGGCGTTCACTGGGCGCGGGCCGGAAACAGGATGGGCCGCGCGGCCCTCAAGTCGGGCGCGGTCCAGCGCGCCCCGGCCCGGACCAGGATCCGGGCGCTGAAACTGGTCGTCAGTCCCAAGGCCGGCATGCCGCCGGCGACGGCCGCCTGGATGCCGCTGGGCGCGTCCTCGACGACCAGGCAGCGCGCCGGCGGAAGCCCCAGCCGGCGCGCCGCGGCCAGAAAGAGGTCGGGGGCCGGCTTCTTGCGCTGGACATCGCTGCCGCTGACGCAGGCATCGAAGGTCGACGGCGCCAGGCGGATTTCCGCCAGGTTTCCCTTGAGCTTGACCATGTCGGCACTGGTGGCCACTGCCAGTTTCAACCCCCGTCCCCGCGCCGCGGCCATGAAATCGGCAACCCCTGGCAAGGGCCGCAGCCTGCCCCGAATCAACTCCAGGTAGAGGGCATAGGTCCGGGCCTTGTCCGGCCCCAGCGCCAGTTGAATCCCGTAGCGCTCGGCCACGCCCGACAGGTAGCGATTTTCGCCGGTGCCGACGAACGGCTTGAAATCCGCGGGCCGCACCCGCACCCCGTGGCGTTCCAGGAACATCCGGCAGGCGGCTTCGCAGATGAACGGCTCGGAATCGCACAGGACGCCGTCCATATCGAAAAGGATCCCTCGAATCCCAGCTGGGAGGGCTTCGCTCATAAGCCCGCGCTTCTAGCACAACGCCGTCAGGGATTCAATCCCAATCCGCGGCCCCAGCAAGGGAGAGAAGTCCTGGGGGACGTTTGGGGGCGCGCCTTTGGGATGCGCCTTTGGGATTGACATTCCGGCCCGTTTCAGCAAAAATATGTCGCGTGAAAAGAAATCATATCGGCCCGCTTGGGGACGGGGCAGGGGACCCCCCTAAACAGGTGGAAGAAATCGAACTGCCGAAAGATCCGTTCGCGTATATCGCCTTCTGGCAGTTCATGACCTTTGTCGTGCTGCTGCTGCTCATCTGGTTGAACGAAATCGGGGATCTGCAAGAGTTCTTTTTTAAAACTGCGGCCGGCGAAATGAATATTTTCCGCGGTTGTATCCTGTCCGCCGGGGTATTCCTGGTGGCCATGGTGGCCATCGGCAATACCTATATCCAACAGAAGCGGGTCCTGAAATCCCTGATTTCCGTCTGTGCTAACTGCCATAAGGTCAGGATCAAGCCGAATGTCTGGAAACAGATGGAGGACTACGTCAGCGATAATTCGCTCCTGACGTTCACCCACGGGCTTTGCCCGGAGTGCCTGGCCGAGGTCATGCGGGATATCGAAAGCCGGCAAGCCGGGACCGGGACGGGCCTCGGGGCCCAGGCGTGTTCACCCGCGGCCGCCGTTCAGAATCCGGAATCAACCTAGTTAAGGGGGCGATAGGTTTCGACGTGTAAGTTGAAGCTGTCGTCGCGCGCCGAGGACCCCGGTTGGCCTCGTTAAACACCCGGGAACAAAACTCAAACGCCAATACCGAATTGGCTCTCGCGGCCTAATTGCGCCGTGACGTCTGCCGGCCCAGCGCCTGCTACGCTGGCATGACGACGACAGCGGGCTGGGATTTTCCGCCGGGCGGCCGGGCGGAAAACGAGATCAGACGGGGACGCTGGCCTAAGCATCAGCCTGTCTGCCGGCGGGTGCGGTGGCGAGACGCAAATTGACAGAACACGCGCGTAGATGCGACCGTGACGCTTATGCGGACGGGGGTTCAATTCCCCCCGCCTCCATTTTTTTTCACTACGTTTTTTTCGCCGCGCCGCCAGACGAAGGAGCGTAGCGCTTCTCGCCAAACAGCCTCAAAGGGAGGTTTTCAAGTCCTGACGCCAAACCAGCCCGATAAAGCCTTCCCACCTAACGTCGCATAATATATCTTATGTCGCCTTGGGACGGTAAAATCCCGCAAGGTGTAGTGGCGGTTGGGCGTTTTTGGGGGGCCCTGCTACTAGGCTCAGCCCTGGATCATGCGGCCGATGACGCAGACGATAAAGCCCAGGAACAGGCAAACGCCGCCAATGCAGGCGGCCAGATTGGGACGCCTAGCGGATGAGGTAAATCAGCTGCTCCGCGTTGCCCTCGCGCTCAATGCCGAGCACGAAGCCGTTGGCCCGGTTATTGACGAATTCCCGGATGAAATACTCGGCCCGGGATTGGCTGATCATGGGCACTTTGTTGACCGACCGGATGACATCGTTGGGCCTCAGGCCCAGGGCGCTGAACATGTCGCCTTCGCCTTCGACCACCAGGGCATAGCCGGCGATCTTACCGGCCTGATACACCGGCTTGAGCGAATCGAAGACTTTGGCCAGCCGGTCGGTGTTGTTGAGCAATTCAGCATAGTACTTGAGCAGCGCGTCCCTCTGCAGGACCCAGCGGGTTTCGCCCACCCGCCGGCCGAAGCGGTTGAGTATAACGGCCGACGCGGCCTCGTTTTGTTCCCCGGCGGCGGGTGGGGGGGCTTGACCCGCAAAACTGAGATGGAGTTCTTCGTCCCGCCCCCCTGCCCTGACCACGATTTTTTCGGCGCCGATGGCTAGGACCGCGACGTCGCCGTCAATCACATCCCCCTCGCTCACCAGGGCCTGTTCCTTGCCCTGGAGATCGTCAAGGATGGCCTTGCGGACCTGCTGGCTGCCGCCCATGGCAAAAAAAGTTCCAGCCAGGCGGAACCGCTTGGCCAGGGGGCCCGGGGCGGATGCCGTGTGATCGGCCCGTTTCCTGAACACTGAGGCGTCGAACGACGCGGCGCCGCCCAAGACAGGCGGCGCCCAGGCTCGGCCAGGGGCCGACCGAAAACATTGGCCGGGTCGTTGACCGGCACACGGCAGCCGCGCGATCCGATACCCGTAAAGAGCGCCCAAGCACAGGGCGACCCCCACCGCCCACCACGCCCCGATCCGCGCGATCGCCTGGTTGGAAATGGCAGCCATGATCAGGCCCGGGATCCGTTGCGCCTTCGCCCGTTGACACGTCCTGTCCCGCTCCATGGGCCCAGCGCTGAGTGGATGTCGGCGGCGGAGCTATAAGCCGGATTCTGTGCCCCGGTCGCAGAGGGCTCGCGCCCCCTCGCCGGGCGACGGCCATTTGTCTTGCTGGCGCCGTCCCGGGGACGGCGCCAGGCTTATGGCGGTCAACCCGAAACCGGCCCGGTCCGTGACCGGGACGCAGGCGGGCCGCCTGACGCGGTTTCTTATTCGACCTTGCTCCGGGTGGGGTTTGCCGTGCCCCCGGCATTGCGGCCGGGGCGGTGGTCTCTTACACCACCATTTCACCCTTACCCCGCTTGCCCCCCGAAGGGAGCGCAGCGGGGCGGTATCATTTCTGTGGCACTTTCCGTGTCGTGCGCATGACCGCCCGACCCCCCGGCATTACACCGGGGCACCCTGCCCTTTGGAGTCCGGACTTTCCTCCCCCCCACCCCGGTCGCTATCGCCCGGGGGGCGGAACGGCCGTCCGCTCCGGCCACCAACATCCAAAGGATAAAATAGCCCGACCTGGCTAGGTCGTCCAGTACAAAATGCGCCCGCAGAAGCTGCAGGTGACAATCCCCTCCGACCGTCGGGTGTCGTGGATGACCTGGGGAGGCAGCGTCATGTGGCATTGACCGCAGGCGCTTTTGACGACCGCGGCCAGGGCCTTGTCTTTCTTATGGTCCATGACGTGGTTATAACGCGCCAGCCACACGGGATCAATGCCCTCAGCCAACCGATCCCGTTCGGCCTGGAGTCCCCCCACGTCCCGCTCGATCTGGACGCGCCGCTCCTCCAGCCGGCTCAGCTGTTCCTGGATGCGGGCGGACTCCCGGTCCAGCTTTTCCTTCCGGTCCGCGGCTTCGGTCTTAACCTGCTCGACCTGCTCCATGGCTTCGATCGCGCGTTCCTCCAGCCCGTTCTTGTGGTCCGCGAGATGGGTGATTTCCCTGCCCAGTGTGCGGTATTCCTCGTTGGTCTTAATCTGGAATTGCTGTTCTTTCAGCTTAAGGATCTGCTGGCGGCCGGTCTCAATTTCCAGCTCCCACTTCTTGACGCTCGCCTGGTGGCTCGCGATGCGGTTCCGGGCCTCCTCCAAGGCCTGGCGCGCGGCGGCGATCTGGTCCTCGATCTCCTTCCGTCGGACGGGAAGGCTCTCCAGTTCGCGCCGCCAGGCGGCCAGCTGGTTGTCGCGTTCCTGGACGATCAGCAGCTTGTCAATGGTGTCGAGAACGGCTTGCTTTTCCATGCGGGGCACTATACAATGGCCGCGAAAAAATTCACAAGCTAATTATCGGGATAAAATTCCGGCGGGAGGCGGCGCGGATCATGACAACACGGCGGCACGCGCATAGCCGGCGCAGCGCCCCGCGGGGCTTGACCCTGCTGGGACGCAAGCGCGCCGTCCCGGCCGCGCCCGGCCGCGCCCGGCTGGAAACCTTTGAAAACCGGCATCCCCGGCGCCGCTACGACATTCACTTCGAATGCCCGGAGTTCACCTCGCTCTGTCCCGTCACCGGCCAGCCGGATTTCGGCGTCATCCGGATCGATTACGCGCCGGCCCGGCGCTGCCTCGAGAGCAAGTCGCTGAAGCTCTACCTGCACGCCTACCGGAACGCGGCCCTGTTTTACGAGGACGCGGTGAATCGGATTCTCGCTGACCTGGTGAGCGCCTGCCGGCCCCGCCAGGCCCGGGTCACCGGGATTTTCAACGCCCGGGGCGGCATCGGCATGACGGTCACGGCCGCCTATCCCCCGCCCCGCCGCGGCCTGCCCGGCTGACCCGGAACACCGGCCGGGGCGGCGATCCGACGCAGGCTAGATCTTCAAGTGCTTGAACTGCGGCAGGTGCTCCCGGTTCCGGTTGAGCATGGCTTGGACCATGCGCTTGATCTCGGCCAGCGAGAGGACCGCCGCGCTCAGCGGATCGTAGGCCACGGCCTGAAATACCCGGCGGGGATTGCCGGTCAGGGCCGCTTCGACCGCCATTTCCTCCACCGCCACGCTGACGGCGTTCAGGGCGGCGCACTGGGGAGGCAGGGGTCCAACCGGCACCGGGCTGAACCCGCGCCGGTTCGCGAAAACCGGCACCTCCACGCAGACGTCCGGCGGCAGGTTGGTGATCAGGCCGGTGTTGGGAACGTTGCCGTTGAACTCGAAGATCTCCCCGCCCAGGCGGGCGTTGATGATCGCCGCCGCGTATTCGTGGCCGCGCTTGAGGTCCAGGGGCTTGGGGTTGTTCAGCCAGGCCCGGATGTCCCGCCGCCAGGTGCGCTTCGCCCGCCGGTAGGCGTCCAAGATGTAGGCGTGCCGGCCGGGATTCCAGTCCGTACCCCGCGTGCAATAGCGGCGGATGAGGTCGGGGCGCTTGCGGAACCACCAGCTGTATTCCGAGTTGTGGCCGCTGGATTCGGTGACGTAATAATCCAGGTGCAGGAACATCTCGTTACGGACCTGCTCGGTCTTCCGGACGCGCGGCTTTTCCAGGATCGCCTTGCGGATCAGGGGATAGGCGTCGCGGCCCTTCCACTGGTACTTCAGGTACCAGGCCTGGTGGTTGATGCCGCCGCACAGGTAGGTGATCTCCTCCGGGGGGGCGCCAATGTAATCGGCCAGCATCGCAGCGGTGCCCTGCACGCTGTGGCAGAGCCCGGTGAGCTGGATGCGGCTGCGCCGCTGCATGGCGCGGCACAGCATGGCCATGGGGTTGGTGTAGTT
>CAZVVD010000090.1:0-15700 GCA_964630555.1 uncultured Verrucomicrobiota bacterium | reverse complement strand
CCGGCGATGTTGGCGCCCTTGACGTAGTTGATGAAGTCGCCCTCGCGTCCGTACTGGACGCAGGCCTCGTGGATCGCCAGCATGATTTCCTTGAGGCGCCGGTCGACCTCCTCCCGCGGCCACGCGAGGTGCATGGCGTTCTGGGACATCTCCAGGCCCGAGGTGGCCACGCCCCCGGCGTTGGCGGCCTTGCCGGGGCCGTAGAGAATTTGGGCCTTGAGGAACACGTCCACCCCCTCGGACTCGGTGGGCATGTTGGCGCCTTCGCAGACGCACAGGCACCCGTTCTTGACCAGGCTTTTGGCGTCGGCGGCCGAGATCTCGTTCTGGGTGGCGCAGGGGAAGGCCAGGTCGCAGGGGACCTGCCAGGGCCGCTGGTTCGCCAGGTACTTGGCGGCGGGATACTTCTCCGCGTAGTCGCGGATGCGCCGGCGCTTGACGTTCTTCAGCTCCATCAGCCAGGCCAGCTTGTCGGGGTCGATGCCGTCCTCGTCCACGATGGTGCCGTCCGAATCCGAGAGGGTGATGGCCCGGGCGCCGAGTTGGTTGAGCTTTTCGACCACGTACTGGGCCACGTTGCCGGAGCCGGAGACCGCGGCGGTCTTGCCTTCCAGCGACAACTGGCGGGTGGCCAGCATCTGCTGGACGAAATAGACGGCGCCGTAACCGGTGGCCTCCGGCCGGATCAGCGATCCGCCCCAGCCGAGCCCTTTGCCGGTCAGCACGCCGGTGAACTCGTTGCGCAGTTTCTTGTACTGGCCGAAAAGGTAGCCGATTTCCCGGGCGCCGACCCCGATGTCGCCGGCGGGAACATCCGTATTGGGCCCGAGGTACCGGAAGAGTTCGTTCATGAAGGCCTGACAGAAGCGCATGACTTCCATGTCGCTCTTGCCGCGGGGGTCGAAATCGGAGCCGCCCTTGCCGCCGCCCATCGGCAGGCTGGTCAGCGAGTTCTTGAACACCTGCTCGAAGGCCAGGAACTTGAGGATGCCGGCGTTGACGGAGGCGTGGAAGCGCAGGCCGCCCTTGTAGGGGCCGAGGGCCGAGTTCATTTCGATGCGGTAACCGCGGTTGACATGGATCTCGCCGCGGTCGTCCACCCAGGGCACCCGGAAACTGATGGTCCGTTCCGGTTCGACCAGCCGCTCCAGGATTTTTTCCTGGCGGTAGGCGGGCGTGGCCTCCACCACCGGCAGGATGTGCTCGACTACCTCGCGGACCGCCTGGTGGAATTCGGGCTCGCCGGGGTTGCGGGCGGCGACGGCGCGAAGAAACGCTTCCAGGGCTGAACTCATGGCATCCTTTCCCAACCCGGGGGTGATCCCGGGCCGGCGGGTTGTTCCCCGGCGGACCGCCGCCGCTGTCGGCCGCAGGGACGGGGACCGGGGCGTAAATGGGACGCGAGGGTACCGGCGCGTCCTGTCCGGCACAAGCCTAAATATCATATGCCTTCGGGGGCACGAAGATTGACATCCTGGCCCCGGTTGTGTCAGACTCATTGATATTGACGGGTGACGCCGGCCGTCAGCCATGCGAGGCACAAGGCATGAAGGACCTGGAAGAGCGCATTCGAACCGCTTTGGCGACGCCGCTGGAGGCCACGGCCTTCCAGGGCCTGGGGCGGAAGACCGCCGGCAAGGTGCGCGACAGCTACCGCCAGCCGGGGCGCCGGATCCTCGTCGCCACCGACCGGATTTCGGCGTTCGACCGCGTGCTGGGCACGATCCCCTTCAAGGGCCAGGTGCTCAATCAGCTGGCGGCCTTCTGGTTCGAGCAGACCCGCGCGCTCGCTCCCAACCACGTCCTCGAGGTGCCGGACCCCAACGTCATGGTGGTGGCCGAGTGCGAGCAGCTCCCGATCGAAATCGTCGTGCGCGCCTACATCACCGGGGTCACGAAAACCTCGCTCTGGTTCAACTACGCGCAGGGCGGGCGCGACTACTGCGGCCACGCGCTCCCCGAGGGCCTGCGCAAGGACCAGCGGCTCGAGCGCCCGCTCCTGACCCCGACCACCAAACACGAGGCCCATGACCGGCCGGTGTCCCGGGCCCAGGCCATCGGCGAGGGACTGGTGGATGCCGCGACTTTCGACGCCGCCGCCGATCTGTGCCTGCGCCTGTTCGAGTTCGGGACGCGCCACGCCCGCCGCCGGGGGTTGATCCTGGTGGACACCAAGTACGAGTTGGGCCGCCGCGACGGGCAACTGCTGGTGACCGACGAGATCCACACGCCGGACTCGTCGCGCTACTGGTTTGCCGATACCTACGAGGCCCGCTTCGCCGCCGGCCAGGACCAGCGCAAGGTCGACAAGGAATACGTCCGCGAGTGGTATGCCGCCCGGGGATACCGCGGCGAGGGCGAGCCCCCGCCCCTGCCGGACGCGGTGCGGATCGAGGCCGCCCGGCGCTACCTCCAGGTCTACGAGCTGATCACCGGCCGCGCGTTTGTGCCGGCGGAAGGGCCGGCGCTGGCGCGGCTCGAGCGGAACTTGCGGCCATTCATCCTTAACAGTTAAGAATGCAGAATTATGAATTGAAGGAATCGATCTGCGGTCTTTTCGTATGGTTGATTTTTCAAGCTTAATTTTTACGTTACCAAGAGGAGCGCCATGAGCGTTCACCCGATCGAGTTCCGTTACTTTTCCCCCGAAATGCGGGCGCTGTTCACCGAGGAGGCCAAGCTCCAGAACTGGCTGACCGTCGAGGCCGCCCTGGCGCGGGCCCACGCCGCCCTGGGACACATTCCCCAGGAGGCGGCCGACGAGATCGCGCGCAAGGCCACGCTCGGGGAGGTCAAGCTGGAGCGCGTCAAGGCCATCGAGGCCGAGATCCACCACGACCTGATGGCGATGGTGCGCGCCCTGACCGAGGTTTGCGGCGCCGAGGCCGGCAAGTACGTCCACTTCGGGGCGACCTCCTACGATATCGAGGATACCGCCCTGGCCCTGCAGCTGGTCGCCGCCCTGAACGTCATCCGGTCCGATCTCGAAACCGTGCGTGACACCCTGGCGGACTTGGCGAAGCGGACCCGCTCCCTGGTCTGCGTGGGCCGGACCCACGGCCAGCACGCCGTGCCCACCACCTACGGGCTGAAGTTCGCCGTCTACGCCTGCGAGTTCCAGCGGCACCTCGAGCGCCTCGAGGAGATCCGGCCCCGGCTGGCGGTCGGCAAGATGTCCGGCGCCGTCGGCACCCAGGCCAGTTTCGGGCCCGACGCCGCCGATCTCCAGCGCCGGGTGGTGGAGTCCTTGGGCCTGAAGCCGGCTCCGGTGTCCAACCAGGTGCTGCAGCGCGACCGGCACGCCGAGGTCGTCTTCCTGCTGGCGCTGGCGGCGGCCAGCGGGGAAAAAATCGGCAAGGAAATCCGCAACCTCCAGCGTACCGAGATCGGCGAGGTCTGCGAGTCGTTCCACCTGAAGCAGGTGGGTTCCTCGACCATGCCCCAGAAGCGCAACCCACACAAGAGCGAGCGGATCTGCTCCCTGGCGCGGATGGTCCGGTCCCTGGTGGCCCCGGCCCTGGAGAATATCGCCCTGGAGCACGAGCGGGACCTGACCAATTCCGCCGCCGAACGCGTGATCTTTCCCGAGGCTTTCATCCTCGCCGATTACCAGTTGCGCCAGCTCGGCGAGGTGCTCAAGGGCCTGGAAATCCGGGAGGATTCCATCCGGCGAAACCTGGAGCTGACCGGCGGGCTGATCATGAGCGAGCGCCTGATGCTGGGACTGGTGGCACGGGGGGTTGGGCGCCAGCAGGCCCATGAAATCCTGCGGGTGGCCGCGGGCAAGGCCTTCGTGGAGCAACGCGCCCTGCGCGAGGTGCTGTGGGAGGAACCCCAGATCGCCCGGCTGATGACCTCGGCCCAACTGGACGAGTGCCTGGATCCCGCCCGCTACGTGGGCACGGCGGTGGAGCAGGTGGACCGGGCCCTGGCCCTGCTGGCGGGCAAACCCTGACGGGGTCCGGGCTTGCCGGGCGGTGGGTTTTGGGTGTAGGATGGCGCCGGGCGCGTGAACCCTAACAACCCCAAGGAGAATCCTGTCCATGGCTGAATCCAACCTGGTCTACCGCGGCAAGTCGAAGGATGTGTTCGCCGTCACCGAGGGGCCGCACGCGGGCAAGTACCGGATGGTGTTCACCGACCGGGCGACGGGCTACCTGGACCCTGAGGGGAAGCCGGTGTTCGATCCCGGCTACGACAAGGTGGTGGGCGAGATTCCCGGAAAGGGCGCGATCGCCTGCCGCTTTGCCGCCCACTTTTTCCGGCTGCTGCAAGCCAGGGGCATTCCCTCGCATTTCATCGCCACGGCGGCCGCCAACGAGATGATCGTGGAGCCCGCCACCCCCTTGAGCCTGCCGGCCGCCGCGCCGGAACTCACCGGCGCCGCCCCCCTGCTGAACCTCGAATTCACCTGGCGGAACAATGCCACCGGCAGCTTCTGGCGGCGCTATCCCTTCGTCCGGCCCTGTCGGAACCTGCGCCGGGTGGTCGAGGTCTGGACCAAGGGAGACAGCGACATCCTCATCACCCTGGAGGCGCTGGAAGCAACCGGGGCGATGAGCCGGGAGGAGATTGACCGCAGCGTCGAGCTGGTGAAAAGCATCGCCGGGATCGTGTCCCGGGAATTCGCGGACCGCGGGCTCCACGTTGTCGACGGCAAATTCGAGTTGGGCCGGCTGAAATACGGGGACGGCAGCATCGTGCTGATCGACGAGATTTCACCGGACGTGCTGCGCGTCTGCCGGGGCTATGCGCCGGACGGGGACGGCCACTGCGCGGCGTATCCGCAGTGCGCGGTCACCGGCAGCGCCGCCGGCAAGCGCACGATCCGGAACCGGCGCCAGGTGCCCGCCGCCGAGTTCATTCACATCGTCATGGCGTAAAACCAGTCTGCCGTCCCGGCGGCCGCGGCCGCCGGCGGGGGATCAGAGGAGGCTTAAGGATGCCGTCGGTCGTCATTGTTGGGGCGCAGTGGGGGGATGAGGGCAAGGGTAAGATCGTGGACGCCCTGGCCGGGCGGGCTGAGGTCGTCGTGCGTTTCCAGGGCGGCGACAATGCCGGCCACACCGTCCACGCCGGCGGCCGGAAGTGCGTGTTCCACGTGCTGCCCTCCGGGATCCTGCGGCCGGGGGTGCGGAACCTCATCGGCGGCGGCGTGGTGCTCAACCTGGGCAAGCTGGACGCGGAGCTTCGGGCCGTCGGTTTGCCCGAAAGGGACTGGCGGCGCCGCCTGCGGATCAGCGGCGAGGCCCACCTGATCCTGCCCTGCCACGTCGCCCTGGACCGGGCCGCCGAGGCCGGCCGCGGCGCCGGCAAGATCGGGACCACCCTCCGCGGGATCGGTCCGGCCTATGCCGACCGCGCCGCGCGTACCGGCGTGCGGCTGGCGGACACCCTGCACCCGGACGCCTTCCGCGCCCGGCTGCGCGCCTGCCTCGAGGGCAAGCGGCGCCTGCTCCCCGCCGCGGCGGCCCGGGAAGCGTGCGACGCGGAGCGGACGGCCCGGGACATCCTGGCCTTGGCGCGCCGGTTCGCCGGGCTGATCGCCGACACCGGGCTCCTGCTGGACGCGGCGCGCCGGGCGGGGAAAAACATCCTGTTCGAGGGGGCGCAGGGCGCCATGCTCGACGTGGGCGCCGGGACCTATCCCTTCGTGACCTCCTCGCACACCCTGGCCGGCGGCGCCTGCGTCGGCGCCGGCGTGGGGCCGCGCGCCCTTGACCGCGTCCTCGGGGTGGCCAAGGCCTACACGACACGGGTGGGCGAGGGACCCTTTCCCAGCGAGTTGGACGACGCCACCGGCGAGGTCCTCCGCCGCATCGGCGGCGAGTACGGGGCCACCACCGGGCGGCCCCGGCGCTGCGGCTGGCTTGACCTCGTCCAGTTGCGCTACGCGGCGCGCCTGAACAGTTTGGACGAGATCGCCCTGACCAAGCTGGACGTGCTGGACGGCTTGGACCGCGTCGGCGTCTGCGTCGCCTACCGCCTTGGCGGCCGGCGGGTCGCGGAGTGGCCGGTGGATCCCGTCGACATCCAACGGGCGGAGCCGGTGATCGAGTTCCTGCCGGGCTGGAAACGTTCCACCGCCGGCGCCGGAACGTTCGCCCAGCTGCCCCCGGCCGCCCGCCGGTTCATCCGCATGATCGAACAGAGCCTGCGCGTGCCGGTCACGATGATTTCGGCGGGGAAAGACCGGGCCCAGCTGATCGTGCGCCGGCCGGCGTTCGGGAAGAGCTGAGCAGCCGTGAAACCATCGCGCGCGGACGGTCCGCAGTCCCGACTCTCCGAGAGGTCGGAGGGGCCCTCCCAGAGCTTGCGCCAACATTTGGGTTCCATGGAAAGGTAGGGCCGACGTACCGCCGGCCGGCAATGGACGTTATGATCGCGGGTTCGCTCCGCTGATGGCCCGGTACTGTCAGCCTTCCCGTCATCCAGCATTCCCATGTTCCGCGGGGCTTCGGTCATGGATGCGGCCTTTCCAACCATTCCGGGCTTCGAGATCCAGAAGCTGCTCGGCCAGGGCGGCATGGGCCGCGTCTTCCTGGCCCGGCAGCAGTCGCTCGACCGTCCCGTGGCCATCAAGGTCCTGACGGCCCGCCTGGCCGCCAACCCCTCCCACCTCCAGCGCTTCAAGCAGGAGGCGCGCGCCGCCGCCCGGATCAAGCATCCCGGCCTGGTCCAGGTGCTCGACGCCGGCGAGCACGCCGGGTTATTCTATTACGTCATGGAGTACGTCAGCGGCGAAACCACCGCCCAGCGCCTGCGGCGCAAGGGGCGGCTGGACGAGAAAAGCGCCCTGCTGATCGCCGAATCCGTGGCCGTGGCCCTGGAGTTCGCCTGGCGCGAGGCGCGCCTAGTCCACCGCGACATCAAGCCGGACAACATCCTGATCGACGGCGACGGCACCGTCAAGGTGGCCGACCTCGGCCTGGCCAAGCTGCTCGACCAGCAGGGCGAGGCCATCACCCTCTCCCGCGCCCTGATCGGGACTCCCCATTACTGCGCCCCGGAGCAGGCCCGCGGGGGGGAGCGGGTGGATTGCCGCGCCGATATCTACGGCCTGGGCGCCACGCTCTACCACTTCATCGTCGGGCGGGCGCCCTTCGCCGATTCCTCCGGCGTGGCCGCCATGGTGCGGGCGCTGACCGATTTCGTGCCGGATCCCATGGACTGCCATCCGGACGTGTCCAGCCGCATGGCCTGGCTGATCGAGAAAATGATGGCCCGCGATCCCGAGCACCGTCAGGCCGGCTGGTCCGAGGCCCTCGACGACATCGAGCAGGTGTTCGAGGGGCGGCCGCCGAGTTCCTCGCGCCTGCCGGCGCGCCGGAGCACACTCCTGCGCAGCGCCCGGCGCAGCCTGGCGGAGGATCCGCCCCCCGGACCGGAACCGGAAGGACTCCCTTCCGGGCCCGCGCCCGAAGACGGGGCCGAGCTGGAGACGGGCGCCGCCGCGGAAGCTGGGGTTCCGGCGCCGGGCGAAATCACCTCGGGCGCCTTCCGCTTTTTCCTGCTCCTGGCCGCCGTGTTCACGGTCCTGCTCTACCTGGCCTGGTTCTGGATGGAACGGGAGGACCGCGCTGGCGGGGGCGCGGCGCCGATTCGTGCCGTGGCTCCAGCTGATTCCCGGTGAACCCGGGTTCGGCGACCCCCGCCGGCGCCGCGCTGCGGGCGGCGCGCCGGGAAAGGGAAATCACGGGGCCGGGCGCACGCCCGGCGGCGCGTGCCGCAAAGCGGCATCGGCCAGGACGAGGGCCGCCATGGCCTCCACGACGGGCACGGCCCGCGGCGCCACGCAGGGGTCATGCCGCCCCTTGATGTTCAGGTTGACCAGTTTGCCGTCGTAGGCGGCCGTGGCCTGTTCCCTGGCGATGGTTGCCGTGGGCTTGAAGGCGACGCGGAAGACGATCGGCTCCCCGTTGCTCAACCCGCCCTGGATTCCGCCGCTCCGGTTCGTGACCGTGCCCAGCCGGCCGGCCTTCTGGCAGAACAGGTCGTTGTTTTCCGAGCCGCGCCGGCGCGCGCCGGCGAACCCGGAGCCGATCTCGAAGCCTTTGGCCGCCGGGATGGACAGCATCGCGTGGGCCAGGAGCGCGCTCAGCTTGTCGAACACCGGCTCGCCCCAGCCGGGGGGCGCGCGGCGGCAAACACAGGTGACGATCCCGCCAAGCGAGTCGCCGTCTTTCCTGGCCGCCTCCAGGGCCCGGAGCATCTTGTCCGTCGCCTGCGGGTCCGGGCAGCGGACCTCGCTGGCGTCCACCGCGGCCCGGGCCAGGCTGTCTTCGGCGGCAAGGTCCGGCGCGTCCACCCCGCCCAGGGCGCTCACCCAGGCCACGATCTCCACCCCGTGGGCGGCGGCGAGAAACTTTTCGGCGATCGCGCCGGCGGCGACGCGGGCGACGGTTTCCCGGGCGCCGGCGCGCCCGCCGCCGCTCCGGGCGTTGAGGCCGTATTTCATCCGGTAGGTGAAGTCCGCGTGCGAGGGGCGGGGGATGTTCTCCAGGTCCGCGTAGTCCTGCGGGCGCAGATCGGTGTTTTCGACCAGCAGGGCGATGGGCGAGCCCAGGGTCAGGCCCCCGTCCACGCCGGACAGGATCGTGACGCGGTCGGCCTCCTGCCGGGGCGTGCTGGCGGGGCCCCGGCCTGGCCGCCGCCGGTCGAGCTGGGGTTGGATGTCCGCCTCGCTCAGGGGCAGGCGCGAGGGACAGCCGTCCACGACGGCGCCGACGGCCCGGCCGTGCGATTCGCCGAAGGTGGTCACCTTGAAGCGGACGCCGAACGTGCTGGACATGACCTCACCCTCCGCCGCGGACTGTATGCCTTTGGCGCGTGGCGTTCAATCTTTTTTCACCGGGCCTGGACTGAGCCGCGGCGGACGCCGCATGGGAAACAGGGGCGGGGAGGCGCCCGCCTGGATCGCGCCCTGCAGTTCAAACCCGTAACGTTCGTAGAGGGGAATGTTTTTCGGGTTGCTGGATTCGAGATAGGCGCAGGCGTGGTCGCGGTCGCAGCGCATCAGCCCGTGCCGCAGCAAGGCCGAGCCGTAGCCTTGCCCCTGGTGGGCCGGATCGATGCCGAGGATCGCCAGGTACCAATGCGGCTCCCGGGGATGGAAGCGCTCCATGCGTTCCAGGACTGCAAAATAGTCCGGCTGCACCGCCGGGGAGAGGGTGCGCCGCAGCCAGGGGACCAGGGCGGCGGTGTCGGAACGCACTCCCGGAGGCAGCCACAACGCCGCCCCGAGATACCCCGCAATGAAGTCGGCGCTCCCGTGTTCAAATGCCCGGCCGGCAAAGCCCCTGACAAAGGCGGGGAAATGGGCCGCGTGCTGCTGCGGTTGGTCAAAAGCCCATTGCGTTACCGGGTCCGCGCGGAAGGCCCGCGCGATAACGGCGATGACCGCTTCTTCATCGGCGGGGGTGGCGGTCGTGATCGTTGGTTGGGGCATGGGCGGTTTTCCTCGAGGCGGAACCCGGCGGCGACGGGTCAACACGCTTTCCTTGGCGCTGACATCCTTGACGCTGAGGCCCTGCCCGTCAACAGCTTGATCCTGGCCTCGGCGAGGAGCGCAAGCTCGTGCTTTTCACTCTGCGACGGGAACCTCAAGGTGGCAACAGGGTCAAGCACGGCCCTCGGGTCGTTTCCGCTCCGGATGCGATCCGGTCAGGTATGGATTGTTCCGTAGTTCCTCCGCCAGGGTCGTGGCGGGGCCGTGGCCGGGATACACGCGGGTGGCCGGGGGCAGGCGGGCGAGCGCCTGCAGGGATTGTCCCAGTTCGGCCGGGTCGCCCCCGGGAATGTCGGTGCGCCCGATGGACTCGCGGAAGAGGGTGTCGCCGGTGAACAGCCGGGTGTCGTCCTCGAACCAGGCGCATAGGCCGCCGGGGGAATGGCCGGGCGTGGCCAGGATCCGGCACGCGAGGTCTGGGGCCGGGTTCCAGGTCTGATTGGCTTCCAGGAGCAGCGGCGCCTCCGGCGGGCGCGGCGGCGCCGGGTAGAAGGGCGGGAGCTGGTTGGCTTCCGTGAACACCCAGCGGAAATCCCGCGCGCTCATGGCATAGGGGGCCGGGCGGGCGGCGCACAGGTCGGCTAGGGCGCCGGCGTGGTCGGTGTGCCCGTGGGTGAGCAGGTAGGCGGCGACCTCCAGGCGGCGCCGCGCCAGGCGCTCGAGAATCGCTTCGGGCTCGGCCCCGGGATCGATCACCAGCGCCCGCCGCGCCGGTCCCCAGACCAGGTGGCAGTTGGCCGCGAACGGTCCCAGCGCGAGAGTGGCGACGGAAAGCATGGGGGCAGACTGACGGATTACCGGGCCGGGGTCAAGCGGGAAGGTCCGGAATTCCGCTTGATTGACCGGCCCGGAATTTCTATCGTATGCGGCATGTGCAATCCCCCGGGCGGCCTGGGCGTCCCGCCCATGCAACCCGGGGCAGTCCCGTCCCGACTCTTCGGAAGGTCGGGAGAACTGCCGGGATGGCAATCACAGGTGCGTGTCACGATGGCGCAGGCCCCGGAACAACATTCGCGCGACAAGGCCCCGCGGATTCACGGGTATGAACTGCTCGGCAAGCTCGGGTCGGGCGGCCGGGCGACGGTCTGGAAAGCCCGCCAGATCCTGCTGGGCCGGATCGTCGTGATCAAGGTGCTCACCGAGCAGCAGACCCGCGATCCGGCCGAGATTCAGCGCTTCAAGCGCGAGGCCCTGATCGCCGCCGGGCTCAAGCATCCCGGCATCGTGCAGGTCTACGATTTCGGCCAGCTGGCGGATAGCGTCGGCTACTACTTCGTGATGGAGTTCGTTTCCGGCTACAGCGTCGGGTCCTGGCTCCGGCGGAAGGGGAAGCTGGACGAAACCGCGGCCCTCACCGTCGCCTACAGCGTGGCCGAGGCCCTGCACTTCGCCTGGGAAAAAGCCATGGTCGTTCACTGCGGGGTCAAACCCGAGAACATCATGGTGGATGGCGACGGGACCATCAAGATCACCGACCTGGGCCTGGCCCAGATGGTGGACGCACTCGGCGGTTCGGCGGCTTCCGCCGGCCTGCATCCGATCCCCGCGCCGTCGCCCTACGCGGCGCCGGAGCAGATCCGGGGCGGGGCCTGCCTGGACTGCCGCACTGATATCTACGCCCTGGGCGCCACCCTCTACCACACCCTGGCCGGCGAATTGCCGTTCGGCGAGGCCGGCGCCGGGGACGGGCCGCCGCGCGGATTGCCGCCCGACCTGCGAGCGAAAAATCCCCTGGTGATCCCCGGCACGGCGGAACTGGTCCTGAAAATGATGGCGCCGGAGCCCGCCGAGCGCTTCCAGACCTGGAAGGCCGTCATGGAAGCCATCGCCCGCCAGGAGCAGAAGCCGCCCGCCGGGTCCGCGTCCACCGTCCCGGTCCTGCCCTCCAGCGCCGCCGATGCCTCAGTCACCATTCCCCTCAAGGGGATTGGAAACCTGGCGGCGGATTCGGCCTGGGTCCAGGCCGGGATTCCCCCGCCGAGCTCGGACGATTTCAAGGAGTGTCCCTTCTGCGCCGAGCCGATCCGCAAGCGGGCGATTTACTGCCGTTTTTGCGGGAAGGACCTGCAGAAGAAGCAGAAAGGCCCCGCCCGGGCGGACGCGCTGCGCCGTTTGAAGCCCGGCGCGCCGACGGCGGGGCTGCCGGCGGCGCTTCCGGCGCCTTTGCCGGAGGCGAAGCTTGGCCGCGGCGCGGCGTTCTGGGGCGGCGTCAGGATGGTGTCGTCCCTGGCCCTGATCGCCTTTTTGTGCTTCTACGGCTACCAGAAGCTGGTCAAGAAAAACGACATCATGGTGCCGATCCGCCAGAAGTTGAAGAGTCTCCTGGCCCCCTCGTCCGCGCCCTCAAGCTACCGGCCGTCGGTCAGTCAGCCGCTCCCCGCCACCCGGCCGCCCAGCCAGCCGGCCAGGACCCGGATGCCGGTGAATTCGGCCGCGCCGGATCGGGCGTCCGCGGCGCCGCTGACCCTCGCGCCGCCGCCGCCGCCGGAGTATGTGCCGCCGGAGGTTGACGCCGATTCCGAGGCGGGGGAGGTTTTGGAGATTCCGGAGGAGGCCCCTCCGCCGCTGACCGGCAACGAGGAGCAGCGGATGCGGGAGGACGAGGATTACCAGCGGACCCTGGCCGACTGCCGCCGGCTCCAGCCGCTGATCGGCAGCGAGGTGGTCCTCAAGCTCAAGCACCAGAAGGATCCGCTGCGGGGCGTCCTGGAAGCCTGCCAGGCCGACCGCCTGATCATCACCATTCCCCAGGGCAGGGTGAGCGTGCCCTACCGGATCATGGACGAGCCGACCCGGCGGCTGTTCTTTCCTGAGGAGCACGCGCAGTTCCTCTACCGCCAGAAATCACGCCGGCCGTAGCGGCCGCGGCGCGGCGGCGGTCGGCGTCGCGCTGGGCGCGGAGGGCCATGCGGGTGGGATGCAGTTCGTCTTCCAGGGTCAGCGGCATGGCGCCCAGGCCCAGCAGTTCGTTGATGTAGAGGTCTTCATACGGGGGCGCCTGCTTGCGGCAGGCCAGCGCTCCGCAATCTTCCTTCCCGATCACCAGCCGTGTGCGAGTTCCGCCGTCGGTGGCTTCGACGAACCCCCGGGTGCCGAAGATACGCACGTGCTCGTTGCCGTGGCGGCCGAACCCGGGCGGGTTGAGGTAGTTGCAGATCACGCTGCCGAGCGCCCCGTTGTCCAGTGTCAGGGTCAGGACCGCGGCGGTGCGTAAATCGCCCTGCCCGGGATTGCCCAGGGCGGTTTCCCGGGCCTCGATCTCCCGGATGCGGATCCCGGTGATGTGCTCCACGAACCGCAAGGCGTGCACCCCGACCCAGGTGACGATCCCGCCCACCACGCCCTCGTCCTGGGGGCGGTTTCCGAGGGGATAGGATTTCTGGGCGAAGACTTGCGCCACCTCGCCCAGCCGGCCCGAGCGGACCACCTCGGTCATCGCCAGGTAGGGCTGCTCGAAGGCCGTGCCGGCCATTTCCCGGAAACGGGCCGGCCCCCGGCCGGCCGCCGCGATGATCCGGTCCAGGTCGGCCTCGTCCAGGGCGCAGGGCTTTTCGGCGTAGACGTGTTTCCCGGCCGCCAGGCAGCGCAGGGCGTCCCGGGCCTGGGCGTCCCGGCGCGGGGAACAGAGCGAGACCAGGTCCACCTCCCGGTCCGCGAGGATGCCCTCCAGGCCGGCATGGCGGCGGACATCCGGGGCGTAATCCGGCGGGTCCATGGCGGCCACCGCGACCAGCCGGGCGCGGGGATGGTCCTTGAGCGCGCCGCCGATCTGGTGGCCGTTCGAGCCGTAGAGGGCGATGCCCAGCTTGTTCATGATCAGGTGTTCTTTTCCAGCCACTTCAGCAGGTCGTCGGCCTCGCGCTGGCTCTTGGCCCAGGTGGAATAAAACACCAGGTTGGGCTTCAACTCGCGGTGGAACAGTTTGACCTCCTCGGGGCTGCAGCCGACGTAGACATTCTTGCCGGCCGCCTGGAAACGCTTGAGGAGCTCGATCCACTCGAGCATCGGCTTGTCGCCGGCGCTGGGCACCCACTGGATGCCGTCCAGGCGCCGGATCTCGGTGATGGCGTCGAAGTGCCGGAGCGCCCCGCGGCCGTCGTAGTGGTAGACCGAGTGGTCGAGAAAGGCGCTTTCCTCCTCCAGGGCCGGGAGCACGAAGTCGCGGAATTGGGCGTCCGAAAGCAGCAGGCAAAAATCGCACTGCGTGGTCGTGAAGCGGCCTTCGCAGTAGTAGGGCAAAAACCCGCTGGTGCCGCGCCCCGCCATGCCGCCGGCCTCAGTGACCGCCCGGTAAAGCTGGGGATAGAGCTGCCGTGCGCTGGCCATGGCCCGGTGGACGAGGTCCGGCGTGTCGAGCAGGTCCAGGCAGAGCTGCTCGGGCCCGCGGATGGCCGCCAGCCAATCGAAGTTGGAGTGGCTGTCGAGCGTCCCGACCAGGAACTTGTCCTGGCCCCGCGCGGCGGCTTTGCGCAGGAGCTCCAGCATCCGTGCCCACGAGTTGTTGCCGTGGCCGAGCCTGAGGGGCAGGGCTTCCTCCCACGATTCCACGAAGGGCACGGACCAGGTGGTGCCGTCGCTGGCCTTGGATGCCTCCAGCCGCCCGCCCACGAAGGCCGCGAGCTGGTCGGGTCCGAAGCTGGGGTAGAAGCACGGCATGGCCTCTCCGGCGTAATAGGTCGCGGCCATGAACGCCTCGGACTGGTCGAGAATCTTGTCGAAATCGGCGTCGGGGAGATACTGAGCGGGCGGCCAGGGCGGCGGCTGAGCTCCGTCCTTCGGCGCCGTGATGCCCACGCAGGGACGCCGGATGATTTCCTGGTTCCAGAAGGCCCGCCAGCGCAGGAGGGCCTCATCGAGGTTCGGCTTGAAACTGAGCTTCATGGTCCTCCTGCCCGGTCCAGTCCGCGGGTCCGATACCTTCGGCGGCGCCCGGCCGCCGGATGTCGAGCAGGGTAGCAGGCCGGCCGGGACGGTCAAGTGTTTGCGCGCCGCGGTGTGTACGCGCCGGGGCGGCGGTCTGGACACGCGGAATGCTTTGGCTACAATGTCCTTGCTGTGTGACGCGTTACGTTTGGTGCCAGTTATCGCGTGATGCAGATTTGGGTGTCCAGCCTCGATAGTGATTTGCGCCGCGGCTTGGCCGCAGGGACTTTTACGCTAATGAAGGAGCGGTTTGTGCAGGACAAAGTCTATTGCTTGTCTTTGCTCATCTTGGGCGTCGCTTCTTCTGCCTGGGCGCAGGAAATATGCATTCTTGGAGGAGGCATTAAGAACACGAAAGAGCATGAGAGTTCATTAGCGCTGCAGGTGGAAGCGGCGGAGCCGTTAGGGAACCTGTTTGCTTTTAGTCTCTCCTACCTGAACGAAGGCCACTTTTCGGATCATCATCGGGATGGTGTTGCGGGTCAGTTTTGGGTCAACGGCGATATGCCGGACTGGCGTTTCTCGCTGGCGGCAGGGATTGGTCCGTATTTGTATTTCGATACCGCCTCTGATCCGTGCGCGGACTACAATAATAATCACGGAATTGGGGCTATGACCAGCTTGGCGGCAACCCTTTCCATTGGAAAGCAAGCGCTTGTGCAGTTGCGCAGCAACTGGATTGCGGCCGGCGAGATTAACACGCTATCCCTCTTGCTGGGAGTGGGGTATCGGTTCAATCCTCGATATGAAGTAGGTTCAGCTCCAAAATTATCTTTGCACGATCAGATAACACCCCGCAACGGAATCTCGGTGCTTGCTGGAAGGACGATCGTGAACAGCCTGGGATCTGAACTTAGCTCGCCTCTGAATATCGAATACCGGAGAAAACTATGGCGACACATCGAGTGGACGGTCTCGGGGCTTTATGAAGGCTGTAACGACATGATCAATCGCTACGGTCCGGTGACGCAGGTTTGGGTGGTCAGAGGTTTTTCTAGCGATCACTATGTCCTGGGCGTTGGCGCCGGATGCTATTACGCTTTCGACAGAAAAGAAGACGCTCCCCACGATGGAGCTCTTGCCGGAATCATCTCGGTGACGGCCGGTTATCGGTTCCGTCCGGAATGGATGGTGCGCGCCACTTTTAATCGGGTGATAACCAAATATGATCGCGACAGCGACGTGTTGTTGGTTGGCTGCGGTTACATGTTCTGACACTACTGTCCGGTTAAGAAACAGGCGACATGCGTTTGAGGCCTGTTATATCTA
>CAZVVD010000089.1:4148-15772 GCA_964630555.1 uncultured Verrucomicrobiota bacterium | reverse complement strand
CCAGTATCTCAAGCAAAAGAGGGTCAACCTGGAGGACGGGCCGACCACCGTGCCCCGGGTGCTCCTGCTGCTGCTGGACCCCCAGCACCACCGCCTGGCGTTCGACATCGGGCTGGTGGAGGGCGCGCCCACCCTCGCCCCGCCGAAGGAGGACCCGGAGGATCCGGACGAAGCGGGCCAACCCCGGAAGACCATCGAGATTTACGACGTCCGGCACGCGGCCGCCCGCTACCCGCCGCTAACCAGGAATTACGGGCCCTGGAAAACCGTCCACGGCGACAAGCCCCAGATCCTCTACAGCATCCTCCGGCGCATCGAGGAGGTCAGCGGAACCCGCGTGATCTGGGCCGAGGGCCTGGACAAGGAGGAGAAGCAGGCGGCCGAGTTCAAGGGCATCCCGAACACGGAGGTCAACGCCGACACCTCCTGCGCCACCGCCCTGGCCGCGGTCCTGGAACCGCTGGGACTGCGCCACAAGATCGTCCCGCGCGCCCCGTCCGCCGACGACTACGACGCGGCCAAGGAGCAGTTCGCCAAAATCCGCCAGATCAACCCGCGGAGCCGGTGGGCGGAAAAAGCGATGGGCCAGTGGTGGCTGAACTACTACGACCAGCAGGAATACGCCAAGATGAAGGTCGTGCTGCGCGAGTATCTCAAGGTCTTCGACAGCGCCGCCTACGAGCACTACCGCAACGCCTGCTTCTGGGAGGGCTGGACCTGGGAATACGAGAAAAACTACGGCGAGGCCTGCCGCTGCTACGCCCGGGCGGCCGAGGAGCGCCTGGTCGTGATCCGGCCGGAGCGGGCGCCGACGCCCGCCGCGCTCCGCCAACAGCTGTCCTACGACACGCTCTTCGCGATCTCCGCGCCGGTAAGCGGCGTCTTCACCAACCACTCCGTGGCCGACGCCATCGAGTTCGTGCGGGTCAACACCCGCGTGGAGCTGCGGGCGGAACCCGGCCTGCCCGGCCTGGAGGCGCCCTTCAACCCGGGAGCGTTCGCCTCCAGGCCGGCGCTGGACCTGCTGGGCGACGCGCTCGCATCGGCCGGCCTGGGCTTTCGCGTCGAGAACCTCGATCCCGAGCTCGCGGAAAAAGCCTATTTCCGGATGATGATCTGCTACCGGAAGGACCAGCTCATGCCCCAGGCGCTGGAAAACGCCCGCCGGCTCCTGGAACGCTACCCCCAGACCCGGCGCAAGCAGGACACCTACCAGGCCATGCTGGACATCTACAAGGGGCTCAAGGACTACGGCAACGTGCTGGCGGTCCTGGACGAGCTGGCCCGCACGGCGGGCGACAGCATCGAAAAATTCAAGTTCGATTACGAAAAGGGCTCGATCTTTTTCGACATGGCGGATTACGCCCGGGCGGCCGAGATTTTCAAGACCGTGCTCGGCCAGGCCAACGGCCGGGAGCGGGTCTACGCCCGCGAGGCCTATGCCCGCTCGCTGATGCGCCTGGGCAAGGCCGCCGAGGCGCTCGCCCAGTTCCAGACCCTGCTGCAGGAGGAGCGCGATCCGCTGCGGCGGTTCATTGACCAGGTCCTGGTGTTCTGCCTCCAGCTGGAGCTCGGCCAGGCCGGGGAAAAGGACTTTCCCGAGGACTGGACGCGCTATGCCCGGCAGTTCAGCCAGGCGAGCGACGAGGACCGCGAACAGCTGGGCGCCGTCGAAACCACCCGCGTCATGTGGATCTATTTCGCCCAGGCCCTGCTCGACCTCCGGCAGGGGCGCCTGGCGGACGCCCGGGAAAAACTCAACGCGGTCACCACGGCGCCGGACGATTTCCTGGCCGCCGACGCCGGCTACCGCCTGGGCATGCTCTACCTGGACGCCCAAGACTACCCCCAGGCCCGCGAGGCCTTCGAGTACCTGCTGGTCTTCACCCAGTCGGCGGAATCGGCGGTCCGGGCGACCTACGCCCTGGGCCGCTGCCTGGAGGCCATGGGCAACCACCCGGCCGCGGCCGCCAAGTACGCCCAGCTGGTCGAGCGCTATCCCCTCTCGCCCTTCGTGGCCCAGGTCAGCACCAACCCCGTCACCCGGCAGGCGCAGCCCGCGCCCGCCCCCAAGGCCCCATGAACCGAGCGCTTGCCATCCTGATCTCGGCCTGGCTCGCGGCCGCCCCCGCCGTCCGCGCGGCGGCGACGGCCGAAGCGCTGCTGACCGAAGCCCAGCGGGCCGAGCAGGCCGGCAGCATGCAGCAGGCGGCCAAGCTCTATGAACAGTTCCTGCAACAGCATGCCGATCATTCCCAGGTCGTCTTCGCCCGCTACGGCCTGGCCAAGTGCTACGACGCCATGGGGCTGGCGGAGGAGAGCGACGCCGAGTACCAAAAGGTGCTGGAGGGGCCGCCGCAGTTCCCCAACCGCCGGGACGCCTTCTACGCCCTGGGCAAAAGCCACGGCTCGAACAAGCGCTTCGACGAGGGCATCGAGGTCTTCAAGCAGATGCTGGCGGAAGGCGCGGGGCTCTACGAGGACGAGGTCCTGAGCCTGTGCAGCGGCTACTACGCCGCCGCCGGAAAATACGACGACGCCGCCGGCATGCTCAACCGGCTCAAGCGCCGCCCGGGTTCGCCGCTGGCCGAGCAGGCCGCCCAGAAACAGGCGGCCCTGTTCATCAACGCCGGGAAACCCCAGGCGGCGATGGACTCGCTGAACGACCTGATCCAGCTCTTCCCGAAATGCCAGGACATCCCCAACCTCCTGGGGCGGGTGGCCGACCTGTACCTCGCCCAAAAGCAATACGTCCAGGCCGTGCAGATCTGCAACCGGATCGTCGAACACTACCCCAAGGACCCGGCGGCGCCCCAGCTCATGCTGCGGCTGGGCGACGTCTACCGCGCCGAAGGCCAGTTCGACAAGGCCGTCGCCCTCTGCGAGCAGGTGAAAACGGTCTATCCCAAGACCCTCGAGGCCATGACGGCCACCTTCCTCCTCGGACTCTGCCACCGCGACCGCCAGGATTACGCCAAGGCCGCCGAGGCCTTCGACCAGATCGGCCAGGTCAAGGAATACCGCTCCGATCCCGGCAGGAAGGGCCTGGCCGCCGAGGCCCTGCTCCAGTCCGCCGAGCTGCGCCTCAACGAGCTCGAGGACGCCCCCGGGGCCATGGAACGCTACGCCGACGCCGCGGTCCTGGCGCGCGAGTCGGACAGCGACCGGAAGGCCGCCCTGCTCGAACGCTGCTACTTCCGGCTGGCCGACGACGCCTACCGCAAACAGCAGTGGGGCGCGGCCCTCGACTACTACACCATGCTCAAGGCCGCCGGCAGCCAGCTGGACGTCCTGGCCCGCATCCTGGAGTGCAACAGCCACCTCAACAAGCTGGACAACGAATCCCTCGGCCGCCAGCTCAGCGACCTCGACGTCAGCAACCTCCAGGCCCGCGCGGCCGCCAGCGCCGGCACGGCCGCCGGCCTGGAGCTGGAGCTGTTCCTGCTGGACCGGAAATTCGCGGCGCTGCCGAAGAGCGGCCTCGGCCCGTCCAACGCCATGGCCGCCGCCGGGCAATACGAGGCCCTGCTGACGAACTATCCCCCGGCGGTGCTCTCCGAGCAGCGCAACGACGCCTACATCCATTACCAGGCCGGCCTGTGTTACGCGGCCGGCAGCACCAACCTGGATCAGCCCCAGGCCCGGCAGGCCCTGGCGGCCTTCGACCGGGCCGTGCAGGCCGACCCCGGCGAGTCCAACCCGTGGAGAATCCCGGCCCTCGAGAGCAAGGCCATGCTGGCCAACCGGCTGGGGGACACGACCAGCGTGGCCCGGGCCAGCCTGGACCTCTTCGCCATCGCGGCGCGCCAGCTGGACGCGGACGGCGCCGACCCGGCCCGGCAGAAAAAAACCATCGAGTACCTGAAAACCCTCGCCAGCCGCTCGGACGGCAACCTGGTGGACGAGGCCATCGCGCTGTGCCGCAAGACCATCGAGCGGCACGGGGCTTTTTCCGACCTCGCCCGCGAGGCGCGCTTCAATCTGGCCCAGCTTTACTATCAGAAGCGGGACACCTCCGCCGCCGCCGCGGCGTTCAAGGAGTTCATCGGGCTCTACGGCCCGAAGCAAAACGCCCAGGGCGATTTCGCCGAACCCTGGAAGCCGGAGCCGGTGGACGACAAGGTCGAGCAAGTCTACGCCGCCGCCCTGGGCATTGCCCATTGCTGGCACGCGCAAGGGCACACGCCCAACATGCTCCAGGCCTACCAGTGGATGGTCCGCAACGTGCCTTATAAGAATGCCCGCCTGGCCGAAGCGCAGTACTGGCTGACGCTGGATGGGGTCAAGGGCGCGGACCGCGAGACGCCGGCGGGGAAAATCAGGCTGGCCGAGGCCCTGTGGACCAACGTGGTCAACTCCAGCCTCGATTTCAGCGCCCCGAAATTCAAGGCGTCCTATACCCCGTGGATCCGGACCTCCCCGTATGCCAGGCCGGCCATGCTCAAGTCCGCCCGCTTTTACAGCGAGGCCGGCCAGCCCGAAAAAGCCGTGCAGGTCCTGGAGCAATACCAGGAGCTCTTCATCAAACCCCGCCGGGACCCCGGGCTGGGCGAGAACGACGAGGCCGCCCTCTACGCCCTGGGCCGGGAATACATCCGCACGCGGGAGATCGCCAAAATGGTCGCGCTCTACCAGGTCTATCTCAACGGCCTGCGGGAAAGCCGGCTGCGGGTCTCGGCCCTGGGCCTGCTGGCCTACCACGCCGGCCAGCAGGGCCTCTTCCCGGCCGCCAGCGAGGCCTACGCCGCGCTCCTGGACGAATACGGCACCAACCCCCTCGACGGGAAAGGCGCGCTGGTCAAGGTCCCGGCCGCCGAACGGATCCGGCCCGGCAACACCGGCTGGGACGGCATCCGCCTGCCGCCGCCCAAGGACCTCGACCTGGGCGAAACCCGGTTCGCCCTCGGATTCCTTTACTGGAAGCAGCGCGCCTGGCCGGCCTGTATCCAGGTCCTGCGGCCCTTCGACGAGAACAGCATGCTGAGCGGCAGCCGCAGCCGGGCCAAGGCGCTCAGCATGCTGGGCCAGAGCCATTACCAGATGGCCAACCACACCAACTGCGCCCGGGTGCTGACCACCCTGATCGCCCAGTACCCGCAGTTCGAGGGCCTTGACGACGCCTACTACTATGCCGCCCGCAGCTACGCCGAGCTGGCGGCCTGGCCGGACCTGGACCGGCTCTACAAGCGCTACCTCGCCGCCATGGGCAACGCCGCCCGGCGCCCCCGCATGGATGTCCTCGGCGCCCGGCTGGCCATCGCCCAGGGCCAGGTCGAGAAGGGCCGCGCCAACCTCAAGAGCCTGGCGGCAAGCGACACCTCCGAGGAGGTCCGGGCCGAGGCCTACTACCAGCTCGGCCGGGAATGCCTGGCCCGCAAGCCGCCCCAGCCGAAAGAGGCCGCCGGGCTGTTCGACCAGAGCCTGGAAACCTTTCCGTCTGAGCACGTCTGCCTGGCCGCCGCCCAGGCCCGCATGGAGCTGAAAGAATGGCCCCGGGCCCTCGAACTGCTGGAACGCGCCGCCCGGGATTTCCCGTCCGGCGACCCGCAGGTCGTGGCGGAGGCGCGCGGCCTGATCCCGCAGGTGCTGAAACAACTCGCCCAGTCCCGTTCAACCCAGTGAAAGGAGCCTCCCCGCCATGAAACCATTCCCACGCGCCGCGCTTGCAATCGTTTTTGCCCTGGCGGGCGCCGCCGCCGCGCCCTTGCGGGCCCAGGAACCCAAGCTGGAGCTGGGGTCGCTGGCGGCGGAACTCGATCCGGGCGCCGCCCTGGCCCTCCCCGGCGCCGAGGAGGGCGAGCTCGTGCCCGGCGATAACAAGACCTTCACCGCGGCCACCGATAACGACATCAGTTCGCTGGAGCCGGGGGACATCTACAAGAACGAGGACAGCTCCTTCAAGGTCACCGCCATCCTCTCGAAGGGGCCCAAGGGCGGCAAGTTCACGGTCCAGCGGATCGCCGGCAAAACCGACCCCCAGCGCAAGTGGCGGCGGCTGTCCGGCGCCGGCCCGATGCACATCGCCTCGCGCATCACCCTGATTGACCTCTACATCCAGGGCGGCCCGTTCCTGCACCCCATTGCCGTACTGCTCATCGTCATGATCATTTTGTCGGTCAATTGCCTCATCGTGGACCGCCGGAGCCGCCAATGCCCCGCGGGGTTCGTGGCGGACGCCGAGCGCGCCCTGCAGGCCGGGGACTTCAAGGGGTTCGAGGCCCTGGCGGTGAAGCAAACCGGGCTGATGGCCGACCTCTGCCGGGCGATGGTCGAGCGCTTCGACTACTCGACCATGGAGGACATCAAGTACCGGGTGGAAACCGCCGCCGGGCGCCAGATCGCGCGCCTGAAAATCCCGGTCAAGGCCCTCAACCTGATCGCCGTGGCGGCGCCGCTGCTCGGCCTGCTGGGCACGATCGTGGGCATGGTGATGGTGTTCGAGGCCGTGGCCGGGGCCTCCGGCGCCGCCAAGGCCTCGGCCCTGGCCGCCGGCATCCGGGTCAAGCTCTTCTGCACGGCCTTCGCCCTGTGCGTGGCGATTCCCGCGCTGATCCTGTTCTTCATCTTCAACCAGAAACTGGGGGCGATCATCGCCGAATGCGAGCAGATCACCGAGCGGTTCATCCACCTGCTCTCGATCCACAAGCGCGGTTCGGCCGCGGCGGCGGAGGCGGGACAGGACCGGACGCGGTAGGCAACCCGGCGCGGGAGGGCGCGGATATGAAACTGGACAAGGAAGCCGACGAAGCCATGACGGTGGACATGACGCCGCTGGTGGACTGCATTTTCGCCATCATCCTCTTCCTGCTGGTCTGCTCGTCGTTCGTGGAATCCATGGAACAGGATCTTTCCATCGACCTGCCCCGGCAGAGCAAGGAAGTCAAGGTCAAGCCGGCCTCGGCCCGGCCGATCGTGGTCAACGTGCGGTTCCTGCCCGGCGGCCAGGCCTTTTACCACGTCGAGAACGAGCCGATGTCGCTCTCCGCGCTGATGGTGAACCTGAGCCGGGCCAAGATCAAAAACGGCGACCAGACCTCGGTCGTCATCCGCGGCGACCGCAACGTGAAATGGGAGCACATCGCGGCCGTGCTGGGATCCTGCGCCCAGGTCGGCATCAGCAAGGTGTCGGCCACGGTCGCGATCCCGAGCGGGGGCGGCGGGTAATTCCTAACCCCCGCGGCCGGGGAGCGCCACAGATGAAATACAGGCTGACCATCGCCGCCGGCAAATCGGCCGGAAAGACGTTCGAGCCGGGCCCGGGCCGGACCGGCCTGGGCCGCGGCCCGGCCAACGCCGTCGTCCTGGACGATCCCAGCGTTTCCACGCGCCATTGCGACCTGGTCCTCGAGGGGGACGCGCTCTGGGTGGAAGACCTGGGCTCCAGCAACGGCACCCAGGTCAACGGCCGGCCCGTCAGCCGCGCCGCGCTGCAAGCCGGGGATGTCCTGCTGGTCGGGGAGACCCGGATCGAGATCCAGGCGATCCCCGCCACCGTCCGCCGGCCGGCCCCGGTTCCGCCCGCGCCGCCGCCGGCGGCCGCCGTCCCGGCGCCCGAAGCGGCCGGCCCCCGCGCCTTCCGGGCCCTCGACCTGGCCGGCATCGGCGCCGCCGCGGCCGGCGCCCGCTCGGACAGCCCGATCTTCGACCGGCGCTCGGTGGTCATCGGGCTGGCCGTGGCCGCCCTGCTGGTGGCGGCGGGCTTCACCTGGAAGCTGAAAACGACCCTGGAGCAGCCGCGCAGGGTTGAAAAGGATTTCGAGTTTTCCGTGGCCGCGCCCAAGATCGAGGACCTCCCTCAGATCCGCGAGCCGATCCGCAACGTCCTGCCGGAACGGACCTCGGAAGAGCAGACCGAGTTCACCGACCTGATCGAGGCCCCGGACATCCAGGTCTCCACCGCCCCGGTCGAGGTGCGCGAGGCCCAGATGGTCATCCGCAGTCCCAACGTCACCATCGAAACGCCGGTCATCGACGTCGCCGGCACGGAAACCGAGATCCAGGACGCGCCGGTCGAGATCTCGGTGGTGGGCGACACCACCAGCTACGCCCTGGACGTGATCGCCCAGACCGTCAGCGGCCCCGCCGATTTCTACCAGCACTCGGAGCCGGTGCCGCCCGGGAAAATGCAGCTGTACACCTTCGCCCAGGCCCCGCGCCCCGGCAAGCCGCTGGTGAACATGCCCAAGGCCTTCGGCGACCAGAGCGCCGCCACCGGGGGGCGGCTGGGGCCCATGGACGTGAACCTCTTCGGCAACAGCGAGCATTTCTTCCGCGCCCTGGAGGCCTCGGTGCCGATCCAGAACCGGCAGTCGGTGGACGCCGCCCTCCACTGGCTGGTCCTGCACCAGGAGCCCGACGGCCTGTGGCGCTGCGAAAAGTACGAGGGCGCGGCCTCCGCCAACCTGGCCATGACCGGCATGGGCGCCCTGGCCCTGATGGGGGGCGGCAACACCCTGCGCAAGGGCGAATTCAAGCGCAACGTGGTCAAGGCCATCGAGGCCATCATGCGGAGCCAGAACGAAAAGACCGGCGCCGTCGGCAGCGGCTACACCCACGCGATCTGCACCATCGCCCTCTGCGAGGCCTTCGGCCGCGCCAACGACGAGCGCGTCGGCCGGGCCGCGCAGCTGGCCGTGCGCCACTGCGAACAGCACGTCAACGCCGACGGCGGCTGGCGCTACACGCCCCGGTCCCCCGCCAGCGACATGTCGGTGACCTCCTGGTTCATCCAGGCCCTCAAGACCGCCAAGCTGGCCCAGATCAAGTTCGACCACAGCGTGTTCTCGCAGGCCCTGCTGTTCGTCGACAGCGCCACCGACCTGGGCGCCGGCAAGGAGTCCTCCGGCTTCGTGGCCTACATGGTCGGCGAGGGCAACACCCGGGTCGGCAACGGCAGCCCGGCCCTGACCTGCGCCGCCATGATGATCCGGCAGTTCAACGGGATGGGGGTCAAGAACCATATCCTCGTCAAGGGCGCGGAAGCCACCCGGGCCCTGGCCCCCAACTGGAAGCAGAAGAATTTTTACCTGTGGTATTACGCCACCTACGCTATGCACAACATGGGGGGCGAATACCGGATCTGGTGGAGCCAGCGGATGATGAACATGCTGCGCGACAACCAGGTCCGCCAGGGCGAGCAGGCCGGGAGCTGGGACCCCAAGGGCGACCCCTGGGCCTCAAACGGCGGCCGGGTCTACACCACCGCGCTGGGCGCCCTGTGCATGGAAGTCGGCTACCGCTACTCGGACGCGCTCAACAGCTTCGGCACCGCGCCCGACATCGAGGAAATGTTCATGCAGTAGGCGCCGCGTCCCCGGCCCCCGCGCTGGAAAGGGAACCGGCCAGAGCATTCCTGACTGACTTTGCTCCGCGCGTCAGCGTCAGAGGTAAAAGCCAAAAAGGCGCAGCTTGGCCTTCAACAGGCCGTCCAGGCCGGGTAAATCCCGCGGGTGCACCGAGACCAGGCGCTTGCCTTCCTGCTGGTAGAGCGTCTGCTTCTTGTACATGCTCATGTTGTACTGGGGCGTATCAAGCCCCCAGTACTCGATATAGACATCCAGTTCGGGCAGGTAGAAGTCCGGGCGTATCTGGAACTCCCCGATGATCCGGAACTTGGCGTCGTACCGGTAGGCGATGCCATGGGCCGTGAGCCAGTCGGCAATCCGCCGTTCGCCCTCGGACTGCACCACCGTGCCGTCGCGAGCCTCGATGGTCTTGTTCAGCTCCACCTGGGTCTCGAAGTTGCGGCGCTCCAGGAACACCTCGTCAAAGCATCGGTCGCAGAACGCGCGTTGAAATGCCTGTTGTGAACGGGCATATTCATTCGCCGTCACCCGCGCGCTGCAGCGCTGACAATGCTGTTCGCTGGCCGACGCAACAATCCGGATCGTTTCTTCGATATGGGCCACGGCGGCGGCGGCATCCCGGCGAAGGTAATCCTTTTCGGATGGATTGGCCGCCAGGTCGCGCAAATCATTCAGGCAGGCGCCGGCGGCCGCGCCATAGGCCTTCAGGGCCTTGATGGCGTATTGCCGCGTCTGCGGATGCGGATCGCGTCGCGCCATCGGGGCCAGCGCGGCCACCGCTGCCGCCTGGTCCACACCCATCCAGGCGAGCTTGCCCAGCGCCGAGGCCGCCAGCCGCCGCGCATTGGCCGAGGAAGAACGCAATAACTCCAGCAGTTCCCCGAACGCAGCGACATCGCCTTCCCGACCGATGGCTACCGCCCGATCGGACAGCTGCTTTTCAAGCCGCCTGTCCATAGGGTTTTTCATGGCATGCCATGGCATGGCATCCGGGCTCGCGTTGGGGCGCGTGAGCACAGTCAGCGGGGCGCTCTCATCCGGCTTTTGCTTTCAGAATGCCGGCGCTGGCGGGATCGGCCTCGGAGACCTGGCCGGGCTGGAGGACGAGGAACTCGTCCTCCGGCCAGACGCCGTCCACCAGGCGCTGGAGCAGGCCGTCCTCGCCGGGCAGCTCGTCGTAATCCCAGCCCAGCTCGGCGGCGCAGCGGCGGGTGAACTCCTTTTCCCCCGCCGCGTTGGGGAACCCCCAGTCCACGTAGGTCGCGCGGCGGTAGGCCTTGTACCAGTCGGACTGCAGTTCCATGAGGTACTTGGCGTTCTCCTCGCCGTACTGGCGGGCATAGGCGGCCAGGGTCTGCTGGTAACGCTCCTTGCCGGGCATGAGGCAGGTCTCGATCCAGCCGCTGCTGTACCAGTAGGTGCCCGGGTGTTTGTCGAAGTAATCCCGGTAGCGGGCGGCCGAGCCAAGCAGGAGGCTGATGCAGTCATGCGCCCGCGGGATCACCAGCGGACAGCTCCCGGCCTTCAGGTTGGCCGTGCCGTTGCTGCACAGGGCATAGCCCAGCAGGACGGCGTCGAAGGGCCGGTGGGCGTCGATCATGCCCTCGCACAGCTCGTGGTGGTAGCCGCGCGGCGGCATCGGCGGCGCGCCGATCTCGCGCTGGACCTCCTCCCGTAGCCGGTCGGGCTCCTCGTGCAGGCCCTGGGGCAGCATGGTGACGTCCACCAGGTGCGGCGAGCGGGCCGCGCAGGCGTAGAGCTCGCGCCGCAGGACATGACAGCCGATGACCTTGAAATGCATGCGTTCTCTCCCCGTTGGATGTCGGCCGGCGATCGGCAGGGGCCAGGGCTTGGCTGGTCGACCCGGGCGGCCTCACGCCTGGCGCCGTGTATAGCATACCGTCGGGCGGTTTGTCCAATTCCGAGTCTGATACCTAGAGGGTCTAGGCATCATGCGCATCAGGGTTTCAACCTCAGTGAAATTAGTGTCATCCGCGGTAAAATTCGGGTTGCGGGTCGAACCCGCATGAGCCGGTCAGGACCGGCCGCTTATTCGATTGCCAACCCCGCGCGGCGCCGATAGAATCCACACCAAGAATTATATCGTTCCAACCCCGGAGGCATTGTGGGTGACCTTCCCGAAATCATCGGACAGCTCGTCGCCCGGTTTTCACAGAACCTGGCCGCCTACAAGAGCCCGCAATACAACGAAACCGAGCTGCGGGTCGAATTGATCAACCCCTTCTGGTCCGCCTTGGGCTGGGATGTGGAAAACAAGGCCGGCTACGCCATGGCCTACCGGGATGTCATCCACGAGGA
>CAZVVD010000089.1:0-4048 GCA_964630555.1 uncultured Verrucomicrobiota bacterium | reverse complement strand
GAGTCCACCGGCGGCAAACGCGGCACCGCCGAGGTGGACACCGAATTTCTGAAGGAAATCGAGGGCTGGCGCGACGCGCTGGCCCGGAACATCGCCTTGCGTAATCCCAGGCTCACGGACCGGGAACTCAACTTTGCCGTGCAGGCGACCATCGACCGCCTGATCTTCCTGCGCATGTGCGAGGATCGCGGGATCGAGCCCTACGGCCGCCTGCAGGCCCTGTGCGGCGGCCCGCGCATCTACCCGCGCCTGGTTCAAATTTACCGCGAGGCGGACGAGCGCTACAATTCCGGGCTGTTCCACTTCGAGCCGGAACAGGACCGCGCCCGCCTGCCGGACGAACTGACGCCCCGTCTGGAGATCGACGACAAGGTGCTCAAGGGCATTCTATCCGGCCTCTACTATCCCGAATCGCCCTACGAATTCCGCATCCTGCCCCCGGAAATCCTGGGCAATGTCTATGAGCAGTTTTTGGGCAAGGTCATCCGGCTCACCGCCGGACACCAGGCCAAAATCGAGGAAAAGCCCGAAGTCCGCAAAGCCGGCGGCGTCTATTACACCCCCAGCTACATCGTGGACTATATCGTCAAGAACACCGTCGGCCGCCTGCTGGGTGACACGTCTTCAACCAAAGATAACAAAGCCGGCGCGGCCGCACCCGTCCCGAATGCGGGCGAAGAAGCGCCGCGATCCCCTGCGGTCGCCGCGGGCGTTGACCGCGGTTCCTCAACCCAGAAAACCCTGACCCCCGCCGAAGCCTCCCGTCTCCGCATCCTCGATCCCGCCTGCGGGTCCGGCTCCTTCCTGCTGGGCGCATATCAATACCTGCTCGACTGGCATCTCAAGGTCTATCTCGCCGAAAAAGAAAAGACCGGCAAAATCCCGACCATTCCGCCGGAAGCCGGCCAGCGTCGCCGGAAAACCGACTTGCCCGTCATGTACCAGGGTCAAGGCGGTGATTACCTTCTGACCACTCTTGAGAAGAAACGAATCCTGCTCAACAACATTTACGGCGTGGACATTGATCCCCAGGCCGTCGAGGTCACCAAGCTTTCCCTGCTCCTCAAAGTGCTGGAAAACGAGAACCAGGACAGCCTGCGCAGTCAGTTGACCCTCTGGCGCGAGCGCGCCCTCCCCGACTTGTCCGCCAACATCAAGTGCGGCAACTCCCTCATCGGCCCGAACTTTTACCGGGACCAGCACCTGCCCCTGCTGGGCGAGGACGATAAATACCGCATCAACGCCTTCGACTGGACCGACGACAACCAAGGCTTCGGCGATATCCTGCGTTCAGGAGGGTTTGACGCCATCATCGGCAACCCGCCGTATATTCGCATCCAGGCGATGAAAGAATGGGCGCCGATCGAAGTCGAGTTATACAAGAAGCTTTACAAGTCGGCGGCTGCGGGCAACTACGATATTTACGTTGTCTTTGTAGAAAAGGCGTTAAGCCTGCTGAATTGGAAAGGCCGGATGGGCTTCATTCTCCCGCACAAGTTCTTCAACGCAAAGTATGGCGAAGCCCTGCGCGGAATTATTTCCGAGGGCCGGCACCTGGCCCACGTGGTTCATTTCGGCGATCAGCAGGTCTTCTCCGGCGCCACCACCTACACCTGCCTGTTGTTCCTGGATAAAGCCGGCGCCTCCGACTGCCATTTCGTCAAAGTGGCCGATTTGGATTCATGGAAAGGAGACGCGACGCCCTCGTCGCGTTCTCTTTCAAGCGGCTCTGAGTCCGTTTCCACCACCGCAGGCCAGATCTCCGCCAAAACCATCACGGCGTCGGAATGGAATTTCGCGGTTGGCGCTGGTGCCGCCACATTGCGCCGCGTTCATGATATCAGCACTAAACTCGGAGACGTGGCCCACATCTTTCAGGGACTTGTCACCGGCGCCGACAAGGTTTTCGTTGTCACCCCGAGTACGGACATTGAGAAAGGACTTGCAAGGCCCTTCCTGCTCACAGGGGACTTGACCGCATACACTTCGCCCGTACCTTCCGCAAAGATTATTTTCCCCTATGATATCAAGGACGCAAAAGCGGAATTGACTTCGGCTGACACGTTGAAGAAAAACTATCCGAAGGGATGGGCATATCTCACCAAACGTCGTGAGGAACTCATGAACCGGGAGCGCGGCAAGTGGCGGCATGAACGCTGGTACGCTTTCGGGCGGTCGCAGAACTTGACCCAGATGGAAACCGCGAAACTCATCATTCAGGTTACGGCACAACGACCGACCGTTCTTTTCGACGACCAAGGGCTTTACATGACCGGCGGCGGAAGCGGTCCGTTTTATGGAATCCGTCCGAAAGACCCGGCATTTTCCATTAAGTACCTTCTCGGGATTATGAACTCAGCGCTATTCGGCTGGATCGTCAAGGCGCAGAGCACATACTTGCGCGGTGGGTACATCAAGTTCTCAAAGCAATATATCGAGACCGTGCCAATTGTCCCGCTAGAGCAGGCTGGGCCGTCAAAGGTTAACGCTCTTATCACCATAGTTGAGGAGACAATCCGCCTGCACAAGAAACTCCCGGGCGCCAAGACCCCGGATGAAAAGACCCGCCTGGAGCGTGAGATCGCCGCCACCGACAAACAAATCGACGCCTTGGTTTATGAGCTTTACGGATTGACGGAAGATGAAATCCGGATAGTGGAGGGAGCAAAATGAAACGAAACATGGATTTGATTCGACTTCTTTTGATCGAAGTTGAGGGTGAAGAACCAAAGCCAGACCTTAGTAAGTTCACGGAGAAGCAACAGGTTTATCATCTGGCTCTGCTCATCGAAGCCGGGTTTATTCATGGCACAACGATTAAAGACCAAAATGGCGAAGAGACGTCTGTGATATTTACACGTTTGACATGGGCGGGGCATGAGTTCCTTGACGTGGCCAAAAACGAAACGGCATGGAAGACGGCGGGCGAAAGAATCAAAAAGGCGGGGGTTCAAGTGACTATCTCGCTACTTGAAGAACTCCTTAAGCAAGTACTCAAAAATACGTTGGGACTACCATAAATGAATGGACTCGAGTTAAGCTAAGGCAAAAGATTGATCTGAGCGCCGAATTTCCCGGCATGGCCTGCACACAGTACCCCGCCGGACACGCTGGGACGTTCGTCAATCAAGATATGAACATGAATGAATGCATAGCGCTCGTGTTTACGCCCGAACGTTGGGGAACCCTTGAACGCTTCCAACGTTTCTATTCGAAGACCTACACATTCGATAAAGATACGCAGAGAGCCCTGCCCGGCGCGGCGAATCATTTTCATAAAGCGGCGCTGCTTCTCCAAGTAGCCAAAGGCCATGTGCCGCTCCTGCAAGAAGACCGCGAGCAGATTGAGGCAACGGGCTACACGCCAGCATGTCGAGGCAAAGAACTTTCCGCCATCATAGAGTCCATAATCCTTGATATTTACTCGTCGATTGACTGCACCAGAAAGATTGTGACGTTCATATACGCAAAACAACGGGGCGTGAAGAGATCCACGCGCAAGTTATTCCAAGCCTGCAAGAATGACGAGGTGGCAGACACAGTGCCAGAAGCCATTCGAAAAGCATTCAAGTCCTCGGATTGGTATCCCGATATTCTCAGATTGCGAGATGCGCTGACACATTCTGACATTGGTTTATGCCACGTAGACAAAGCGACTGGCAAGCTGTTCTACATTCACGCTGGACTAACCGATGGGGACAAGGCGCTTGTCATTGAAGACATCCTGTCGTATATCGAGAAATTGATAACTCAGGTGAATCAGTTTCTTGGTGCCATCTTCGCCCATCTCAACACCACGCTTGTGGATGAGGAAGTGTGGCAGATGTGCGGAATCTTCGGGGGGCGCATATACTCACGATTTGTCAAGCCAAGCGAGGCTGTCGATTTCAACAGTGGACGGTGCGATGCCTTCAAGTGGTTTGAAAAGCCGGAGAATCCGAGGTGTCATCTCGCCGAAAGGTGTGGAGCATACAAACGCAAGAATGGCGAATAATCACTGCTGTCCAAGATAATTCCCTTTGAGGGGATCGGCTAACATATTTCTTCA
>CAZVVD010000088.1:0-16036 GCA_964630555.1 uncultured Verrucomicrobiota bacterium | reverse complement strand
CCTTGTCCTTGGCCGCCATATCCGCCCGCGTTTCCTTGACCCGGATCACTCCGACCGTGCGGCGCACGCCCTTGCGCGTCCGGGCGTTGGTGTGGGTCCGCTGGCCGCGGACGGGCAACCCCTTGCGATGGCGGATGCCGCGGTAGGACTGGATCCCGATCAGGCGCCGGACGTTCTGGGTCACCTCGCGCCGCAGGTCGCCCTCCAGGACATAACCTTCCTGGACAATCCCCGTCACCCGCGCCATTTCCTCGGCCGTCAGGTTGTCCGCCCGCTTGGCCGGATCGATGCCGGCCTTGGCGACGATTTCCTGGGCGCGGGACAATCCGATGCCGTAGATGTAGCGCAGCGAATACTCGATCCGCTTGTTGCCGGGAATATCAATACCGAGTATTTTGGGCATGTCCCCTTCTCCTATCCCTGGCGCTGTTTATGGCGCGGGTTAGCGCAAATGACTTTCACCACCCCCTTGCGGCGGATGATCTTGCAGCGTTCGCAAATCCGTTTGACCGAGCTCTTCACCTTCATGCCGAAACCTCTCCGCTGAAGTCCTTGGAAGCCTCCGCCCTGAGGCGCATTTTCCGAACCACCCAACCTCGGTCCATGTCGCCCGGGTGCATTTGCACGACCACCCAGTCCCCGACCCCCAGCGCGTTTGGGCAACCCGGCCCCAGCCCTCCCCGGCAACCGACCAGGGCCAGCAGGCGATGGCCGTTTTCCAATTCCGCGACGTAAACTTTTTTATTTAGCACACTGATCAGCCGGGTGTCCAGCTCAATTATTTCTTTTTTCGACCGCACAGGTCAGGATCTCCGCGCTGTCCGCCCCCACCGCCACCGTCTGTTCGAAATGCGCCGACGGCCGGCGATCGCGCGTGACCACGGTCCAGCGGTCCTCGCGCACCTCGACGCCCGATCCGCCCATGTTCAGCATGGGCTCGATCGCCAGGGTCATGCCTTCCCTCAGCATCGGCCCCCGGCCCGGGGGGCCGAAATTCGGGATTTGCGGATCCTCGTGCATGGCCCGGCCGATGCCATGCCCCACAAAATCGTGGACCACCGAAAAGCCGGCCCCCGCGGCCACGCCTTCGATGGCGGCCGAAATATCCGACAGCCGCCTGCCCGCCCGGGCCTGGCGGATGCCCGCGTCCAGCGCCTGGCGGGCCACGGCCACCAGCCGGAGGGTGTCCGGGTCCGACACCCCCGCCATGACCGTCGTGGCCATGTCCCCGAAGAAACCGCCACACTCCACGCCGACATCCAAGCTGACGATGTCACCCAGCCGGATGCGCCGCGGGCCCGGAATCCCGTGAACCACTTCTTCGTTCACCGAAACGCAGATCGAGGCCGGAAACCCCCGGTAGCCCAAGAACGCGCTCTTCGCCCCCAGGCTGGCGATCATCCGCGCCGCCTGCCGGTCCAGCTCCGCGGTGGTCATGCCAGGGATGACGCTCCGGGCCAAGGCGTCGCAGACCTGCGCCGTGATCCGGCCCGCCCGGCGCATGCGCTCCAGTTCATCCCGCGTTTTGACAGGGATCATACCGCCCCGCCGGCAGCCGACGCCAGGGCGTTGCGGATGGCGCCGATGGCCGCCTCCTTGGACTGCGATGCATCCACCCGCGTCAGGACTCCCCTGCGCTCATAATACCCGATCAGCTGTTCCGTCTGCCGGCGATAGACCTCCAGGCGGGTTTCAATGGTCTCCCGCCGGTCGTCGGGCCGCTGGACCAGCGCCCCGCCGCAGGCGTCGCAGACCCCTTCCCGCTTGGGCGGGATGTTGCGGACATGAAAAACCGCCCCGCACTGGCGGCAGACTCGCCGGCCGGTGAGCCGGTCCAGGATCACGTCCGCGGGCGCTTCGAGCAGAAACACGCCCGCAAGCGCGGCCCCCAGTTCCCCGAAATGCCGGTCCAGCATTTCGGCCTGGGCCACGGTCCGCGGAAAGCCGTCGAACAGGTAGCGCCCCTCCGCGGGTCCCCGGCGCAGGCGCTCGACCACCATGCCCACGATCAGGTCGTCGGGCACGAGGTTGCCCTGCTTCATGAATCCTTCGGCGGCGCGCCCCAGCTCCGTCCCCTCCCGGATCGCCGCGCGGAGCATGTCGCCGGTCGACACGTGGGCGTAGTCGCTGGCCGCGGCCAACCCCTCGGCGATTGTGCCCTTGCCCGCCCCCGGCGCTCCCAGCAGGATTATAGCGCTGATGCCCATCCTCAACCCTCCCGCCTAAAAATGCCCCATATCCTCGCCGAAACAGGCGCCGCCGGAGCCCTGATCCTGATCCAGATAGGCGAGCCGTCAGACGCCGGCCCAGACGCTTTCAGTCCGGATGCAATCGAAGGTGGATTGAGCAAGCGCATCGCAGTCTTCCGGATGGACATTGCGGGTGGTGGTGTTGTTGTCGACGACCACTCCGGCCATGAAGATGGCTCGTAGGTCGCGCTTTCTTTCCGGGGGCGCGCCCGTCCGACAAATATATGCCCAAGCCACGCCTTTCAAAACCTGAAAATCACGTGCGCGGCCATCCCTCCGCAACCGAAACCACGGATGGTTACCGCCGCCCGCGCAGGTGGCCCTTTTTGAGGAAACCGTCGTAGTGCCTCATGATCAGGTGGGACTCGACCTGGCGCATAGTATCCAGCATCACCCCCACCACGATCAGCAGGCTGGTGCCGCCGAAAAAGGAGGCCACGATCCAGGGGATGTTGAGCTGACGGGCCATGATGGTGGGAATCACCGCGATGATCGTCAGGAAAATCGAGCCGGCCAGGGTAATGCGGGTCATGGTGCGGTCGAGGAACTCGGCCGTCGGCGTTCCCGGCCGGATGCCGGGCACATAGCCCCCGGCCTTCTTGAGGTCGTCGGCGATCTGGACGGGGTTGAACACCGTGGCCACCCAGAAATAGGAGAAGAACAGGATCATGAGGGCATAGAGCACCATGTAGAGCCCCTGGTCCATGGCGAACTTGGCGGCCAGATACTGGAAGAACGCCCCCGGGATCATCTGCAGGATCTTCTGGGGGAACATCAGGATGGCCGAGGCGAAAATGATCGGCATCACGCCCGAGTAGTTGACGCGCAGGGGCATGAAGGTGCTCTGGCCGCCGTAGACCTTGCGCCCGATCACGCGCTTGGCGTACTGGATCGGGATCTTGCGCTGGGCCTGGGTCACCGCGATCGTCCCGGCCACCACCAGGAACATCAGCAGCAGCAAACCGACGAGGTGGAAGACCGAGAACTGAGCCTCGAGCCCCGCGCCGGGACGGAACATCCGGATCATGGCCTGGACGGCCCCGGGCAGGCGGCTGATGATGTTGACGGTGATGATCAGCGAAATGCCGTTGCCGACGCCGCTCTGGGTGATCTGCTCGCCCAGCCACATCATGATCACCGTGCCGGTGGTCATGGTGATCACGGTCAGCAGGCGGAACCCCCAGACGCTGTCCATGCTCACGATCGGCCCCATCTCGCGGCCAAAGAGGGCCGCCGGATTCTGGAGGGCCACCGCCATCGCGTAGGCCTGGATCACGCAGATGATTACCGTGAGATACCGGGTGTACTGGGTGATCTTCTGGCGGCCGACGTCGCCCTCGCGGGCCAGGCGCTCCAGGGCCGGGGTCACGGCCGTCATGAGCTGGAGGATGATCGAAGCGCTGATGTAGGGCATGATGCCCAGGGCGCCGATGGCGCAGTTGCTCATGGCCCCGCCGCTGAACAGGTCCACCAGCCCCAGGATGCCGCCGCCGACCTGATGGGAAATGGTCTGGATCAGGGCCTGCAGCTGGGTCGCGTCCACGCCCGGGGTCGGCACGACGCTGACCACGCGGCAAAGGAACACCACCCCGAAGGTAAAAAACAGCCGCTTGCGCAGCTCTTCGACTTTGAAGGAATTGACAAACGCGGATAGCATCGGGTCACTCGATAACCGCGCAGGACCCGCCCGCCGCGGCGATCTTGTCCCGGGCGCTCTGGCTGAAGGCCTGGGCCTTGACGGCCAGCTTGCGCGCCAGTTCGCCATCCCCCAGGATTTTCACCGCGGCGGCCTTGCCCCGCACCAGGCCCGACCGCTTGAGCAGATCCGGCGTGACCTCCGCCCCGTTCTCAAAGCGGTTCAACGCCTCCACCGGCACGACCTGGAACACCACCTTGTGCCCCTGGTTGAACCCCCGTTTCGGCAACCGCCGGATCAGGCGCATTTGGCCGCCCTCGAAGGCCGGCTTATGCTTATGGCCGGAACGCGCGTACTGGCCCTTGTGCCCGCGGCCGCAGGTGCGCCCCTTGCCCGAGCCGCGGCCGCAGCCCACCCGCATCTTGGGGCGCCTCGCGCCGGGCGTCACACTCAGAGAATGCAAACTGGTCATGGGACCTCACACCCTTTCGTCGCCACCGGGCGCCTTCCCCGGCTCACCCCGCCTCCGGGGTCAGCCCGCGCAAAGCGCTGGCTTCCTCGTCCGTCCGCAGTTGGTTCAGGGCCGCGACCGTGGCATGCACCACGTTCCACTTGTTATTGCTGCCCAAGGACTTGGAAAGTATGTTGCGTACGCCGGCCAACTTGAGAATCGAGCGCGCGGCGCCGCCGGCGATGACGCCCGTACCGGCCACGGCGGGCTTCAGCAGGATGATCGAGGCCGAATACTTGCCGATGACCTCGTGCGGGATGGTATCGTTCTTGAGCTTGACCCGGAACAGCGACTTGCGGGCGATATCTTCGCCCTTGCGGATCGCGTCGGCCACCTCGTTGGCTTTGCCCAGGCCGTAGCCGACCCGGCCGTGCTGGTCGCCCATGACCACGACGGCGCTGAAACTCATCCGCCGACCGCCCTTGACCACCTTGGAGCAGCGCTTGATCCGCACCACGACCTCTTCCAGTTCCCGGGACGCATCGGCCTCGGTTTCCATAAAATCGGGCACCGTCTGGACTTTGATATCAGGGCTCATAGGATGATTCCGGCGGCGCGAGCCGCCTCTGCAATGGCCTTCACTCGGCCGTTATACTTGTGGCCGCCACGGTCAAACACCGCCCGGCGAATGCCTTTCGCCAGCGCCAGTTCGGCCGCTTTCGCGCCCAAAACCCGCGCCGCCGCCACGTTCAGCTTGACCGGCGCCTCCCCCCGTGCCGTCGTCGCCGCGGCCAGGGACACCGCCCGGTCGTCATCGATGAACTGCACATAGACATGCCGGTTCGACACCCGCACGCACATCCGCGGCCGCTCGGCCGTGCCGGCCACCCGCTTCCTGAGCCGCCGGTGCCGCCGCCTGAGATAATCGAGCCTGGTTTTAACTTTCATCGCTTGACCCACCGGCATGCTGAATGCTCCGCCCTATCGCCCCGCGGCAGGACGGCATGTTTCCCGGCATTGCAGGCAACCTCACGCCACCGTCTTGCCGACCTTGCGGCGAACGTGCTCGCCCTTGAAACGGATTCCCTTCCCCTTGTAAGGCTCGGCCGGAAACAGGGCCTTAATGCCGGCGGCCACATCCCCCACCCGCTGTTTATCGGCCCCGCTGACCACCAGATTGACCCCATCGCTGACCTTGACCTCGACGCCTTCCGGTATTTCCCGTTCAACCGGCCGGGCGAACCCGAGCGAAAACATCATCGTCCTTCCCTGGACCGACGCCTTGAACCCGACGCCCTGGATTTCCAGCTCCTTGACGTACCCCCTGGCCACACCGGCCACCATGTTAGCCACCAGGCTGCGGTAAAGACCGTGGAGGGAACCGATGTCCGGAGACGGCCGGGCAACCGCCACCGTCAGGGTCCCCTTGCCGAGATCGATCTTGAGCTCCGCGGGAATGGAAAGGCTCAAGGCCCCCTTGGGCCCCTTGACCGACAACACGGCGCCGGACATCGCGGCCTCCACCCCGGTCGGTATGCTCACAGGCTGTTTTCCGACTCGCGACATGCTCCTATTCCTTCCCATCCCCGCCGTTCACCAGACCCGGCACAGCCATTCCCCACCGACCCGGTATTTCCGCGCCTCGCGGTCCGTGAGCAGCCCCCGGGGGGTGCTGAGGATAGCCACTCCGGTCCCGCTCAACACGGGCCGCAAATCGCGGAACGACACGTAACGCCGCAAGCCCGGCCGGCTAACCCGTTGCAGTCCGCGGATCACCGGTTCCCGGTCGGCCCCGTACTTCAGATAGACCCGCAGGCGCTTTCCGACCGGACCGCCCTCGGAGGTGAAATCCCGGATAAACCCCTCGCGCTTGAGAATGGCAGCCACGGCGGCCTTGAGCCTGGAGAAGGGAATGTTGGCCACCTCCAGCTTCGCCATGGACGCGTTGCGGATGCGCGTCAACATATCGCCGACCGGATCTGTCTGATTCATAATAGCCCGCCTACCAGCTTGCCTTGATGACCCCCGGAACATGGCCCACCAACGCCAATTCGCGGAAGCAAATGCGGCAGAGTTGAAACTTCCGGATATGCCCTCGGGCGCGGCCGCATTGACGGCAGCGGCGGTACGCCCGCGTGCCGAACTTGGGCTTGCGTTCCGCTTTGACCATTAACGATCGTTTAGCCAAGCTCCGACCTCCTCTTCCCTTTAGGCGGGGCGGTTCCCCGCCGACGCAAACGGCATGCCCATCAAGCGCAGTAAATCCCTGGCCTCGCCATCGGTCCGCGCCGTGGTGACGATGGTGATGTTCATCCCCTGCACCTTCTTGACCTCGTCCGCGTTGATCTCCGGAAAAATCGTCTGCTCGCCGAAGCCCAGGCTGTAGTTGCCCCGCCCATCGAAGGCGTCGGCCGGCACGCCCCGGAAATCCCGCAAGCGCGGCATGACGGTGTTGACCAGGCGGTCGAAAAACTCGTACATCCGCGCGCCCCGCAGGGTGACCATGGCGCCCACCGGCATCCCCTGGCGCAATTTGAAATTGGCGATGCTCTGGCGCGCCTTGCGCACCACGGGAGCCTGGCCGGTGATCTTGGCCAGGTCGGCGAGCAAGGGTTTGAGCATGTCCTTTTCCAGGGCCGAGTTCAAGCCCATGTTGACCACGATCTTGACCATGCACGGCACCTGCATCGGGTTGCGATAGCCCCGCTGCTGTTTCAGCGCCGGCACCACTTCCGCGCTGTACTTGTCCCGTAAACGCGCCATAAAGTCCTACTTGTCAAAATGATAACCGCACTTGACGCAGGCCCGCAGGCGCCGGCCCCGCTCGTCCGCCGCCCGGCGCGCCCGCACGCCTTTTTTGCACTGCGGGCAGTACAACATGAGGTTGCACGCCGCCACGGCCGCTTCCTTGCGCACGATGCCGCCCTTGGGATTGTCCTGGGACTTGCGCAGGGTTTTATGAATGTAATTAAAGCCTTCCACGATCGCCCGGCCGCGGCCGGGGAACACCTGGAGCACCTTGCCCGTTTTACCGCCCGGGGCGGACGCGCCCGAGCGGGCGACCACGACGTCATCACGGCGGATATGCAGGCCCTTGCCCATGGCTACAATACCTCCGGCGCCAGGCTGATGATTTTGGCGAAGGGCGTGTCGCGCAGTTCGCGGGGCACCGGTCCGAAAATACGCGTCCCCAGCGGATTCATCTTGTCGTCCACCAGAACCACGGCGTTGCCGTCGAAGCGCAGCTGCGAACCGTCCGCCCGCCGGATCGGGCTGCGGGTGCGCACGATCACCGCCAAGCGCACCTCCCCTTTCTTCACCAGGCCGCCTGGGCGCGCCTCGCGAATGGCGACCCGGATCAGATCGCCCAAGTGGCCATAGCGTTTGCGCTGGCCCAGGATGCGGAAACACTTGGCCTTCTGGGCCCCGGTGTTGTCCGCCACGGTCAGCACGGTTTCCTCGGTGATCATGATCGCCTACTCCGTCGCCGAAGGCGGCTGCGCCGCCGCTTTGACAATCTCCGCCAGCCGCCAGCGCTTCAGCCGGCTCAGGGGGCGGGTCTCCACGATGCACACCCGGTCGCCGACTTTGGCCGCGTTCTGCTCGTCGTGCGCGTAAAACTTGCTGGCGAGCGTCAGTTCCTTGCCGTAGACCGGGTGCCTTACCCGGCGCTCCACCCGGACCACGATGGTCTTGTCCATCGCGTCGCTCACCACCACGCCCTCGCGCTGTTTGCGCCGGGGGCGCCTGCTGTCGGTCTCGGACATGCTCGGGTTTCCTTTACGCCTTTTTGTTTTCCCTCAACAGCGTGCGAACGCGGGCGATGTCGCGGCGCAACAACCTCAACTTCAACGGGTTTTCCACCTTGCCCGTGACCTTGACCCGGCGCGCCTCAAAATGTTCCCGGCGCAGTTCGAGGAGCTTTTGCTCGAGCTCATCGCCGGCCAATTCCCGCAATGTCTTGGCTTTCATCAGACCCCGCCTCACACGCCGCCGTGGCGCAGCACGAACCGCGTCCGGATGGGCAGCTTCGCGGCCGCCAGGCGCATCGACTGCCGCGCCACCCGTTCGCTGACACCGTCAATCTCGAACAGGATCCGGCCGGGCCGCACCACCGCCACCCAGCAATCCAGGTCGCCTTTCCCCTTGCCCATCCGGGTCTCGAGGGGTTTCTTGCTGATGGGTTTGTCCGGAAAAATCCGCACCCAGACCTTGCCCTTGCGCTGCAGGTGGCGGTTGACCGACACCCGGCAGGCCTCGATTTGGACCGCCTTGATCCAACAGCGGTCCAGGGCCTGCAGCCCGTATTCGCCGAAGGCCAAGGTCGCGCCCGAGGTGGCGCCACCCTTGTAGCTGCCGCGCTGCACGTTGCGGAACTTGACCCGTTTAGGAAACAGCGGCACGGCGTCCCCCCCTGGTTTCCGACTCCGCCTCCGCGGGCTTGCAGATCCAGACCTTCACCCCGACCTTGCCGGCCACCGTTCGCGCCGCCACCGAACCGAAATCGACGTTGGCCCGCAGGGTGTGCAGGGGGACCTTGCCCTCCTTGTAATTTTCGCGCCGCGCCAGCTCGGATCCGCCCAGGCGCCCCGACACCGCCACCTTAATCCCCAGGGCGCCCATGTCCATGGTGGTCTTGATGGCCTTTTTCATCGCCCGCCGGAAGGAGACCCGCCGCTCGAGCTGGACGGCGATGTTTTCGGCCACGAGCTGGGCGTTGAGATCCGGCCGCTGGATTTCCTTGATATCAATGAGCACATCCTTGCCCGTCATCTTGGCCAGCTCCTCGCGCAGCTTCTCGACATCCTCGCCCTTGCGCCCGATCACGATCCCCGGGCGGGCGGTAAAAATGGTCACCCGGGCGCGGTTGGCGTAACGCTCGACCAGCACCTCGGGCACGGCCGCGTTCTCCAGGCGCTGGCGGACCCGCTCCCGGATTTTTAAGTCCTCTTGCAGCCGTTCGCCGTAAAGCTTTTTCTCCGCGTACCAGCGCGACCGCCAGTTCTTATTGACGGACACGCGTAAACCGATCGGATTGACTTTTTGACCCAAGGGGCGGCTCCTTTCCCTCGTCACTCGTTCGCCAGAATCACGCGGATATGGCTGGTGGCCTTGCGCACCGGGCGCGCCATGCCCCGCGACCGGGACCAATACCGTTTCATGGCCGGCCCCGGCTCCACCCGTACGGAGTCCACGCGGAACGCCTCGGCCGAAAGCTTGGCGTTGTGCTCGACATTGGCCACCGCCGACTGCAGCGTCTTACGGATCAGCCCCGCAGCCTTGGCGCGGCTGAACGCCGTCAAGGCCAGGGCCCGCGCAATCGGCAGGCCTTTCAGCTTCCGGGCCACCGGGATCGCCTTGGACGGCGCAATCCGGACCGCCCTGGATACAGCCTCCACTTTCATAACACCCTTTACTTCAAGGTCGACACCGTTTCCCGGTGGACGCCGTGCTTGCGGAAAATACGCGTCTGTGAAAATTCGCCCAGCTTATGGCCGACCATGTTCTCGGTGACATAGACCGAGATATGCGTCTTGCCGTTGTAGACCCCGAACGTGTGCCCGACAAATTCCGGGATGACCAGCGAACGCCGCGACCAGGTATTGATCACGCGCTTTTCGCCGGAGCGCGTCATGCGCTCCACCTTGGCCATCAGGTGCGGATCGACAAACGGGCCTTTTTTCAACGAGCGTGCCATGCCTATTTTCTCCGTTCAATGATGAAGCGGTTCGAGCGGTTGCGCACCTTGCGCGTCTTCTTGCCCTTGGCGTACAACCCCCAGGGGGAACGCGGGTGGCCGCCGGTGGATCGGCCCTCGCCGCCGCCCATGGGATGATCAATCGGGTTCATGGCCCGCGCGCGCACCGTGGGGCGAACGCCCAGCCAGCGGGAGCGGCCGGCCTTGCCGAAATGATAGCTCTCGTGATCCACGTTCCCCAGCTGCCCGATGGTGGCCAGGCACCGGACGCTGACCAGGCGGATTTCGCCGGAGGGCAGCTTGAGGGTGGCCATATCGCCCTGGCGGCCCATCAGCATGGCGGCCGTGCCCGCCCCGCGCGCCAGCTTGGCCCCCCGGCCCGGCTGAAGCTCGATGGCATGCACCTGAATCCCGAGCGGAATGTCGGCCAGCGGCAAGGCGTTCCCCGGAACGGGCTCCGCCTTGGGGCCGGACAAGAGGGTCGCTCCGACCCGCAGGCCGAGCGGCGCCAGGATGTAGCGTTTCTCGCCGTCGGCATAGTTCAGCAAGGCGATGCGCGCCGAACGACCGGGATCATACTCGATCGCAACCACCTTGGCGGGAATCGCTGTTTTGTCACGCTTGAAATCGATCTGCCGCAGCAGGCGCCGCACCCCCCCGCCCCGGTGCCAGACCGTGATCCGCCCGGAAGAGTTCCGCCCCGCGCTGTGCTTCTTGGAGCGCAGCAACGCCCGCTCCGGCTGCGACCGCGTGAGCTCCTCGAAGGTGGAGACCGAAGCCGTGCGCTGGCTAGGGGTCGTGGGTCTGAATGTCCTGATCGGCATGTCCTTGTTCCTCAAACCATCTCGATCTTATCGCCGGGCCGCAGGGTGACAATCGCTTTCTTGTAGCCCGTGGTCCGCCCGTACTTCTGGGTCCGTTGGCGTTTCCGCTTGCCCTTGCGCCGCAGGGTATTGACCTTGACGACCTTGACCTTGAACAGCTCCTCAACCCCGCGGCGGATATCCCGCTTATTAGCCCCCGGGTCCACCTTGAAGCAGTATTGATTGGCCTGCTCCATGCCCCGGGTGCTTTTCTCGGAAAGAATCACCGTGCGAATAATGACATCGGCCGCCTTCATGCCCCTCCGGCTCCTTCCGCCGCCGTTTTCAGGCGCTCGGCCAGCGCGGCCCAGCCCGGCCGGGTCGCCAACAGCTCCGGGTAACGGACCAGCTGATAGGCGGGAATCTCCCTGGCCAAGGCCACCTGAACCCCCTGCAAATTGCGGGCAGCCAGGATCACGTTACGATCGGGTTTGTCAAGCACAATCAGGACCGGACCGCTGACCTTCGCCGCCCGCAGCAGGGCCGCGAGTTCCCGAGTTTTCGGACCCGGCAACGCCAAGCCATCCAGCACGCGCACGGCCCCGGAGGCCAGTTTTTCGCTCAAGGCCCTCCGGAAGGCCAGGCGGGAAACCCCCCGCGAAACGCGCTGGGCATAGTCCCGCGGTTTGGGACCGAAGACCACGCCCCCGCCCCGCCAGATGGGGGAACGCCGGTATCCGGCCCGCGCGCGCCCCAAGCCCTTCTGGGCCCAGGGCTTGCGGTTGCTGCCCGTCACCTCGCCCTTGGTTAAGGTCGACGCGCTGCCCTGGCGCAACCCTGCCTGAAACGCCACCAGGGTTTCATGCAGGGCCTGCCGCCCCCGGTCCAACACCAGCCACGCGTCCGGAACCTCGAGGTCCCCCGCCGGCTGGCCCTGGCTGTTCAGCACCGTGACACGGCTCATGTCGGGCCGTTTCCTTTCTTCAGCGCTTTCTGGACCATGACCACCGCCCCGTTCGGTCCCGGCACCGAGCCGCAGACCAGGAGCACGTTGTCGGCCGCCATGATTTTCAACACCTGCAAGTTCTGCTGGGTCACGCGCACGTGGCCCATGTGACCGGGCATGCGTTTGCCCTTGTGAATGCGCCCCGGCAATTCGCGGCAACCCACGGAACCCACCCGCCGCTTGGAGTGCCCGCCGTGCGTCACGACGCCACCGCTCATGCGATGGCGCCGCATGACGCCCTGGAACCCGCGCCCCTTGCTCACGCCCACCACGTCCACAAAGGACACCTCCTTGAACAGGTCCACGGTGGCCACGTCGCCCTCCTTGCAGGCCGAGTCCGATGCGACCGCGAATTCCGCCAGGTGCCGGCAGGGGGCGACGTTGATCTTCCGGAAACGGCCAAGCGCCGGCTTGGAGGCGTTTTTTTCGGCGATCGCCCCGAAACCGAGCTGGACGGCGTCGTACCCTTCCCTGGCCTTACGCTTGCGCTGGACGACGACGCAAGGACCGCATTCCAGCACCGTCGCCGGCACCTGGCGACCGCGGTCAAACACGCGGGTCATCCCGATTTTTCTGGCAATCAGTCCCTGCATGGCAAATTCCATCCGTCCGCCGGCGCGATCGGGTCCGGCTAAATTTTGATCGAAACGTCCACCCCGGCCGGCAGGTTGAGTTTTTTCAATTCGTCCACCGTCTTGGCGGTCGGCCCGATGATATCCAGCAGCCGCTTGTGCGTCCGGATTTCAAACTGGTCCATGGATTTCTTATGGCAGTGCGGGCTGCGGTTGACGCAAAAGCTTTCAATCCGCGTCGGCAGGGGCGTCGGCCCCGCCACCCGCGCCCCGGTGCGCTTGGCGGTATCGACGATTTCAAGCGCCGACTGGTCCAAGGCCCGGAAGTCAAACGATTTCAGCCGAATCCGTATGCGTTGTTTTTCCATAACCACTCACCGGCTTAGCAAACGTTGCTGGATGTCCTCCGGAACCCTGGCGAACACCTTGGGCTCCATGGTGTAATTGGCGCGGCCGCGGGTCAGCGAACGGATCGTGGTGGCATAGCCAAACAGTTCCGCCAGGGGCACATCGGCGCGAAGGACCTGCATGGGGGGATGGCTTTCATGCTCCGTGACCTTGCCCCGCCGCGCGGAGAGATCACCCAGCACGTCCCCCATGAACTCGCTCGGGGTGTAAATTTCAAGCGCCATGATGGGCTCCAACAGCGCCGGCGCCGACCCCAGGGCCGCCTCCCGAAAGGCCAGGGCCGCGGCGGTGTGAAACGCGACCTCGGTCGAATCGACCGGGTGCGACGCCGCGCCGGTGACGGTCACGGACACGTCGACCATGGCAAAATGGCCCAGCACACCCGTCGCCAGGCCGTCCCGGATGCCCGCCTCCACCGCCGGGCGAAAAACTGCCGGCAGGAGGTCGGGATGCACCTTGAATTCCACCCGGTTGCCCGCCTGCCGGGCGCCGGGGGCCAGGGAAAGAGCAATCGCCCCGAACTGGCGGCGGCCGCCGATGTCCCGGTCGAACTCGTGGCGCCCATTCCCGGGGCGGGTGATGGTTTCACGGAAAGCGACCATGGGCGCCCCGGTGTTGGCCAGGACGCGGTACTCCCGCAACAGCCGGTCCCGGATGATCTCGAGGTGCAGCTCGCCCATCCCGTTGATGATCAATTGCCCGGTCGCGGCGTTGGTGCCCACCGCAAAAGTCGGATCCTCATCGCCCAGCGCGCGCAGGGCCTTGTCCAGCGTCTCGCGGTCCGCCTGACTCTTGGGCTCAATCGCCATCGCCATCACCGGCTCGGGAAAACGGATGCGTTCCAGCGCGATGGGCTTGTGCTCGGCGCACAGGGTGTCGCCGGTGACGGCGTCCTTCAGACCGACCACGGCGCCGATGTCCCCCGCGCAGAGCGCGTCCACGTCTTCGTGTTCGTTGGCGTGCATCAGCAGCAGGCGCAGCGCGCGCTCGCGCCGGCCGGAGCGGGCGTTATAGACATTCTGCCCTTTTTTCAGGCAACCGGAATAGACCCGGGCAAACCCCATTTTGCCCATGTAGGGGTCATGTATGATTTTGAACAGCAGGGCGCTCAACGGCTCGGCATCCCCCGTCAGGCGCTCGAGGCTCTCCCCCGAGCGGGGGTGGACGCCCTTCACCGGGGGGACGTCGAGCGGGGACGGCAGGTAATCGGCCACCGCGTCCAGCAGGGGCTGGATGCCCTTGTTACGGAGGGCCGCGCCGCAAAGCACCGGCACCAGCTGCCGCCGGCAGGTGACGCGGCGCAAGCCGGGGAGCAGCACCTCGGCGGGGACATCCGGGCTGGACAGGTAGGCGGCCAGGACCTCTTCGTCGCCCTCGGCCACGCGTTCCACCAGTTCGGCGCGGGCACGCTCGGCCTCCGCCGCCAACTCCGCCGGGATGGGGCCGGCTTTCGGCGACGCCCCCCGATCCTGCTCGTCGAACGCCACCGCCTTCATCGCCACCAGGTCAATGACCCCGCGGAAGCCGTCCTCGGCGCCCCACGGCAGCTGGACCGGCACCGCCGGGGCGCCCAGCCGGGTGCAAATCGCCTGCACCACCGCGGCGAAATCGGCGCCCACCCGGTCCATTTTGTTAACAAAGGCCACCCGCGGTACGCCATACTTGTCCGCCTGGCGCCAGACCGTTTCGGACTGGGGCTGGACCCCGCCCACGGCGCAGAACACGGCCACGGCGCCGTCCAGCACCCGCAACGAGCGTTCGACCTCGGCGGTAAAATCCACGTGCCCGGGAGTATCTACAATGTTGATCTGGCGCTCCCGCCAGACGCAGGTGGTGACGGCGCTGGTGATGGTGATGCCGCGCTCCTGCTCTTGGACCATCCAATCCATTGCCGCAGTCCCCTCGTGGACCTCTCCCATTTTATGGAGCCGTCCGGTGTAAAACAAAATCCGTTCCGTGACCGTCGTTTTGCCCGCGTCGATATGGGCCATGATGCCGATATTGCGAACCTGCTCCAGGTTCCGCCGGCGGCCCGGCGCGTCCCGCGGCGCCGCGGGGCGATCTGCAGCCTGACGCTTCTCGTTCAAGACTGTCACCATGGCAAGAGATCCGCTGGCGCTACCACTTGTAATGCGCGAACGCCTTATTGGCCTGGGCCATCTTGTGGACATCATCCCGTTTTTTGATGGCATTGCCCTGGTTTTTGAACGCATCCATGATTTCCTGCCCCAGCGCCCGCTCCATCGGCACGCCCTTGCGGCCCCGGGCATAGCCGATGAGCCAGCGCATGGCCAGGGCCATCTGGCGCTCACTGGTCACTTCCACCGGCACCTGGTAGGTGGCGCCGCCCACCCGGCGGGACTTGACTTCCACCTTGGGCTTGATGTTGTCAATCGCGCGCATCAGGACCTCCAGCGGATCCTCCTTGCTCTGTTCCTTGAGAAAGTCCATCAACCCGTAGACGATCCCCTCGGCCACGGCCTTCTTACCGCGGACCATCACGCAGTTGATCAGCCGGCCGACCAGCTGGTTGTTGAAATTCAGGTCGGGCGCCACCGCCCGGAGTTGCGCTCTGTGTCGTCTGGCCATGCCGCTCCTACTCTTTGGCGGCCGCCTTCGGCCGCTTGACTCCGTACATGGACCGGCTCTTTTTGCGTCCCTCCACGCCGACGCTGTCCAGCGTGCCGCGAACGATATGATAGCGGACGCCGGACAAATCCTTCACGCGGCCGCCGCGCACCAGCACGATGCTGTGCTCCTGCAGGTTGTGTCCTTCGCCCGGGATGTAGGCCGTGACTTCCTCCCCGTTGGTCAAACGCACCCGCGCGACCTTGCGCAAGGCCGAGTTCGGCTTCTTGGGGGTCAGCACGCGCACCGCGAGGCATACCCCGCGCCGCTGGGGACACGCGGTCAGCGACGGCGACTTGCTCCGATAGCGGAGCCGGCGGCGGCCCCGTCGGACCAGCTGGTTAATGGTTGGCATGCAGTCAATCCTCCGGCTAAAAAACGGCAACACTAACACGCCGCGTCCGCCCGCACAAGGTCAATCTAACAGTTTTTTCAATTTCTCCTGGGCGCTCGCGGCCGCCGGGGTCAGCGGCTCTTCCGGGATCGGGGGCGCCAGCGGCACCAGCTTGATCTGGCGGTTGGCGGCAAAACCGACCCCGGCGGGAATCAGATGCCCCATGATCACGTTTTCCTTAAACCCGAACA
>CAZVVD010000087.1:0-16511 GCA_964630555.1 uncultured Verrucomicrobiota bacterium | reverse complement strand
GTTGTTGGCCCATGATGATCCCGAACACCGGCCGAGCCCGCCGAAACGCCTCCCGGACGTGATCAACCGCAGGACTCCACTGCGGAGTCTCGCCGCCCATGGTCTTCGGTCCAACCCAGAAACGGCTATTGTCACCCCAAGGTTCCCATGCGACGAATGTAACGCCGTCAACCTCGAACTCGCAAAACTCCTCCTTCTCCTGGACTGACCATCGCATGAACGGAATCGGTCGTCGCGTGACTCGACATCCTGGGATGCGATGGACGAGGCGACCAAGGCCACCTCGGGTCAGCATCCCGTTAGCGCTCCACTGGTTGATGTTTGAAATATCACCGCTACCGTCTGCGCCGCCCGTGCTGTCCTCCCTGCCGCCAGCCTTGCCCGCGCCCTGCGGTCACGGGACCGTTCGCACCCCGCGCCCGCCGGTGCAGACGCAGGGGCCCGCAAACGTGTAATTGGCCCCGCCGCGCTCGGCGAGCATTCCGGGAACACCGTGCAGCCAATCCCCGCCGCGCCGGCCCGCGGGCACTGGGCCGGTTCCGCACCAGCACGGCGCGTCCGCGCGCCCGTTGGCATCCAGTTCGCCGTCGCCGTGCGCGCCGGTAAAGGCGCGTCCGTGCTCGTTGGCCACGCAGATCGGACGCTCCTGGACATTTCCGGCCAGGCCCAAAATGCCCCAATAACTTGCGCCGCTCTGTTCGCGTGTGCGGCCGGGGGCCGCGAAGAGGTCCACGCGCACCGGACCGCGAGGCCCTGCCGGAACATACACGCTCAGCCCCATACAGCAGTTGGCTTCGATCGGCAGGGGGGTCTCCGTGCCGCTGCCATCGATGCCCGCCAAACCGCGTAAAGGGACGATGTTCGTTGTGCCCCAGACCCTCTCGCCCGCCACCGGATATTCCGGGCCGCGGCCGGCCTTTTCGTATTCGAATTCCGTCATCGGGCGCAACGCCGCCCAATCGAGCCAGGCCGTCAGGTCGGCCCAACCGATCAAATTAGCGGCGTGCCGCGGCGCATCGGCAACATAGCCCCACGCCCCCGCCTGGCGAATCGAGTTGCGATGGCCGGCGCGGAGCGGCCCGAGATAGGCGCGCTCCCGCGCCTGATCCTTCGTCAGGGTGTTGAGGAAGTCCGTATAGGCGCCCTGCGTCAATTCATATTTCATGCAGTAGAAGGCCGCATACCCCTTCGGGAACGCCGCCGGCAGGAGTCCCGGCGCGCCGATGCCGCCCTGGTGGTTCTTGTTCTTTTTCCAGAGCGATCCCGGGTACAAGGTCTGCCATAGTTGGCCGCATGCATCGCCGATGGCCAAAGCCTTTTCGCTCTCGATCCGAAACGGTCGAAAAGCCCCCGGCGTGCCGCCGCCTTCGGCGAAACGAGCCACAGCGGTCTCGTTCGATGCCGATCCGAGCCAGAACGGGCCTTCAGGCACCAGCGCCATTTCGACGGCAAATCCTTGAAGGGCGACAGCCGGCGCCGGGCCGCCGGCGCCGGGCGGTGGAAACGCCGACTCCGGCACACCCGCGAGGTCCCACACCACCCGGACCTGCGTGGCCGCCACATCCCCTTCGCCCGCGCTCGCGCGCCGCGCGAAAACACCCATGCCGTCCGGCGGCGTCAGCAACTCGAGGTCGGCGCCTTGGCCCGGCGAGTATCCCGGCGGATTCAGGCCCGTCCCCGCCAGCCGCACATGCTTCCGCGCCTGCCGGTATCCCCGCATGGGCGGCGGGCCGCATGCAGGGGCGTATTTGAAGAAGACCCACAGCGCGTCATGGTTGGTGGCATTGCGCCACGAATGCGTCCAGGCGAGGTCGAACACGATGTCCGCTTTCCCGTCCGGCGGTTCATGCCGCGTGGCCGTGACGTTCGTGAGCCCTGAACCGTCGCCGCGCATTCCCAGCGAGAGACGCTCGGAAGCCATGGTGATCGCCGGCGGATCCGTGCGGTCATGCGGAAGCCAATCGAGGCCGGCGGCCGCCAGATCGAAGATCGCCTTCATGTGGCGCGCCGCGACATCGCCGCGCCCGTCGCGCGTCAGGCGCGCCAACAGTCCGCTGCGATCCGGCGCCACCAGCCACTCGAGATCGGCGCCCGCGCGGTTTTCGACGGCAGCGGCATTCGTGCCGATGGCCAACAACGGCAGCGCGCGCCCGTCGCCGTCATCGTCCGTGCCCTTGAAGAGCAGGCACAGTCCCTGGTGGAGGTCGCCCGCGCGCCAGGCCCCCGGCCAGCTGACGTCGAACACATACGTCGCGCGCGCGACACAGCGCTGCCGCAAATCCGCCGGCACATCTCCCAGGCCGCGCAACCTTCCCGCCGCGAGCGGAACGCGCCCGAACCCCCCGGCCTCGAGATACAACCGGCGCAGGGCGTCCTCGTCGGGGCGATCGAACGCGAGCTGCCGTATCAGCCTGCCGAGCGCCACATACGCGGCTTCTGGACGGCGCGCGCGCATCTCGACGGCAAACTGCCGCAACACGGCGACGGCTTCGGCGGGCAACGGCCCGTCAGCATCTGCTTGAATCGTCTCCAATAACCTCTCATAGGCCTCGTCATAGAAATGCAGTCCCCGATATTTCTTTTGGGCGACCAAGGCGGCGTACATCCGCTGCGCTTCCGCCTTTTCGCCGCGTTCCGCGTGCGCCTGGCCGATATAAAACAAGGCGGCCGCCTGGCAAGGCAACCCCCGGTAGTCCTCTCGGGCGCTCAAGGCGGCATAGGCGCGCTGCGCTTCCTCCTTTTCGCCGCGTTCCGCGTGCGCCTGGCCGCTATAGAACAGCGCCGCCGCCGCCATATCGACCGGTTGAGGGTGGGCGTGGCGCAGTTCCCCATACATGGCCAGCGCTTCCGGGCGCCGCCCGGCCAGATGCAGGCAGCGGCCTTGACGGAGCCACACATAGGGAATTGCCGCCGAGTTCGTAAACTCGTCGCGAAACGCCGCGTAGGCCGCCGCCGCTTCCGTGTATTTTCCCGCCGCAAACACGCCGTCGGCGCTCCGGAGCCGGCTCTCCTCGACGATGGGCAGGCATTTCCAGGCCCTGCTATCGAGGGTCACCTCGAAGTCGCGCGCGGGAGGCGTCTGCCCGCGGGCCGGGTGCGGCAGCATGCTCCACAGCACCAGTGCCGCCGGCAGCCCAACCCAGGGGATGGCCCCGTTCCACGGACCGAATTTCTTCACACGCGCCTCCCCCCGATCCGCCAGCTTGCCGCCGGCATGGCGCCGGCGCCCTGGCTGCGGGATGTGAAATGCAAACTGGCGACCGACTTGTTTTCAGCGCGCTAACGGACAGCCACAACGACAGCCTGCTCTTGTTCGTAGCCCAACTTGACGCGCAGAATGCGGGGCATGTCGTTCTCCACAACGTAGAGGTAGCGCTTGGATAGCGCCGTGGCAGTCGGAAAACGCAGGGGGATGTTCGGTTCTTTCAGCCGCGCGTTCGGACCGGAATCCAGGTTGCCGTAGCGCCCGATGCGCAGAAGTTCGTTGCCGGCGGTGTCGATCATGCGGATCGTGCACCGGTGCGCAGCCGGCGCGTAGACGCGCCCGAAATCGTCCACGCAGAACCGCAGGTTGAAGAGGGGGCAGGAATCGCGGAATTTATTGTAGCGGCCGTGAGCCGGACTGACGCCCAGAAACTCCCATTCCACCCCTTCGAGCCAGCACGGGTACATGCCCGCTTCTTCATCGTTTAGCCACGTGGACGACCAGTGGGTGGCGGGGCGCTTGGGCACAGGCGTCGCGCGATACTCCCAGTCCGCCGCCAAGGTGACGCGTTCCGCCGCATGGGCGGGCAGGCGCTGCAGGTGCTCAGCCTGGGCCGCGCGCCATAAGACGCCGCCGCCCTTGGGGCCGAACTTGTAGATGGCGCCCACGGACCGGATCAGGGGATTCTGGACGAACTTCCGGAACCCGGCGCACACCCTCTTGCCGTTACGCAGGGTATCCCATTCCGCCTCGTCGATATGGTAATCCGGCGCCCAGGACGGCAGATTGGCGGCAAGGTCCTCCTCGTAGAACTGCCCGAGGTTGCGCCCGAAATTATCGCAGACGTAGATGTTGCCTTTGATATCAACCGCCGGCGAATGCGCGCCGCCGGAAAGCTCATGAACAACCCTCTTCCCAATCAGGCGTCCGTCAATGCTGTAGCGGTCAACGGCAACGTGGTAGTCCGGCCCTTCCTTACCCCCATACCCCAGGTGGTGGTCTCCCCAATGGTAGTAACGCGCCACGTACACGTCGCTGTTGGGCGCCACGCAAAACCCGCGTGTCGCGCCGAAATCCAGGCAAACCGTCGGCAACGTCCAGTTCGTCAGGGCCGCCCCGGCGGCCGGATTCGTCGCCCAAGACTCCGGGAAAACGATCATGGCCTCGTTGGCGGTGCGGACCACCCAGCGGCCATCCCGCGCGGCGGCCACCTCCTGGCCATTCGCGCGCCTGCCAAGGCAACGCCCGCTGTTGCCGTCAAACCAGGTGACCCCGGCGCAGATAATGTCCGATTCCCAGCCGGCCGCGATCCGGTAATAGGCCGGCGTCGGCGGGGGCTGATTGCCGGCGATCACTTTAGGTTCCGCGAAGCCATTCCCCAGGTCCGCAATGCGCAAGAGGCGATAGGCCTGGCCGGAATGATTGGGCTTGCCGTGGCCCTCCAAAATATAAGGTCCGGTCCAGAGCACAACCAGTTCCGGCCGGCGTCCCGATTCGTCCAGCGCCATATCCCACCAGTAGTTACAGCCCCCGAGCAGGTTGGTTTGGGCCAGCACACGCGGATGCTCGCCGTCGTCGTAGATCGTAAGGGCGCCGAAGGTGGTGAAGCCGCCCTTGTATCTTGCCGGCCACCCCAAGTCGGCCAAGGTCAAGTTGGTGCAGGAACGCAGAGGGGCGTTGGTCGACAGGTCCCGCTCCAGGACATAAAAATCGTCCTTCCGGGTGCGGACCTGGGGTGGGGTGGTGTTGGCTGGCGGAAAACCCAGCACGTAACGCCTTCCGGTTTTTTTGCCAATCAGGATTTTGTAGGGCTCGGGATGCGGAATCTGGCGCAGGAACTTGCCGTGGCGGTCGAAAACCTGGAGGCGATTGTTACGGCGGTCGCAGACCCAGAGGTTGTTCGCCTTGTCGAAGGCGATGCCCTGCGGGTCGAAGAACTCACCCGGCTTGTCCGAGCCCTCCACGCCGTGGGTGTTGCGCTTGCCAACAAAGGTCTCCAGCGGCGCGTCCTGACCCCAGCGGACCCGGCAGACCGCGTTGTAGAACGTCTCGCGCCCGCCGACCAGCTCGCGGTTGTCGTCGCTGCCGCCCGGCTGCAAGCGATGCTCTTCCTTCAAGCCGCTGATGTAGATGACGTTCTCGTCCAGGGGATCCAGGGCAAAATGAAAGCGCTTGGCGTACTGCTCGAAGTACACCAGCCAGTTGATGTCCTTGATGAACGGGCCGATGAAATCATCGGGCAGACTGCCGTCGGCATTGATCTTGTAAAAACGCGCCGGCCCTCCCTGGTATTCACAGCCGGCAAACATGACCTGTCCCTTGCTGTTGACCAGGGGGGTCTGGGGAAAAGGCTGATCCAAGTGGGGCATGGTCTGCGCCAGGCCTTTACTCCCAAAGCGCACCTGGCCGTCCGGCCCGTAATCGATGATGTTCAGCCCCTTGAGCTTTTCCACCGGCGCGTCCGCCGGCGGCGGCAGCAGCATGGAGACGAATTTGCCGTCGCGATCGTATTTTTTCACCCGCGACCACTGATCCAGTTGGCCCTCGCAGGTGTAGAGGAACCCTTTGTCGTCCACGACAATCCCATGGACCTGGCTCGGCGCCTCATTGCGCCCGATCTCCTTGTCCAGCTTTGCCTTTGAGCCCACCCCCACCTTGACCTGGTAGGCTCCGGCGGGCACTTTCTTGCCAAAATCGTCCAGGGAATCCCATCCCACCGTCTGCTTCAGTGCATCCTTCTTCAGCGGCGCCGGCGGATTGGTCCCCAGCATGCCCGCCACGAGATGCCGCACCCGCTCGCCCTTGGTGTCCTCAATCCAGACCGCCACATCGGTGCGCGTATTGACCTCGAACCCGATTTCCACCGAATGACCCGCCACCTTGACCTCCGGGCCTGACACCAGGGCCGGTTTTTTTTCGGGAATGAGCGACGGGTTCGCCTTGGCCCGGATGACCCGGTCATTGACCTTCAGGTACGGCGAGCGGAACAAGCCCGGCGCATTCGAAACCACCGTCTTGCCTTTCAATCCCCGCGCTTCCCCGAACTTGTGGGGGAAGTGGAAGCCTTCCGAGTGTCCCGGCGACCAGGCCGCGATCCCCCAATAGACCGCATCCACCCGGTGCACATTCAGCCCGAAGTTCTCATAGAGTGTCTTGGTCCGATCGAAAGCTGCCAGCGGAATCCCGTACTCGATGGTCCACTCCTTCTCCGACCACTTGCTTTTGGCCTCGTATTTCGGTTCCCAACGGATTTCCGGGTCGCGCGGTTCATTGTTGTAGAAGTCGCCGGTGATGTCGAACGGCGTCAGCACGAACTGGTAATAGCCGGGCGTGTCCTCGTTGTCGGGGTCCAGGAAGATCTCGATATTCTCCCCGTTCCAGAGGGCGCCGTCGTGCTTGATGCCGCCGCCGGTTTTCACGGGCTTCTTCTCGTCGTAAAGGGCCCGGATGGCCAGGTAAAGCGCGTCGTCCTTCTGGCAGACTTGGAAGGTGGTCTTGAGCTGAACCGGGAAGGAATACTCGTCGGTGAAGACCCTGGATTCCTCGGCCTGCGCCCAGCAGGGGTCGTCCAAGGCTCCGTCCACCACCGGCGCCTTGTCCGTTTGCAGAATTGCGATCGAGGGCAGCAGCGGGTCCGCCTTGGCCCGCGTCGGTGCCGAGGGGGCATCCGCGGCCCGAGTCCCCCGGCCGCCGCCGATCAAGATCATCGCCGCCATCGCCCAGCGCAGCACGGTTTTCGTGAACATGGTTGTCTCCTGTTTGATCATGAGTTTGATGCCTGCCCGGAGGCGACGCGCAGGGCGCGCTGCGAAATGCCACTTCCCGGTCATGCTGTGTAGGCATGCGGTTGCCTGTCTCTGAGGTGGGCCAAGGCGCTCTGTCTCACGCGGTCCACCTCCGACAAATCCAGTTCGCTCAAAGAATAGCCGACGCCGCGGGTGGTCTCGTCGCAGAGTATGCTCCCTGTGGGTCCCGTGATCAGCGACTGCCTGGGATGGGTGAAGGCAATAAACACTTCGCTCTCGTACGATCGCGTCTGCATCATGTGCAAGTTGCGTTCGTCATGCATGCCGTAGGTCGGGTTGAAAATGATCCTGGCCCCCTGCAAGGCCAAAGACCGGACCGTCTCGGGCCAGCGCCGGTCGGCGCAGATCAGCACCCCAAACAGCCCGAAGTCGGAGTCAAAGACCGGGAGGGATTTGCCCGGAAGGAACTTCTGGTCGTGGGCCTGGCAGTGCACTTTATCATAACAGCCCCGCAATGCGCCCTTGCGGTCGAGGATCAAGGCCGTGTTGAACACCCCTGCTGAAGATCGGCGGCTGCAGCCCAGGATCAGCCAGGTCGCATGATCCCCTGCCCATTTTGACGCCGCGCGCACGTATCCGCTTTCTGAGGGATCCACGGCGTACTCCTCCATTTGCCGCATCGCCACGCTCGACTCGGTGGCCACGTAGCCATCCAGGAAGCACTCTGGAGTGACAACCACGTCCACGGGGGTCCGGGCGACATCGCCAAGGACCGTCATCAGGGTATCGTGGTTGGCCTTGAGGTTCCCCTTCTCGGGCACAACGCGAATTTGGGCTATGCGCAGCCGTGTGTTCATCGCTTCTGGCGAACGGAAAAATCAGCCGGGGCGCAGCGGGCGCCGGACTGACCGGTGATCATGGTTTTAAGAATAGTTGCTTTCTGCAATCCCGTGGCTCTCATTTTCAGTCTCTCAACAAGGTAATGCCCCATCGTTTTCAGATAAGTAAGGTATGATAGCCTTAACATCCATAGGAGACCTCGATACCAATCCCTGCTGTTTGAAAATGCCTTGAAATAGCACCAGGCGCGCTGAGGCCATGGGTGCTGCTGGCGATTGATGATTAATCCATTAATTAGCATTCGGCGATTGAGAGAAGCAAGCGACTTTTCAGACAGGGGAAGTCGCTTGCCCTTGACATAATGTAAATAGGTATTTAAGAAATCATTATCTCTCTGGAAAAACTTGGTTAGCCTGCTTTGGTACTCAGAAAAGTTCATATACGGGGTGATCACATCATTCCGGGCATGGAGCCGGTAATATGCAGAAATGGAATTGCTGTGGATATGTTTCCATCCATGCAAAGAGGTTAAGGCCATTATCCATCTGTCAGTACAATGCAAGTGTTCCGGGATGGGATAAATCTCATTCGCTATTCTTCGACTGAAGAATAGCGTGCCGCCGAGAAAACCGCCGGGGACGCCGCCGATTCCCAAGGGCTCTCCATGGTTATTGAATTTCAGCATGCATGCACTCAAGATGTCTGATTTAGATGAAGTCAGCAGCTCCAGGGAGTCTGAAATCCTTCCGGCGTCGTTGATATCGTCAGCGCAAGAAATGGTTCTGTAATCTCCGGCCGCCAAAAGGAATGCGCTGTTAAACGCGGCGACAACGCCAAGATTGCGTTTGTGACGGCATGCTTTTACCCTCTTGTCCAGGCAGCTCTGCAATGTCCCGAAAACCATTGCACCCCGCAAGGCTAAGGGAAGTAGATGATATCGAAGTTGACAACGGTCCATGCGATATACCCCAGGCCCAGTAAGATGCCGAAGGGATACCCGAGTAACCACACCATGAGGCCTTGCTTTGGGCTGTAGAACCGCAGGCTGGTTGCGGTGGTCATCACATTGCCCCATACCCACCAGAAGCTGACTAGGGCGAGGAGATAGTATCCCCAGCGCGGATAAAGAAAGACGAGGATGATTCCGGCGATGTTTGATGGACAAGCCACAAAAGCATCCGCGAACGCAATTCCATAAAACATCTTCTGCTCGTGCCAATCATCCCTTGACCCGTCGGGATTCTGGAACGATCCGCCCCGAAGGATCTTGATCTGCATGATCCATAGCAGCACGGCAAATAACCCATAGGAGGTCAACAGCACATACAGGACAACCTGAGAGAGAAGCGATAGTTGTTGCATATTCATTCACTCCTGCGTTGGCGATACAAATCAGCCGCCCGGTTGTTTTGCGTCGGTTGAATTTGTCTTGTTAGCCTCCTGGTACCTGAATATTGCACGAAGATCGTGCAATATTCACTTTCGCCTAAGCGGGCATTGCCCGCTGGCGAAAGACGTGAAGTTTTGCAGATAACCCATCCGGTTATCTGCAAAACTAACGTGGTTAAACCCCGTTTGGCCGCGTTTTACGCGGTCATCACGGCCCTTTGGGTGAAGTTTGTGCCGGTTCGGCGCAAAATTCAGGTGGTACATTTGCAGTCTTCTTCATTGTTGTTTTGCTGCCATGTAAGCATCAATCCGCTTGCGAACATTTTCACTCAGATTGTTGAAAAAGAAGGCATAGTCGAACCGGTGATAAACTCTCTCAGACCACCGTCCAAGATTCACCAAGTCAATCCTGTCCGACTTCGGTGTTTTCATGTCTTCGACAATCAAGACACTCTTGTCTTGGTCGATGTATGCACCGGTGAAGTTGGGAATCTCTTCGATCAGCTCTCCGGTGGCATCATTGAAAAATCTTGCGCCGAGATTGAGCTCTGGTCCGGCAGGAGTGGCATCGGTCTTCCAGTTCAGCGGGTTGATCAGCACCACTTTGCCGGGGTACAGAACAGGGGAAGGCCCGGCATTGAGTCCCTCTGTGTTGTAGCTAATGATCACTCCCGTATCTGTTTCGCCTCTTGCCGGCTTCATCCATGGATAGTCAGCCAGCTCTGTCGTGGGCACGGAATATCCTATCAAGTAGGCCGCAACCAGACGTCTTTGCAGATCCTCGTCATGAAATCGTTTTCTCATCAAGTTGATCAGTGCCATGGAACCTTGGCTGTGCCCGGCGATCAGAAATGGGCGATGAGGATTGAGATGTTTCAAGTAATATTCAAACGCCTGTTCAATGTCTCTAGCGCCGGTTTGGAATAGAGTGTCTTGAAAGGGGTCTTTTCCATCATTCCCTGCTATCATGCTCTGGGTCGCGCCCGATTGCTGACGATAAAACGGCGCAAACAGATTGGCGTGCTTCGAATAGACCGATGCTTGTGCCTCCAGCAGTCCGGCAGCGTTGGCCCGGAGTGCCAGATCGGAGATATCCATGTTTTTCGGATTGGTCCCCGCATAGATCGTCGGGTAGACATAGAACACATCCACAGGACTCTCAATGGATTCCGGCTTAGCCAGCCATGCGCTGTCCGTAGAATAATCGGGAACCGGCGGCATGCCCCCCTCCTGCGCTTTGCCCAAAGGACACTCGTAAAAAACAATACTGACTGTAACAACGATGGCTATTCCAGCGAGTAGTATTGCGAGTCCTACAAGTCTCATTTGTTCCTCCTTTGGTTTGATTTGGTAGATGCTGGCAAGGCAGATGCGTCTTTTGGGCTAACGAAGCGGTTCACGGGCGCGGTAGCGCGCACCGTTGGACCGCTGGTTCGATTCCGTCTCATCTCCCTCTGCTTCTCTGGAGTCCCCAGGCCAGACTCACTGGACCGAACAGAATGGCCAGCGTGCCGCCTCGCCACCCGTTCTTTCCGCACGTCTCCGCCACGAGGAAGCCAGATCGAAACGTCACGATCGCACCCACTGCAAGCAAGCCAAGCATTCGCATCCGTCTGTTCCGTTGCCCCGCCAGATCCTGTTCATACCTTACCAGTGGCGTGACGAGAGCATTCAGGACGTTTGTCTGACCGGCGAGGCCTTCCTTTGCGGCTGTGTAGGCGACCTGATCCAGTTCGGTCGGTGGCTTTGGCGTCCGGTCTCGGATGTGGACGGACCCGTAGGCGAGACAAAACCATCCGGCTACCAAGGCCACCGCCAGTGTGACAATGTTTCGATCCTTTTCCATCTCTGAAATCGAAAGTCAGCGCTCATCCTTGAGCGACCGCAGGTCGCGAATAGGATGGAGCGCCTTGTTGTGCTTTGTGTATCGAATTCCATAATTGCTGATCAAACGGAGCGCCTCGTCCAGGGCAGTTATCCCTCCGACATACCTGACAACTTCGGAAGTCTGTTTCAGTTGCGAATTGAATTCCAGATGTGCTTTTATTGGGCACCATAAGGGACGATGGCGTCAACTCAACACCAATTATCTTCTTTACGTCGCCGAGAAGCGCAAACAATTCTTTTTGTTGCTGTATCGGCCATACATCTGCGTCCCCAGAACCTGGTTTCATATTGGAAGTCTTGGAAAGCAGGAATTGGTTTTTAAGATGATTGTTAAGGTGACGAATTGCGTATCCCATGACAGAAGCCTTGATTGTATCCCACCAGAACTCTGCTAAAAATTCGTCTTTTGGCAAACGGACTTCGTCCATTTCGTGTCCACAGGTTGCCACGAAGGGAAACACTCGCTCTGCTTTTTCGAGATTCGCTCTCAACATACGGCTTGTGAATGTGATCCCGTCGATCCGTACCGTATTCTCTCCCTTCTCTTCAATAAACGACTCGGCATACAAAGCCTTTGGCTTTGCGACCTCTCGCGCCCGGTTTACAAGGCGTTCGAACGCTATTGCGTCCTCACTATGCGGCTCCAAATGAACTTGTTTCAACAATGATGCAATGTCAAAATCAACCGATATATTTATAAGCGCTTTGATCATTCTTTCCCTCCATGCACAACACGAAAGTTGAGGCTGAGTGATGATCGCAGCGAAGAGCGATAGCCTCCAACGCCTGGTCTCTCCTTATCTTTTCCAGTTTGATTCTTTGGTCCAAAACTCGTCCCAGTTCTCTTCTACAGTCTTCAACGAGGGTTCGTTGGTAAATCCAAACGGACCAATGGCAGTGATATATTCCTGCCGGTTGGTAAAGATCATGCCATTGCCAGAAACGCAGTCAAACCAGAACCAATTTCTGTTTGTGGTTCCCCCGAAACGGGAGTCGTCCTCTTCTCCGACAAGAATTGGACCTTGCTTCAAGTAGCGCCTAATGCCGTGAATGTCCTGTTTGATGGAAGGGGCGTTTGATGCATGTGACCAGATTCCGATTGACGCTTTGTCCCTGACATCAACCATTGTAAGTTCGTAGGGATAATCCAAAGGCATTCGGTAAAAGTCAAATTCGCCGGCATTGCTCCAGAAATCTAGCTCGTCCGATTTGGATTGAGATATTGAGTAATGTACAAATGAGACCATGAGAATGCCGGTTATTCCGATTCCAATAACAATAGTCAACACTCCGCGCAGCAGGCAGCCAATTTGGCGTTCCTTCGGTACTTTGCGAATTGTGTATATGACCGGAATAACCCCAAAGGAGAAAAGCGCCGCCAGACCGAAGCTGACGGTTGCGACGATGGCAAATGCAATGCCAAGTATGAGTATGTAACCTAACGCAGGCATGAACTAATCTCTTTCTATCCGCACCCAACGGCTAGTTGGCCCTGATCTATACTCCCTTGTTCTTGGTGACGGTACTCCTGTCCGGCAGGGCTTCCCACTCGGGCACGTCAACGATGAAGACCTGGCCGTAGGCCTGCGGGTCGGCGGTGTAGAGCACTTTCGTGCCACCGGCATGAACGCAGGGGTGGACGTGGAGCTGCTGGGCGTGGAACGAGCCGCGGTGCCAGGCCAGCACCTTCGGCCCCTCGAAAACGCCGTTGCGGAAACGCCAGGCGAGCAGGTACGGCTCCTGGGCGTTGCCATCGCCGACCACGAGGTCGAGCATGTGGCTGTGGAAGTGCCAGCAATGGCCATTGAACGGCGCCTCGACGTGGTCGGTGTTGTCGTAGCGGATCGAGCCGAAGAGTCCGCCCTTTGGGTTGCCGCCGTGATAGCCGAGGTGCTCGCCGTCGCTCATCCAGTACTCGTGGCCGACGCTCTCGCCCGGCACGGTTGGGCGGATCTTCCAGGCACGACCGGTCTCGATGTCCAGTCCCCAGATGCGGTTGTCCACCTTGTCCCACGGCCCCTCGTGGCAGAAAGTCATGAGGTTCGGCAGCTTCGGCGAGGCGTTGAAGTGCCCGAGCCAGGAGGGGTCCTCGTGGACGAGTTGCGGCTCGCCGCCGGCCAGCGGGATCTTCCAGATCGTCGAGTGCGGCTTGGCGGCCCACATCTCGTTGAAGCCGATGTAGCCGTTGGGGAGATCCACCTGGAAGCGGTCCGAGAGGTCCTGGCAGAAACCCGTGACCAGATATCTGCCGTCCGCGGTGAAGTCGGTGAGGTTTCCGGTGTAGCCGTTGGGGCAGTCCATCAGGCGGCGGGTCTGGAGCGTGGCCAGGTCCAGCACCCGTACGGCGTTGTCGTAGTAGAAGGCGATCTCCTCGCGGACCGGGTTCTTGCTCAGGCTGTGCCGGTTGGTGACCTTGACCGGATCCCAGTCGGTGAGCTGGCGCATGGCGCCGCTGTCGAGATCGACTCCGAAGAGATTCACGCGGTTGTCGCGGTCAGAGGCGATGACGAGCTTACGGCCGTTGTCGTACCAGCACGGGTAGGTGAAGTACGAGTGGTTACTGTGCGCCCGGTAGTTCGTCAATTGGCGCACCGTTGCACCGCTCACCGGATCGCGGCTAATGATCAGTTCTGGTGGCGATTGCCTGCCTACAGTAGCTATCAACATCGGTCCTTCCTCTTCTGGCCAACGTCACAAATCAGCCGGAGCCGGGCTTCCCGGTGATAGGCTGAGACGGCTGGTTGGCCGCCATCTTATTTCCTCGCAATGATCTGGAACACCTTAGCGGGGTTGCCGTTCATCGTTTGAACTTGCAGATTGCGCTCGTCAAGGAGTCTGAATACCGCAAGCAGTTCATGGACCCAAGCCATGTCGTGGTGACGGACAACACCGCCATCCGGGAGACGAAACACACCGAAGGTTCCGTATTCGCGCTCAAATTGGCTATATCGGGTCTGATTCCTTTCATCTCCCTGAACTGGGTAGTCGCTGAGGTAAAGGATGCCTCCAGCCCGCAGGACACGGTGCAATTCGGCGACAGTCTGGCGTTGGCCGTCATTGCTCGGAATGCACGTCAGAACGGCGAAAGCAATGCACACGTCAAACGTGCCTGTGCCGAAAGGCAGCGGGATCCCCGCCTGTACACGCAAGTCCAGGCCAGGGAACTGAGCATGTCCTCTGGCGATCATTCCCTTCGATATGTCCACACCGATGACATTCTGATACCCCAGTGAAACTAATTCTGCGCACGTTCGTCCGTAGCCACAGCCGTAGTCGAGTATGGCTGACTCCGCAGGGGCCATCTCGCGAAGTCGTAGGCCGTCCAGCGGATGCGTGAAGGATTTCTCCGCCGCAACGCTGTCCCAGTACTCTGTTTGTTGATCCTGTTTGTCCATTATCGTCCCCGCGGCCAATGATCCGGCGCGCCGGCGGCGCGTAGCGACGTACGGTGCCGCAGGTGGTATGCGCCCAGCATGGGCGCGTTGTAAATGGAGTGCTCCTCCAGAGGCGGATCCGCGACGGAAAGTCCCCTGTAGGAGGACCGCATCCCGCATGCGGGATGAAATAACTACCACCCCATGTCATTTATGAAAGGGTAACCGATCAGGGGGAGCCCGTCTACAGTTTTCGGTTCCGCCGGGTCGGCGAGAAGGCTAGGGGAAAATCCCGCAGCTGAGCGGGAGCTGGCGGATGAGCTCAACCAGCATCGTCCAACGTGCTCCGACAAACCGCTGGCTGCATGAACAGGGGGTTCCAGATCGGCGTTTGTGGTCCCGCGCCGTTTGGAGTCCACGGGTTAAGGCGATTTCAGCGGCACAGAAGGAAAATACGTCTTGAACCGGTCCTCGTCCGCGGTCGCCAGCGTCCAGCCCATAACCTGAGCATGCGCGCCGATGAAGAAATCAGGGAGGGGAACGGTGGGCGCATCCTTTCCGGAGTCGGCTTTGCGGCGCATCCGATAGGCCAGGTACGCCCGCGCACAGACCTCCGACGCGGCAGCGGGTACATCCAGCACGGCTACACCCCAACTCCGTATCCGGTCAGCCACGGTTTCCGGATCAAGATCGCCCACGCATACCTCCGCCAGGCTGACTGCGTTCACAGCCGCCCCGTCACCGGAGACATTCTCTGCGATCATACGGCGCGCCCATCGGCAGGGTTTTGCCCGCTCATCCGCCGCGTAGATCAGCACATTGGTGTCCAGCAGCATCATGGCTCGCGCGTCAACCCCCGGAGCGTTTCCCAGTCCATCTTCGGACGAAGCGGCCTGCTGGCGATCGCGCGAAGACACTGCGCCCGGGTCAATCGCGTTTTTGGCTCCGGACGCACCAGGCGCACAAGCAGGAATTGGCTTTCGCCGTACCGCTGGACATCGAACACATCCCCGGGCCTGGCCGTCGGCAGAACAATCCTTTTCTTGCTGTCGGCTGTAGTTGTCATGGTGGGATTGTCCCACCGGCGGCATGTCCTGTCAATACAAAAAACACCTATCCAAGTAATGGTTATTGTGGGGGCTTCCTGCCGGCTCGTCCTCGTCCGGCAGGTGCCGGAAATTTCCGCGCCCCGTGACCACGCGATTCGCGTGGCGAGCGCAAGGCTTGTCCCGCAGGGCGGGGTCACGGGAACGCAATAAGCTCCCCCTCGAAACTGAGAAGCTGTGAAAAAATGATCTGAAGACGGTCGCGACGGAGCGCGACCCTCCATTTTCCAAAGACATATCGAGTGGAGGGCCACGTTATATCGTGGCCGTCCGATTTTTTCACAACTTCTGACCCATTGCCCAATCCGGCGATCCCGACAGCGGCTGGATCATGGCCGACTACTTCGACGTCGTTGTCCACCTCTTTCTGCCCGAGACCCGGGCCTATTACGCCCTGGACGAACTCCTCCATGGCGCGCCGAAGATCGGCTGAGCCCCGGGGAACGCCCACGCTAACGGGCGGCGGCACGCCGTACCGTTCAGCGTGATGTTGGCACCTCGTCCAGCTTCTCTCCTGCGTCATTCTTATTGCGCGAGCATCGTGCCTTCAGCGGAAGCAAAATCCAAAACGACAGAGGGAGGAGCAGAACGACGGACCGGGTCGCTCGATACCACAAGGGGCTGGGGCTCCGGCCAAAGAACAACCCGCTGCTGGACGGTTCTGGCACAACGGCATAAACGGCCGCGGCCATGAGAACCACGGAAATGGCGAGTGCGATGAAGTAACTGACGCCGTCCGAGGTGCGCTTTGCTGTGAACCACACGAGGAACAATGCTGTTGCCACGAGGAGGAGACAGACTTGCGTGGTCGTGCTGAACACGGGGCTCCAAGAGAACATGTTCACTTCCATGTCCAGATAGAGCAATGCCGCAACGAGCAACACGGTGCCCGCGAGCCACCCCAGAGTCCGCGTTGTGGACAACACAATCGTCTTCATCTTCGGTCTCATGTCAGTGCAACGCC
>CAZVVD010000086.1:0-16689 GCA_964630555.1 uncultured Verrucomicrobiota bacterium | reverse complement strand
GAACGTGCCAGAAATATTTTGAATAAATCAACATCTGTGTGAAACACTACACTAGGCTGCCGCCAACGTCGCCTGCGCGGTAAAAACACTTGAATATTGCGTTCGGGGTTCTTGGGTTCCCAGCGTCCCTGCCTCACTGCGGGCGACCATTCCTTCCTCCGGCGTTCCGTGTTCCTGGCCCAGGCGGGGCGCCCCGTCCCCAGCCGGCTCGTCGAGCCGTCGGATTTTCGCGTTGACAAGCGCCCCCCTTTGTGGCCTGCTGCCTTCCTATCGCGGCGATGGCACGGCCCGCTGCTTGCACTTCAAGGAAAGGATCAATCCATGAAACGACAGGTGGGATGGGGAATCGGAGCGTTCGTCCTGGCCCTGGCGCTGACCGCCGGCGCCGATACCGGCAACCTGCGCTACAGCATCAGCGTTTCAAAGTTCGATAACGAGGCCGGCTGGCGCGGCCAGTGGGAAATCGGCACGGCCTTCGGCGAAATCCTGACCGACGCGCTCCAGCAGTCCAAGAAGTTCATCGTCCTTGGCGAAAAGGACATGCGCCAGGAGGCCATGGGCGAGCAGGACCTCGCCACCAGCGGCAGGACCGCCGGCGGCAAGAAGGCCCCCAAGACCGGCCAGATGACCCCCGCCCAGCTCCTGGTCAAGGGCGCGGTGACCCACGTCCAGGACAGCACCACCGGCGGCGGCGCCGGCGTCAGCCTGTTCGGGGTCCGGGTCGGCGGCTCCACCGACCGCACCGAGGTCAACATCACCATCTACATCATCGACAGCACCACCGGCCAGGTCAAGGCGTCTAAACCAGTCGTCGGCAAGGCCGGACGCAAGGGGCTGGACGTCGGCTACAGCGGGTCCGTCGTCGGCGGCGACCTGGCCGGCTTCAAGAAGAACAACGTCGGCAAGGCCTGCGAGGACGCCGTGGCCCAGGCGGTCGAGTTCCTGACCAGCCAGCTGGAGAAAATTCCCTGGGAAGGCACGGTCATAAAGGCCGGCGACAAGATCATCATCAACCGCGGCAGCCGCGAGGGCGTCGAGGTCGGGCAGACTTTCAAGGTCGGCGCGGTCGAGAACCTGACCGACGACGACACCGGCGAGGTCCTGGACACCGAGATGAAGGAAGTCGGCAAGATCAAGGTCACGGAGGTCAAGGAGAAGATCGCCTACGGCGAGGCTCTCGAGGGCCAGAAGAAGATCGAAAAGGGTATGACGGTCCAGCCGGCCAACTGACGCGGATGAAAATCATCTGCGCCACCAATATGCCCTTTGCCGCGGAGGCCTTCGGGACTCTGGGCGAGGTTGTGATCCTGCCGCCCCGGGCCATCACCGCCGAGGCGGTGCGCGACGCCGACCTGCTGGCCCTCCGCTCCACCACGCGTGTCAACCGCGCCCTCCTGCAGGGCAGCCGCGTCCGGTTCGTGGGCACCGCCACCATCGGCTACGACCACCTGGACGTGGCCTACCTGGAGCAGGCGGGCATCGCCTGGTGCGCCGCCCCGGGCTGCAACGCCAACAGCGTTTCCGAATACCTCGTGGCCGCGCTCCTCTGCCTCGGCCGGCGGCACGGGCTGACCCTGGCGGGCAAAACCCTCGGCGTGGTTGGGGTGGGGAACGTCGGACGCCGCGTGGTCGAGAAGGCGGCGGCGCTCGGGATGCGCGTGCTCCAGAACGATCCGCCCCGGCGCGACGCCGAGAAGTCCGACGCCTTTCTCACCCTGGAGGAGGTCCTTTCCGCCTCCGACATCGTGACCCTGCACGTCCCCATGACGAAGTCAGGTCCGTATCCCACGCTCCGAATGGCCGGCCGCGATTTCTTCGGACGCCTGAAGCCCGGCGCCGTCTTCGTCAATGCCGCGCGCGGCGGGGTCATAGATTCCGATGCCCTCCTGGCCGCCATGGACCGCGGCGTCGTCGCCCAGGCCGTGCTCGATACCTGGGAAGGCGAGCCGGGGTTCCGGCCCGAGGTCCTGGCGCGGGCCGACCTGGGGACGCCCCACATCGCCGGGCATTCGTTCGAGGGCAAGGTCACGGGGACCGTCATGGTCTACCGGGAAGCCTGCCGGTTCCTGGGCGTCGCGCCGGCGTGGACGCCCGACGCCCTCCTGCCGCCGCCCCTGGTGCCCGAGGTCCGCATCGAGGATCCCGGCCGACCGGAGGAAGCCGTGCTGGACGACGTTGTGCGGCGAGTCTACGACATCGAGGCGGACGACCGGCGCCTGCGCGGGATCGCCGGCGAAGAGCTACGGCGCCGCGCCGAGGCCTTTGAGCGCCAGCGGCAGGAATACCCGGTTCGCCGCGAGTTCCGCTTCACCCGCGTCGTCCTGCCGTCCCGGTGCCCGCCGCTGGAGCAAAAACTTTCCGGCCTGGGATTCGCGGTCGGGTCATAGCACCTGGGACATCAGAAACCGATATGAAAAACAAGAAGATGGATCGTCCGATCATTTCACCACAAAGAACGCAAAGAACGCAAAAAAGATACGATTTGTTTTCTATGCGATCTATGCGATCTTTGCGGTTAATCCTTTCGGGATGCCACGCCGCTTGCGAAGCGCAAGCGTAGAGACGCGGCGGGCATTAGCCCGCTTTGGACGGAGAAGATTCCGGAGTGTTGCCCGCGAATCAAGCGAATGAACGCGAAGAGGCTAAATTGTTGTTTGACCCCTGAACCCTGACCCCTGAACCCTGAACCCTTCTTCCCCTCCATGTTCACCCCCCAAATGGCATCCGCGTTGCGCGCGCTGGCCGGCTGGAACTGGCACGTGCATACGATTTTCTCGGATTGCGCGGCCCCGGAAATGACGCCGGAGCATGTCCTGGCGGAGGCGGATCGGCTGGGCCTGCGGGGCATCGCCCTGGTGGATCATCACCATCCCGGGGACGGCGGGATGGCGCGCCGAAGGGCCGCCCTGGCGGCCGATGTCGGCAGGATCCCGCACCGTGTCGAGGTGCTGGTCGGCGCCGAATTGTCAGCCCACGGGGTGGACCGCTATGCGGAAACGCCGGAGGACCTCAACGGCATCGCCTTTCGGTTGTATGCCTGCAACCACTACCACATCGGGGGCTGGGAGCATCCATCCCGGCGGACGCCGGAGGGCTACAAGGATCATTCCCTGGCCATGCTCAAGTGCCTGCTCCCGACGGGCCGGGCGCAATGCATCGCCCACCCGTTCCTGGGGTGCTACCTTTCGGGGATCCTGGCCGATCCCCAAGCCATGACCCGGCTGATCACGGATGGCGAACTGGCCAGGCTGTTTGCCCTCGCACGCCGGCATAACGTGGCCTGGGAGGTCAGCCTGCGGCACCTGGGCGACGACCTCCCGTTCGCGCGCCGCTTCCTGGCGGCCGGGTTCGCCGCCGGCGCCGATTTCCGGTTGGGCACGGATGCCCATACCCTGGCCATGCTCGATCTCCGCCCGCACCTGGAGCGGCTGATTGAAGTGCTCCTCTAAGAGAAAATTCCAAATTCCAAAATCCAAATTCCAAATTCCAAGGAATGGCGATCAATTCAGGAAAAGGTTAAAACACAACAGGATTTTTTCCGCAAAAGGCGGAATCCCGTTCAAAGCGGGGTTGCGCCACCTGGGGATAATGAAGCCAGCGGAATTGCGCCGGTGGAGCGCGTTGTCCCTAACGCGCTTCCGAACGGATCGATTTCGCTCACACGGCCCTATATGAAAAATGGTATTTCTCAACCCGCCTTCGTCCGTCGGCTGACGGACTTCGGCGCGGCAGGCCCTGACACGTCGCCTCGCCTGCGGGACGACGGGAACCCCTGACCCCATCTTCCCCTCCATGCCCCATCCCCTTATTCACGACCTGACCCGCGCGGAGCTGAAACAGTTCTGCCTGGACCTGCGTCAGCCGGCCTTCCGCGCCGAGCAGATCTGGAACTGGCTCTACGTTCGGCGCGCGGCGGACTGGGACCAGATGAAAAACGTCCCCGCCGCCTTCCGGAAAACGCTGGCGGAAACATATGCGCTCCAGCCCGTGGCCACCGCCCAGTCCGCGGGCGGGCAGGGCGCCGAGGGGGTCCACAAACTGCTCCTGGCCCTGGCCGACGGCGAGTGCGTCGAGGCCGTGGTCATCCCCGCCAAGGGCCGGTCCACCGTCTGCGTCTCGAGTCAGGTGGGCTGCAAGTTCAAGTGCGCCTTCTGCGCCAGCGGACAGGCCGGCTTCCGCCGCAACCTGCTGGCCGGCGAGATGGTGGGCCAAGTGCTGGCGGCGGCCCGCGAGCTGGGGGCCACTCCGACCCACGTGGTCTGGATGGGCATCGGCGAGCCGCTGGACAACTACGACGCCGTGTTGAAGGCCGTCCGGATCGTCAACGACCCCAGCGGACTGAGCGTCGGCGCCCGCCGGATCACGCTCAGCACCTGCGGGATCATCCCCGGCATCCGGCGCCTGGCGGACGAGGGCTTGCAGGTGGAACTCTCGGTCTCCCTCCACGCGCCCGACGACGCCCTCCGCGCCCGGCTCATGCCGGTCAGCCGCGTTTATCCGCTCTCCGACCTGATCCCGGCCTGCCGGGACTACGCCGACAAGACCGGCCGGCTGGTCACCTTCGAATACACCTTGATCAAAGGCGTCAACGACTTGCCGGAGCAGGCCAAGGCCCTGGTCCAATTACTGCGACCGGTCCATGCCCGCGTCAACCTGATCCCCCTGAGCGGGGTCTCGGAGTATCAAGGCCAGCCCTCGCCGCTGTCCGCCGCCATTCACTTTATCGCGGTCCTCGAGCGCGCCGGGATCAACGCCACCCTGCGCGTTTCGAAGGGCGGGGGCGTCAGCGCCGCCTGCGGCCAGCTCCGCGCCACCCGCCTGGCGCAATCCGGCGGCGCGGCCGGCAAGTAGCATTCCAGCGTCCCCTGCCGCCTGGCGCGGCCCGATGGCGCGGTCGGCAAGTAGCAACCCTCCTGCCGCCTTGCGCGGCAGGGGCGATAGATTGGCTGGAAAGGCGAGTTGTTCCAGCCAATCTCTTCACCCGCGCCCACCCGTTTCGCGTAGCAGACCCATGATGATCACGCCCGAGCGAAGTCGCGGGGGATAATAGGGCCATATTTGCCGGGGGAATCTGGTCAAGTCTGATAGGAAACCCACCACTATCCCCTCCAAGGAGGGGCACTGTTTGATCTGCAGACAGATCGGCGAACAGGGGTTCGTCTGAACCGCGCCCGGCGCGCGGCCGGCATTCACGAAATGCGCTCTGGGGATCAGGACTGAATCGCGCCTGACACTTTGCCGACATTCCTATCTCGTACGGAATTCTTACTTGATGCTCTGGTGGACCGGCCTCTCGGAAAAGCCCGGCTGGGGCAGGGGAGACAGTTCAGCGCCAGCTACCGGCATGCTCACCCGTGCCCATTCTTCATATAAAATAAGATTGACGATCGTCACTCTTATTTTATGTGACGCGATGAAGCTGGAGTTGGGTTAAAACAGCGGGGGGGCGCAGTTGAGCGGGACGATCGAATAGACTGGCGGATTCAGCGAACGGTTCGCCGCCCGGCGCCTTGAAGCTCAGGACAAGGCCGGGACGCCTCTGCCCGATTGCCATCTGTGCGGCAAGACCATGTGCCAGCGCAGGTCGGCCCAAGGCGCTTTTTGTGACCGCCTTTCCCGGTTGCAAAGGCTTCAAACCAATATAGAATGCCCGCCAGCGTCAATGAAATCAACCGGGCCCGGAAGTGTGGAGCGCAGCCATGCCGGAAAGTTTTGTCATCCCCAAGCCCCGGCCCGGACCCTACGCGCTGGGCCCCGATTCCCAGCGCCAGCCCGGGGTGCCGCTGGGGATCGTCACGAAGCACGAGTGGCGCAGCGCGATCTTCCCGGGCACTCAGCGCGATTACTGGGTCTATGTCCCCGCACAGGCCAGGCCGGATTCGCCTGCTTGCGTGATGGTTTTCCAGGACGGCGGCAGCTACGTCGGCGAGGACGGCGAGTTTCGCGTCCCGATTGTGTTCGACAACCTGATCCACCATGACAAGATGCCGGTGACCGTCGGGGTGTTCGTGAACCCCGGGGCCGTGCCGGGCGCGCCGCCGCCGGCAGGCCATGACGGCAGTCAGCGCAGTATCGAATACGACACGCTCAGCGACCGCTATGCCCGCTTCCTGCTGGAGGAAATCCTGCCGCAGGTCAATACAATGCAGCGCCTGACCCCGGACCCCGCCGGCCGGGCCATCTGCGGGATCAGCTCTGGCGGCATCTGCGCCTGGACCGCGGCCTGGGAGCGGCCGGACGCCTTTGGGAAGGTGCTCAGCCACGTGGGCAGTTTCGCCAATATCCGCGGCGGGCACGTCTATCCCGCCTTGATCCGCGCCGTTCCGCGCAAGCAGATCCGTGTTTTCCTGCAGGCCGGATCGAACGATCTCGACGTCGGCTGGGGGAACTGGGCCCTGGCGAACCTGGAAATGGCGGCGGCCCTGAATTTCAGGGAATACGATTTCCGCCTGGACTACGGCGACGGCGGACACGACGGCCGGCACGGCGGCGCCATCCTGCCGGAATCGCTCGCGTGGCTGTGGAGGGCAGGGTGAGGAGAGAGAGGGCAGGGTTTCCCGTCGCCCCGCATGCGGGACAAGGGACCACTTGCCCCGGGCGCATTAGCACCACGGGGCGACGTGGCAGGGTTCAGGTGAGAAAGTAAAACCCGTAGCTCGCTTACAGGATCAATAGATAGTGCATCGTTAGCTTACGGAATATGGATCTGAAACCTATTGCTCATCCATGGCGCTGGTGGACAGCAGCGCTGATCTTGAATCTTATCGGATCGTGGTGGTGGTTTGTTCCCATGTCGGCGACGAGTGTGTTCGTAGACAGCGTGAACCAAGGAATAGGGCTGAATATCTGGCCTGGATTCCTGGGCGGATCATTGCTTGTGTATCTTGCCCACAAGCGAATAGGCGCAATGGCTGAACGAGTTTACCTCCTTGTGGTTTTGTCCGTTCCCTTCTGGATTGGCCAAGCAATGTGGGCGCTCATGCCGTTATTAGCTTTGCATACAAGCTGACGCCGTCCTCTGTGCACCATTTCCCTAAGAACCAGGGCGCATCTGTTTGACTTCCTCCTCCGCCTTTCATATCTTCAATCCGCCTGTAACGTGCATTTGCCGGAGGCCGAAGGCAGTATTTGACGCATAATACCTGAATATTGCACGATCATCGTGCAATATTCACTTTCGCTTAAGCGGGCCTTGCCCGCTGGCGAAAGACGTGAAGTTTTGCAGATAACCTATCTGGTTATCTGCAAAACTAACGTGGTTTCCGCTGCCTGCGGATCCGCTTATGGCGGAAACCCCGTTTGGCCGCGTTTTACGCGGCCATCATCCCGTGACCACGTTGGCACGTGGAACGTGACTCACGTGGCGGCCCTTCGGGTGGATTTTGCACGCTGGCGTGCAAAATCCAGGTAATAACAGATTCACTTGGAGGTCGGACTTTCTCAAGCCTTGCGACCGGAGGCCAACCGTTGTACAGTTTTAGACACGAGGTGCCCCATGAAGACACAAACGCAGCAAGTGCTTGAGAAGGCCGTGGAACTTTCCCCTATTGAACGAGCCGAACTCGTCGAGGGGATTCTGTCCAGCTTCGATTTTCCCACCCGTGTGGATATTGACGCGGCGTGGGCGCAAGAGGCCGAAGACCGAATTGACGCGTACGACCGCGGCGACATCGCGGCAGTTCCGGCGGCTGCGGTGTTCGAGAAGATCGACAAGAAGCACACTTCATGAAGGTGGGCTTCCTCCAGACCGCCGACGATGAGTTCGTCGAGGCCATCGCCTACTACAACCTTCAGAGCGAAGGTCTGGGATTGGAGTTCGCGGCAGAGGTGAAACGCGCTCTTGGCCGTATTCTGCAGTACCCGACTGCTTGGACGCCACTGTCCAAACGAACCCGTCGCTGTCGCCTGAACCGCTTTCCGTACGCCCTGCTCTACCAGGTTCGGAGCGAGTTGGTCCTCGTCATGGCCGTTCAGAACCTTCACAAGCACCCCGATGCATGGAAGTCGCATCTCAAGGCCGGCGCGACGTAGATAATGGCAAACAACCGGCGGCATCATGCGTCACTTTGTGTCGTGACGTTAGCCATGAATCACACCCTGACAACCATCCGAATTGATCCCGCCGGGACGACAACGCTGCCGCCGGCGCAGGCATCGGAGTCCGCCGCCAGCTACCTGGCCGACGAGTCCCGCCTGGCGGGGCGCGCGGAGCGGATCTATTTCCCGCAAACGGAGCCGGAGCTGGCGGCGATCCTGCGGGCGGCGGACCAGGAAAAGGCCGCCGTGACGTTGTCCGGCGCCCGGACCGGGATCACCGGCGGGGCGGTGCCGCAGGGCGGCTGGCTGGTGAGCCTGGAGAAGATGAACCGCATCCTCGGCCTGCGCCGGGATACCGCGCAAAACCGGTATTATCTGCGCTGTCAGCCGGGGCTGACCCTCGAGGCGCTCGACAAGGCCCTGGCGTCGAAACGGTTCCCGGACGAGGCGGACTGGCCGGCGGCGGACCGGCAGGCTCTGGATACCTTCCGTCAGCCGGGCGGCTGGATGTTTCCGCCGGACCCCACGGAGCGCACGGCCTCGCTCGGCGGGATGGCGGCCTGCAACGCCTCGGGCGCCCGCACGCTGTTTTACGGGGCCACCCGGAATTTTGTGGCGCGCCTCCGCATGGCGCTCGCGGGCGGGTTTCTGCTGGACCTCCAGCGCGGCGCGTGCCGCGCCGACGAGCGCGGACATTTCCGCCTGGCCCTTCCGGATGGCCCATTGCGCGAGGGCGCGATCCCCGGCTACGCCATGCCCCGGATCAAGAACGCGGCCGGCTATTTCTCGCAGCCCGGGATGGACCTGCTGGAGCTCTTCATTGGGTCGGAGGGGACGCTCGGGATCTTCACCGAGATCGAAATCGAACTTATTCCGGCTCCGGACCTGATCCTGGGCGTAATCGGCTTTTTCCCGTCGGAGCCCGCGGCCCTGGACTTCGTGCGCGGAGCGCGGGGCGCAGCCGGGGGCGCCGCGCCGGCCCTGCCGGGCCGGCCATTGGCCCTGGAATATTTTGACGCGCACGGGCTCGACCTGCTCCGGGACCAGAAGCGGAAGGTCGGGGCGTCCTCGCCGATCCCGGCCCTGCCGGCGGATGCGGGGACTGCGGTCTACATCGAGCTGGCGACCGGCGAGGCCGGGCTGGAGCCGGCCGCCGAATCCGTCCTGTGCCTGCTGGACGCCTGCGGGAGCCGGTCGGACAGCGCCTGGACGGCGACGACGCCGGAGGAGACCGAGCGGCTGAAGGCGTTCCGGCACGCCCTGCCGGAGGCGGTCAACCAGCGGATCGGCGAGCGCGCGGCGAAACATCCCGGGCTGACCAAGCTGGGCACGGATTTCGCGGTGCCGGACGACGCCCTGGACCGAATGCTGGCGGCTTACCACCGCCTGCTGGACGGCGAAAAGCTGGAGCACGTGATGTTCGGCCACATCGGCAACAACCATGTGCACGTCAACATCCTGCCGCGCGACCTCGACGAGTACCGGCGCGGGAAGGCGCTTTACCTGGAGCTGGCGAAGCTGGCCCTGGGGTGGGGCGGCACCGTTTCCGCCGAGCACGGTATCGGCAAGCTGAAGAAGCCCCTGCTCCGGCTCATGTACGGCGAGGCCGGGATCGAGGCCATGCGCGCGGTCAAGCGCGTCTTCGATCCCGACGGGCGGCTGAACCCGGGCAACGTGTTCGACTAACGCGGCGCCGTGCCCGCAGCCGAAGGTGTCTCCCTTGCCAGCAGGCTCCCGCGAACGGCGGGGTCGCCCGCCGCGTTGGGTCTCATGCGCAGGTTGCCGTGACGCGACGGAAGCCTGCCCGGCCCCGTTCGTTTTACCTTGCATCCCCGCAGGCGACTTGGTAGACCAGAGCCGTTTTTCGGCCGCTGCAACCCGTTGAATTCAGGAGCGCCAGACGATGTCCAATCCCTATATCAAGTTCGTTTCGGAATACGCCCGGCTGTTGAACGAGGGCACGGGTTACCCGCTCGGCAGCATTCCCCACGACCCGCGCGCGACGCCCGCCAAGGAGGCGCCGGTCGTGTTGCTGTTTTCTCCGCATCCCGACGACGAGTGCATCGTCGGCGCCCTGCCGCTGCGGCTGCTGCGGGAGCTGAAAATGAACGTGATCAACGTCGCGGTGACCCTGGGCAGCCGCAAGGACCGGCAGATGGAGCGGCTGGCCGAACTCCGCAACGCCTGCGACTACCTCGGGTTCGGCGTGACGACCGCCGGCGAGCGCGGCCTGGAGAAGATCAACGCGGCCTCCCGCGAGGACAACTCCGCGGCCTGGGCGGAGGCGGTCGGCGTTGTCGCCGGCCTCCTGGCGCGGCACGCGCCGCGCGCGGTCTTCCTGCCGCACGCCGGGGACTGGAACAGCACCCACATCGGCGCGCACCTGCTGGTCAACGACGCGCTCAAGCGGGTGGATCCGTCCTTCTGCTGCTGGGTCTGCGAGACCGAGTTCTGGGCGCCGCTCCCGAACCCGAACCTGATGATCGAGTCCAGCGTGGCCGACGCCGCCGACCTGGTGGCCGCGATTTCGTTCCACGTCGGGGAGGTGCGCCGCAATCCCTACCACCTGCGCCTGCCGGCCTGGATGCAGGACAACGTCCGCCGCGGCGGCGAGCTCGTGGGCGGACAGGGAGGCGCCGCGCCGGCCTTCGGGTTTGCCACGCTTTACCGCCTCAGGAAGTGGAGCCACGGCGGCTACGCCGACGCCATCAAGGCCGGGAAGTTCATTTCCTGCAACGACTCGCTGGCCGAGCTCTTCGGGTGAACGGGGCGCCAAGAGACCTTCGTTTGCCCCACGCGGGTCGTTTCCGGTTCCGCCCATCCGGATCGAAAGCGCGTTACGGATAACGCGCTCTACCGAAAATCATGACAGGTTTATCTTCAGCCTGCTTCCCTGCAATTCGCGGTTGCCCTGAGTGCGTGGGGGGTATTCTTGTCCTGGGTTCGTGATTGGGTTGCGGGCCACAGCCCGCCCTGGGAAGCTATGCACTCGATCAACCGCTTTCGAATGTCCAAGCGTGATTCCGAGGAGGCCGGGTCCTACCGGCGTTTCCTGGCCTATTTCGTGCCCCTGGCTTTGCAGGGGTTTGTGCAAAGCCTGACTTACCCGCTGGTGGCCATGGTGGCCTCGCGCGGGGACGGCGGCGCCGTCAACATGGCCGGGCTGGCCCAGTCCCACGCCGTCATCGGCGTGCTCTGGACCCTGGGCACAGGCATGATCACGGCCGGGATGGTGTTCGGCAAGACGCGCGAGGGGTTTGCGCGCTGCGTGCGCATCAACAACGGGATCACTCTGGGGGTGGCGCTGATCTACCTGGTTCTCATGCTGCCGCCGGTGTCGCACCTGCTGTTCCATTCCCTGCTCGGCCTGCCGCCGGCGGTCGAGCGCCCTGCTACTCTCGCGCTAATGGCCTCGCTGCCTGTCACGGGGCTGTTTTTCCTGCGCAACCCCTATCACATCGCCCTGTTCAACAGCAACGCCACCGGGCTGGCCTTCGCGGCCAGCCTGGGGCGCGTGGTGCTGACCCTTGCCCTGGCGCCCATCTTCTGCCGCTTAAACGCCGTCGGACCGGTCTGGGCGACCGTGTGCATGACCCTGGGTGTGGCGGTGGAGTTGGCGCTGTCCCGTCAGCTCGCCTTGCCCTATCTCCGGCGGGCGCCGACCGCGGCCGAGCCGCCCCCGCGGCATCTCGAGATCCTGGTGTTTGCGCTGACCCTGTCGCTGGGCGCGCTGTTCCTGTCGCTCTCGGGCTTCATGCTGGGCGCGTTCGTGGCCCGCGCGCCGCATCCGGAGCGCATGTTGCCGGTGTTCTACCTGGCGCTGGGCATTGTCAATCCCGTGGCGGCCGGCGCGACCCGGCTCCAGGCCCTGATCATCGCCTACTACGGCCGTTCGGCGGGCGTCAACGCGCAACTGTTGAAATTCTCGCTGGCCGCGGGACTGGCGCTGGGGCTTCTGCCGCTGGCCTTCGTGTTGCCGGGCCTGGACGTATGGTACTACGTCACTCTCCAGAAGCTGGATCCGGGCGACCTGGGGCTCATGCGGGGGACCAGCTGGGCGCTGGCGTTCTTTCCCCTGACCGTGGCGCTGCGGGCCTACAGCGAGGGCAAGGCGGCCTGGTTTAAAAAGCCGATGACGGTTCTTACCGGTCAGGCGGTCTACCTGTCCGTCGTCGCCGTGACCGCCTTTTTCGCGCTGAACCTCGGCGTGGCCGGCAACCTGCTGGGGGCGCTGGCGGTCGTCCTGGCCAACCTGGCCGCCGCCGGCATTGTCCTTCTCTCGCTGTTCTTGGAGCGGCGCGCGTCTCTGCCGGCGCCGGTCCTCGAAGTCGAACGCTGAAGCCGGCCGCGTCAGCGGCGGGGAGGGGGAGTCTTTTTCCGGCGGTCGTCCTGGCGCTCGGCCGCTTCCTCGGCGTCCGTAAACCCGTCCCCGTCGCTGTCGATGTGCCGCGGATCGGTGTTCCAGAGCGTGACTTCGTCGTAATCGGAGATGCCATCGCCGTCGGTGTCCGGGGCCACCGTGACCGTCACCTGGATTTCGCCGCGTTTGCCGGCGGGCAGGGCCGCGTTGTTGGCGAAGAGAATCGGCCCGCTCGCGCGGGCCACGACGCTGGTTTCAAAACCGACGAGGACGACCTGGGCCGGCAGGTAGGTGTTGGTGTGGTAATTAATTTTCATGAGCAGGGCGTTGACCGGCGCGCTGAGGCCCAGGTGATCGTTGAGAATCGCCGGGTTGCCCTCCGGGCCGTAGGTCCCGTGGTGATCGCTCCAGCGGCCGTCGGCGACGCAATGCACCACCTCCCCGCGCCGAACGCGCAGTCCGCTTTCCTGCCAGCGCGGCACATCCGCCCGGACGAACACCACCACCGCGAGGGGCTTTTCGGGACGGTAGGGAGAAACCGTCTGGCAGCCGGCCAATCCCAGGCCAGCGAGACACATCAGCGCCAGCGCCAGGTCAAGCATTATGTTCCCCTTCCGGGAAGGGCCAGGTGTGGGTGGAAGCATGTGTGTCACATCATACGATCGTTGTTGCCTTGACTCGGTAAGGACGAAGACGCACATTCAACCTCGAACATCGAACGCTCCACATCGAAGGAACCTGAAGTCACAAAGGCCCGTGATTCTTACTTCGAGGTTGGCTGTTCAATGTTCGGGGTTCGATGTTGCTGCCGTGACGGCGCGCTCAGCCCTGCCTGCGTTCGAACTCCCTCATGAACGCCACGAGGGCGTCCACGCCCTCCGGGGGGAACGCGTTGTAGATCGAGGCGCGGATACCGCCCACGGAGCGGTGACCCTTCAGCCCCTTCATGCCAGCCGCGGAGGCTTCCTTCACGAACTGCTCCTCGAGCGCCTCGCTGGGCAGGCGGAAGGTGATGTTCATGTCGGACCGGCATGCGCGCACGGCCGTGCCCTTGTAGAAGCCGCCGGCGTCGATGACCGCGTAGATTTTCGCGGCCTTCTCGGCGTTGCGCCGGTAAACCGCGGGCAGGCCCTGCTTGAGCAGCCAGCGCGAGACCAGCATCATGAGGTAGATACTGAAGGTCGGCGGCGTATTGTAGAGCGAATTTTCCTCGATGAAGGTCTTGTATTTCAGGATCGTGGGCACCTTGGCGGAGGCTCGCTCGGCCAGGTCCTTGCGGATCACGACCAGGGCCAGGCCGGAGGGTCCCAGGTTCTTCTGGGCGCCGGCGTAGATCAGGCCGAACTGGCTGACGTCGAAGGGGCGCGAGAGCATGTCCGAGGACATGTCCGCCACCAGCGGCGCCTCGGTTTTTGGAAACGATTTCCACTGGGCGCCGGAAATGGTCTCGTTTGAGGTCAGGTGGACGTAGGCGGCTCCGGGGGTGAGCTTGAGCTCGCGCTCGGAGGGCACGCGGGTGGGGATTTCCTTGCCGCAGTCGGCCGCGATGTTGACCTGGCCGACGAGCTTGGCCTCCTTGACCGCTTTCCCGGCCCAGGCGCCGGAGTGGATGTAGTCCGCGGTCTGCCCCGCGCCCAGCAGGTTGAGGGGCAGCATGGCGAACTGCAGGCTGGCGCCGCCGGCGATGAAGAGCACGGCGTAGTCGTCGGAACAGCCGATCAGCTTTTTGTAGTTGGCCACGGCCTCGGCGTGGACGGCGTCGTATTCCTTGCCGCGGTGGCTGCTTTCGAGGAGCGACATGCCCGAGCCTTTGAAATCCAGGAACTCGGCCTGGGCTTCCTTGAGAACGTCCAGCGGCAGGACCGCCGGCCCGGCGTTGAAGTTGTAAACACGCGCCATGCTGAAGACCCTCCCAGTTAGAGCCGGCTCGCAAGGCTCGCCGGCGCTTCATTTCGAATAGCGGAATTCATCCGATGCGAATCTAAAAACAAAATCACTATAGCGGTTTCATTGTTTCCCTGCAAGCGTTGGGTAACTGGACGCCAAGGGGGTTTCCGCCTGAAGCGGATCCGCATAAGGCGGACAAAATTGGAGTCAGAATTTCGGACGGGGTGGGGGCACCCCGGCTCCAAGAAAAAGCGACCGCTCCTGCGGCCTAATTCACCCTTAATATTTTCCGAGTCGCCTATTCCGTCCCCGGCACGCGCGCGGCCCAGACCTCGAACCGGTTGTCGTCGCTGGAGGACTGGAACACGGCCCAGCGGCTGTCGGGCGTGACGTGGGCGTTGGACTCCAGCCGGTAGCCGAGCAGCGGGCCGCGGCAGAGGGTCCGGAACCGGCAGAGGGGCGTCGTGCGCACGCCCCTCTCCGGCTGCGCCTCAATTTCGGCGTTGAAGAGGGCCTGGTTGTGGGCAAACCGGCCGTAGTCCCAGAGGTTATTCTCCGGCAGTTCGTATTTCCAGATCGTTTCCCCGCCGTTGGGATTGCGCAGGCCCCACTCCGACCACGCGCGCCGCCAGGGATCATCCTTGATGGCCTCCTCGAGACGTCGCCGCAGTTCCGGCGTCAGGTTGTGCTGGTCGAAGTTGTCGCCGTCGCCCACCAGGAAGGTTTCGTCGGGAGCCACCGTGACGTGGGCGGTGTTGCCGACGCCGAGCGGGCAAATGAAGGTCTCGTAGGACCCGGCGTCGAGGTCCAGGCGGTTGAGGGTGACGTTGTCGAGGATCCCGCCGTGGGCGTAGATGCGGCCGGAAGGCGCCCAGTGCTCGTGTCCGCCCTGCAGGGGAGTTGGGCGGTGGGTGTTGAGCCATTGGCCCGTGCGCGTGTTGAAGAGCCGGATGCGCTCCTTCTCCAGTGGCGCGCCCCAGCGGGCGCTCAGGCTGGCGCCCCAATACTCCTGGGCGCACATGAACAGGTCGGGATTCCGCGGGTGGGGATTGGGATGGGTCAGGAACCAACGGTCAGTCTCAAACACCGTTTCCACCTTTCCCGAGCGCGTGTCCACTCTCACCATTTCTTGAACACCCGGCTGACTGCACATCATGGCCACCCACTCGTGATACGGCATCGTGGCCCGCAGGGCGCCTTTCTCTCGGAAGTGATAGGTGTAAACATGGCGCTCATCGGCCGATAAGGAACCGTCGAAAATATCGGGCAAGTCCCTCGACGGCACGATTCGGCGGGACTCCCCCGTGTCCAAGTCGAACTGGATGATCGCCGCGCGGCGCGGGTCGGTCTGGTCCACGACCTGCGCGTGGTGCGAGCGCGGCGCGACGGCAAAATGCGTCGTCGCTTCACCCGCCGGCAGGTCGCCGTAACAGCGCAATTCGCCTGTCAGCAGGTTGCGCGACCAGAGGCGTGCCCATCCGCAGAGCTTTCCCGCCCGGATATCCTCGTGTTCGACAAAAACAGCATATTGGCCATCGGCGGTGAACATATTGATCCGAAAATAGTTCAGCGCGCAATGGCTGGTCCGCCGTGGGGTGAGGCAGACCACGCGCGTGCCGGACAGGGGGTCTTGCCATTCCCGCTCGGCCCAGTCCAGGGTCAGGCGGGCCGGCTCGATGCCGGGTAGCAGGTTCGGAGATGCCGAGGGATCCGATTGACGGGATGATGTGTCGTTCATCGAAAGTTGCTCCTCGTTTAGGCGATGCCCGTCCCCGGCACGCGCGCGGCCCAGACCTCGAACCAGTTGTCGTCGCTGGAGGATTGGAACACGACCCAGCGGCTGTCGGGGGTGACGTGGGCGTTGGATTCCAGCCGGTAGCCCAGCATCGGGCCGCGGCAGAGGGTCCGGAACCGGCAGATCGGCGTCGTGCGCACCGCCTTTTCCGGGTGCTTTTCCAGTTCCGCGAAAAACAGGGCCTTGTCGCCGCCAAACCGATCGAAGTCCCAGAGGTTCTTCTCCGGCAGTTCGTATTTCCAGATCGTTTCCCCGCCGTTGGGGTTGCGCAGGCCCCACTCGGACCACGTCCGCCGCCAGGGATCGTCGCGGATGGCCTCCTCGAGGCGCCGGCGCAGGTCCGGGGTCAGATTGTGCTGGTCAAAATTGTCGCCGTCGCCCACGAGGAAGGATTCGTCGGGGGCCACGGTGACGTGGGCGGTGTTGCCGACCCCGAGGGGGCAGACGAAGGTCTCGTAGGTGCCGGCCTCGAGGTCCAGGCGGTTGAGGGTGACGTTGTCGTGCACGCCGGCGTGGGCGTAGATGCGGCCGGAAGGCGCCCAGTGTTCATGGGAGCCTTGGATCTCTGGCGGGATGTCCGTCGGGCAGTGGGTTTCCAGCCATCGGCCGG
>CAZVVD010000085.1:0-16922 GCA_964630555.1 uncultured Verrucomicrobiota bacterium | reverse complement strand
ACCCACGACCTGCGGATTAGGAATCCGCCGCTCTGTCCAGCTGAGCTACCGGAGTTTTGTCACGAGATCGTGATGCACTCCACCGGGCAGTTGTCGGCGGCTTCCTGACAGGTCTTTTCGACCGCCGCGGGCACGTCCGCGGCCTTGACGACGGCCACGGAATCCTCGATCTCGAAGACTTCCGGGCAGGTGTCCGCGCACAGCCCGCATCCCGTGCAAGCATCTTTGTCAACGACTGCCTTCATGGTTCGTCCCTCCTTGATGAATCCACTCCAACAACCGAGAATATAGCGGACGCTCATCTTCCTGACAAACAAAAAAACGGGGGGGGGCTATTGAGGATGCCGCCCGCCGGGGGCTTACGGCCATTGCGCTTGCCTGACCGGCAGCGGGTTCTGCCGGTGGCATTCCTCGATGATGGCAATCTGACGCCGCACCTGGGGCAAGGGAACCCGCAGCTGCGCCCGGCCCAGGATGACCTCGTAAAGGTTGGCGTAGATCATGGCGGGGCCGCTGGGCAGGGATTTCAAGGTATAGCCCCGGGTGCCGGACTTCTCCTCGTCGCCCAGCTTCCAGCCCTGTTCCACCCAGGGCAGCGTTTCGGTCGGGTAGGAGCAGTTGTGCGACCAGGGCTTCCAGATCTCCTGCCTGGGCGCCTGCGCGGGATCGTAGTATTTCCAGCGCACCTCGTCCCAACCCGCGGTCAGCCCGCCCAAAACGCCCGACACCTCGTAGATGTGGCGCTGGGGATAGGCCCGGTAAGCCGAAAGGTTGATCTCCACCAGGGGCGCCCCGGGGGCATGCAGGGTGAGCACGCACAGGTCGTCGGCGTCGCCGCCCAGGGTGTTGTGGCAATACATCCGGCAGAAGACTTGCGGGGTCACCTCCCAGCCCAGGAGCGCCAGGGCCTGGTCCACGGCATGGGGACCCGTGTTCAGCAGGGCTCCGCCCCAGTTGCATTGAAAGGTCTGCCAGTCCCAGCGCCGGGCAAAACTCCCCCAATCGCTGCGGATGGAGACGATTTTGCCGAGCACACCCGAGGCGATGACCTCCTGCATCTTGAAGAAAAACGGCTGGAAGCGGTTGTTCTGGAACGGGGCCAGGACCCGGCCGGCGGCGGAGGCCGCGGCGGCCATGCGATCCACGTCGGCCACGCTCCTGGCCATGGGTTTTTCGCAGAGCACGTGGCATCCGGCCTGCAGGGCCTCGATCGTGCCCGGCACGTGCAAGGGTGTCGGGAGCGCATTGACAAACAGGTCGATGCCGCCCGCCCGCAGCATTTCCCGGTAATCGGGGTAAGTGCGGGCGCCGAACTTTTCCTCCGCAACCCGCCGGCGCTCCTCGAGTTGGTCGGCCACCGCCGCGATCTTGAATCGGTCCGGCAAGTCGCGCAGGCAGACGGCGTGAATACAGTAGCCGCTGCGCCCCTGCCCCGCGATGCCGACCCGGATGATACCGCCAGCCGTGTCCATGAAACGCTCCTTGAATCCGCGGATGGCCGCCATTGGCGCGCCAACGGTTACGCCTTGGCGACAAGCCGGGGATGATTATCACGGCCAGATCGGGCGCGCAAGGGAAAAACGAACCCCCAGGGCGTTATCTCAAACATGAAGCCAAGATGCCGGTCGCGGAGCGCCCGGCCCGCCCGCAGAACATCATCTCCTTATCCGGTCGCGCGGGATCCCCCGGATCTCGCCCCAGCGCTGGTGTAAAAGATCAGGATCGTTCCGGCGCCGTGGCGGCGCCGGCGGCCGCGGCCCGCGGATCGGCCTGGAAGTGAAGGACCTTGATCCGGTCGGCCCCGTATTTCGCCTGCAGGCGGGCCAGGAGCGGCGCGCGCTCGTAGCGGATCAGCTCGTTCATCCAGACGGCGCTGTCCACGGCGACCACCAGCATCTTCCGCTCGAGGCGCACCGGCCGGGCGTGGCGGGCGATCGCGGCGCCGGCCAGGTCCTCCCACTCGGCCGCCACCCGGCGCCAGAGGGAGGGTTCGCCGGTGTTCATCCTGGAAAAGATATTCAGGATGGTCTGGCGGATTGGCCCGGCGGACTCCGGCGGCTCGGGGTCGGGATTCGGCAATTGAAACCGTTCCCGTTCCTGCTGCCAGCGGGATTTGTCCTGCACGGGCATGGGGTGGTTCGCTAAAGTTCAGAGGTTCACGGTTCAACGGTTACCGCTGTAGCCACGGCGCCCTACCGTCAACGCCTGTGGCGCAGCCACTGCGGGCAGGTCTGCCGCCGTGTCGGTATCCACCGCAGGCGGATCCGCCTGACGGAAAGAAACCAAACTTCCCAACGTGTACAACAGTTGAACGTTCAGCGTTGGACGTTGAATGTTCGCCTAGTCTGAATTTTCGACCTGTTCAGCCATCGATACCATTCGTCACGGGGCCTTTTTGGCCTCCGGCTTCGGCGTCCCGATGACGGCCGCCCCGCCCAGGTCGCCCAGGCGCGCCTTCTCCAGGTCGGTCCACAGCGTCCCCTGGCCGGCATGCAGGATGTTGACCTTCAGGTCGCCGCTCAGCCGGCTGGCGAACTCCCAGAGGCTGAAGGCGGACGGATCGCCGAAAGCCTGGGCTTTCAACAACTGCCCGTTGGCTTTTTCGCCCTCGACCATCTGGACCACCTTGGCCTCCGCCTCGCCGAGCTTGCGGATCCGCTCCGCCCGGCTGGCCGCGGTGTGCTTGTCGATTTCCGCCACCTGCTTGAGGGCCATGGCCCAGATTTCGGCGACCTGCTTCTCCTGGTCCGCCTTGATTTCCGCCTTGAGGCGTTCGGTTTCCTGCATGACCTGCTCCCGGCGCTGTTCGATCAATCCCAGCTCGGTGTTCAGCTCGGCCTGCTTGCGGGCCGTGTTCTGCATTTCCTTGTTGGTCAGGTCCTGCTCCACCGCGATGCTGGCCTGCTGGATCGGATCCAGGATCTGCATGGGCACGCCCACGTGACGGATGAGGGCGTTGTGCACCACGATCCGCTTTTCCTTGAGCGTGTGGGCCAGGGCCTCGGTCAGCTCGTTCTGGAACTTCTCGCGGCCCTCGCCGACAATGAAATCCTTGGCGCGGTAGGCGGACCCCTTGAGGCGCGAGATCGAGAGGATCTGGGGCAGGATGATCTTGTCCACCACCGCCGGCAAGTCGCCGTAACTGCGGAACACCCCCGCGATGACGTCCGGCAGCAGTTCCACCTCGACCGTCATGTCGAGGCTGATGTCGAACCCGTCCCGCGACGGAAATTCGACAAACTGGTTCAGGGCGAAGGCGGCGATCGAGTCCTCCCGCTTGAGGTCTTCCGGCGCCGGCGGCGACTGCTTGCCTTCCGGGACCGGCTTGCGGGCCGCCTTGGCTGCCGGCAAGGCAATGCGTGAAATTTTCACCCCCGCGTCCTTGTCGCCCTCCGCGGCCTGACTCCCGCTGAGATAACCCTCCCGCTTCTGGCGCTGGGCCTGGAGCACGTTCATCTGGAGCTCGTCGGTCGCCCGGCTCTGGGTGGCGATCTGGCGCTTGGTGATCACCTCGCTGCCGAGGGGGCCCAGCAGGGACACCTGGTTGACCCCGATTTCCAGGACGTCGATGGTGAACTCCTTGGGATTGACGTAATACAGGCCCGGCTGGAGCACGTCCGGCCGCACGCCCTTCTGGCGGGGGCCCGCGAACTGACCGGAGGGGGCCTGCTCGCCGGAAAGCGAGGTCATCACCCCCACATAGCCCACGGGGATGTTCATGGCGTCCAAGATATCGATCCGGTAACCGTGGGGGTTGAGCCGGTACTTGCCGGGTCCCAGCACGCGGCGCCAGATGCCCTTCTGGCCGGGCTCGGCCAGGAACTCGCCCGGGGGCAATTCGGCCCCGACTTTCGAGGTCACGATGCCGACCTTGCCCGGGGGAATGACCGTGACCTTGCGAATCTCGCGCTCGAAGAAAACCGGGTTGCGGAAATGGCGCCCCTCGCCCAGGACATCCTCCTGAACGCCCTTCTGGCCCTGCTTCGCCAGGATTTCCCCCGGCGGCAGGGGCGCGCCGTTTTTCGCGGTGATCACCGCCATCTCGTCCGGATCCACGTAAAACCGGCAAAAGCCCCACTGCCAGACCAGCCAGAGCCCCGCGACCAGCGCCACGATCCAAGCCAGGATGCCGAGAGCATTTTGCCGCGCACTCATTTGACCTCCCTGGGCAGGAACGAGTTGAAAATGGACCCCAGCCCGTCCGGCTGGTCGCCGCTGACCACCGAGCGGATGAGGGGCGCCACGCGCTGGTAGAACACGTAACGCGAAAAACTCATGCCGGTGCCGAAGGCCTTGGCCTGGGCGGCGAACACGTCGGCCTGGGCCTTGTTGTTCAGGCGGATGACGTCCCGCTCGGCCTCGGCCTTGAGGATCGTCGCCTGCGCCTGGAAGCCGGCGGCTTCGCTTTCCAGCTTGGCCACCTCCAGTTCCTTGTTGGCGGCCACCACCCGCACCGCCTGGTCCTGCCAGGCCTCAATGACCGCCCGGATGCGGGAGGTGTCGGCCGCCACCTTTTCCTTGTTCTGGACCGCCAGCATTTCCTGCTTGGTCAGCTCGGCCTTGGATTTGGCCTGCTCGATCTGCTGCTCGAACTTGCGGGCGTTCTGCACCGCCACCTCGCGGTCGCGGATGATGCTGGCGATCTCCTGGGGCGGCAGGATGTTGCGGATCAGGACCGACCGGATTTCCACGCCCCACTCCAGGCATTGGGTGCGCAGGTGCTCCTGCAGGTTGTCCTGGAACTTCTGGCGCGTCTCGCCCACGATGTAGGCGATGGCCGGGTTCTTGCTGCCCTCGATGCGGCTGAAGCCGCGGGCGCGGGGCAGGATGATCTTCTTGACGATGTCCTCCATGTCGCCCACCCGGTGGGTGATCAACGCCGCCTGCCCGCGGGCGATGGCGAATTCCAGGGTGCCCTCGACGTTGACGGTGAACCCGTCCACCGTCAGGAAGCTGATGGCGTCGGCCCCGCTCATCTCGAAACGCTGGCTCTGCAGGTTGACCTCCACTACGCTGATGATGTAGGGGTTGAGGTAGTAGGTGCCGGGGTCCAGGACCTCGGGCAGGACGCCCTTCATCCCCTGCGCCACCAGGAAGGTGTTGCGCTGATCGGCCGCCACGTCGTCGTTGAGGGTGTCCTGGCCGATCTGCGACATGACCACGCCCACCGAGCCGGCCGGGATGGTGATGGCGTTGAACAGCCGGACCTCGTAGGCGTAGGGATTGATCCGGTACTTACCCGGCCGCAGGACCTCGGCCACGATGCCCTTGAAGCCGTCCTCGGCGATGATTTTCCCGGGCGGCAGGTCCTTGCCGTAGAGGCGGATCTGCACCCCGACCTGGCCGGGGGGGATATCGGTGATCTTCGCGTATTCCCAGCCCCAAACATAGGGATTGCGGAAGTAGCGGCCCTCGGCCAACACCTCCATCTGGATGCCCTTCTGCCCGGGCTCGCTCGCCAGGATCTGGCCGGAGGGCAGGTCCTTGCCGGTCTTGTGAATCAGGACAGCGAGCGTCCCGGGGCCCGGCTCGATCCGGCAGAAAAACCAGAACCAAAGCGGCAGGATCAACAGGAGGATGACCACCACCAGTGCGCCGAACGGCGCCCGCGGGGCCGGGCCGGGCCGGCGTCCGGCCGGGACCGGCGGGGTCGCCGGGCTTTCATGTTCATGACTTTGCATCCTTGAACCTCCTGTTCCCGTGGGATGGGGTTCCGCAGAGCGCCACGCTTCCTGAACTGGACAGGTTAGACAGTCCGCCCGCCACCATCAAGACTTATCAAGGTCCCGGCGGTAGCCTTGCGAGCCGAACGCCGGCAGGTCGTCCGCGAGGAAAAACATGCCGCCGTTGCGCCAGGCATGCCCCGCCGCGAGGTAATCCAACAGCGCGCGCTGGAGACGGGTGTCCCGCGGCGCCGTGGCCGGGTCGAACTTGTCCTGGAAAAACACGAACCAAATGTCGGGATTCGTGGAGGGGACCGCGAACAGGTGGGTTTCCCGGAGGAGCCGCACGAGATTGGAGTCCGGCGGGAGGCATTCCTCCAGGCAGGGGCTGAAGATCCAGGAGTTGCAGACATACGCCACGGGGGTGCGGACGGGAAAATGATTGGAGAAAAAATCGCGGGCGCGCCTCAGGGATTCCCCGCACGATTCGAGGCCCATGTTGCCGCCGGCGGGAATGTGAATATCCAGGACGGGGTCCCCGCGGCCCAGGACCTTGCGCCAGTCGGCGAACGGCAGGCGCACGGGGCGGCGCCCGGCCATGCCCAGGGGGGAAACGGGCGTGCCTGTGATGGCCTCCTCGTCCAGTATCAGGCTGGCAGTCCAGTTGTCCGTGCCGGGCGCACCCTTGCCGGGCTCGTCGATATATCCCTGCGGGTTGAAGCGCACTCCGTCATCCGCCAGCGCCACGACGCGCCCGGTCCGCCGGTGGCGGAAGACCGACAGGGCGTCCTCGAAGCCCCTGGCCCAATACTCAAAGCGGCCGATCCGGAAATACAGGTTATCGCGAACGTAATGCCGCAGCCAGCCGAGCTGCCGGGTGAAAATGCCCAGGCGGCCGCCCCGGGCGCGCTGGTAGTTGCCGCAGAAACAGAGCGGCTGCCGGCAGGTTTCGCGGGTGATGGCCTCGGGCACGCCCAGGAGGCGATGGTAGCGGCGCAGGCGCGGCGCGAACGAAAGGCCGATCAGCAGAAAAAACAGGCCGGCCTGATCGCCCAGGGCGGCTTCCAGCTTCGGCCAGCGGTCGTTGGCGCCGAAGGCCAGCGCCGGCGGCGCCTCGAATATTTTCCAGGCATAGAACCAGGCGAGGCGGCAGAGGGCGGGGTTGTTCCGGATGCGTTCCGCGGCGGCGCCCAGCGCCGCGTCGTGCTCGGGGCCGAATCCGCACCATTCCCGGCTGACGCGGAATTCGGCGGGATCGAGGAACGGGGGCGCGCCGCGCGCCGGAACGTCCTGCATGGCTTCGCGCCAGGCCCCGCGCAGGGTATCCAGCAGTTCGGGCTCCTGAATGTCGCGGACGATGCTATCGGGATTCACGCCGTCTTCCTTCCGCGTTACGCCTCCGGCCGCCTTGTGCGGCAGGGGTCTCAAGGCCACAAAGCGAAAGACCGTGTCCGGGCGGCGGGCTTGACAGACCGGAGGCACAGGCGTAAAGGGTAAAACGTGCAATGGTCGCAAACAAGCGTAATCCGGCGCCCCCGCCTGCGCTGGGCCATCGTCGTGGTCCTGGCCGCCATCCTGCTGCTCTGGGGCTCGTTTTACCGGCGCCTCCACGCCTACGACGCCGCCATCGCCGAGGCCAGCCGGCTCTACGGGGTCGACGCCCGGCTCATCCGCGCGGTGATCTGGAAGGAAAGCCGGTTCCATCACCGCCGCGTGGGCAGTCGGGGGGAAATCGGGCTGATGCAGATCATGCCGGACACCGCCCGCGACTGGGCCAGAGCCAGCCAAGCGACGAACTTCGCGCCCCAAGACCTGTTCCAGCCCGCGGTCAATATCCGGGCCGGCGCCTGGTACCTGGACCGCGCCCTGCGCTTCTGGGCCGCCAAGTCCGACCCCCTCCCCTACGCCCTGGCCGAATACAACGCCGGCCGCGCCAACAGCCTGCGCTGGGCGGCCAACGACCGTGGCAATCCCGATCGCTTCCGGGAAAACATCACCTTCCCCAAGACCCGGGAATACGTCCGCGACATCCTCACGGACTACCGCGGACATCGCTGAACTGGAGGTCGTAAAGCCGGCGGTAGAGCCCGCCCTGCCCGAGCAGGTCCGCGTGGCGCCCCTGCTCCGCGATCCGGCCGTGCTCCAGGACGATGATGCTGTCGCAATGCATGATCGTGGACAAGCGGTGGGCGATGGCGAAGACGGTCCGCCCCTCCATGAGGTCGTCGAGGGCCGCCTGGACCAGGCGCTCGGACTCCGTGTCCAGGGCGCTGGTGGCCTCGTCGAGGACCAGGATGGGCGGATTCCGGAAGATGGCCCGGGCGATGGCCAGGCGCTGGCACTGTCCGCCCGAGAGGCGCACGCCCCGCTCGCCGATGAGGGTCTGGTAGCCCTCCGGCATCCGGCTGATGAACTCGTGGGCGTTGGCCCGGCGCGCGGCCGCCTCGACCGCCGCCCGGTCCACCGCGGCCTGCCCGTAGGCGATGTTGGCCGCCACCGTGTCGTTGAACAGGAAGGTCTCCTGGGTCACCATCCCGACCTGGCCGCGCAGGGATTTCAGGGTCAGGCTGCGGAGATCCTCGCCGTTGAGCAGCACCCGCCCGGCGGTCGGGTCGTAGAACCGCAGGAGCAGGCTGACCAGGGTCGTCTTGCCGGCGCCGGACCCGCCGACCAGGGCGATGCGCTGGCCGGCCTGCACGGAAAAATCAATCTCGCGCAGGACGGGGTGCCGGTCGTAGGCGAAGCTCACGTTCTCAAAGCGCACCCCCGTCACCGGGCCCCGGAAGGCGGCGGCGCCGGGCCGGTCCCGGATGAGCACGGTGGTGTCCAGGAGCTCGAAAATCCTGGTAGCCGAGGCGCTGGTCTGCTGGATGTTGAGGTGGACCTTGCTCAGCTTCTTCACCGGCTCGTAGAGCGCCATCATGGCGATGGCGAAGGTGATAAAATTCTTGGCCGGCATATCCGCCCAGCTCGCGTAGCCCAGCACGATCAGCAGGCCGGCCATGGAGATGAAGACGATGATCGGCTCGATCGCCGCCTTATCCCGCGCCACGCGCATGATGCGGTTGAAGAACACCCGGCACTGCTCCGCGAACCGGCCGGTCTCATAGCCCTCCATGCCGAAAGCCTTGACGATCCGCACTCCGCCCAGGGCCTCCTGCATGATCGTCGTCAGGTCCGCCATGCGCTCCTGGCCATGCCGGGCGTAGCGCCGCACCCGCCGGCCGAAGATGGCGATCGGCACGATGCAAATGGGAAACAGGACCATCCCCGCCAGGGCCAGGCGGACGTCCAGGGCGAAGAGCACCCAAACGGCCCCCAGGAGGGCGAAGGGCTGCTGGACCAGGTCCCCGATCACGACCGAGACGGCCCGCTCGATCATGATCGAGTCGTTGATCGTGCGCGAGATCAGCTCGCCGGTCTTGCTCCGCGAGAAGAAGCGCGCCGAGAGGTCCTGGAGATGGGCAAACGTCTGGACGCGGATGTCCATGACCACCCGGTTGCCGACCCACTGGATGTGGTAATCGCTCAGGAACTGGCCCAGGCTGCGCACCAGGGCGGCCAGCAGGAACAGGGCGGCGGTAAAGATCATCTGGCACTGGTTGTCGGTGAGGGCGTCCCCGGCCAGCGCGGCGACGGCATCCCGTCCCGCCAGCATCCAGCGCTCCAGGATCCCGCCGACCGCGGTTCCCCCCGCCGGCGCCGTTTCCCTGAACACGAAGCCGAGCATGTCCCGGGCGTTCAAGAGCAACCCGGTGATGGAAATGCCGGAGAGCGCGCCGCACAGGCTGCCGAAGACCAGGCGCGGGATGTAGGGCCGCACGTAGCCCAGCAGCCGGCGGTAGGCCGCCCACTGCCGCAGCACTCCCTTTTCCCTGGCGGTTTCGCTGCTCATCGGTTGACGCTCCGCGCCATTGCCATCGCCTCGAATCGGGCTGGCGCCTGCGCGGATAGCCTTGGGACCGCGTCTTGGGCGCGCGCCGATTCGCATGGGCCTGAAGACCTCTTATGCTCCCATTCCCCCTGCCCGTCGGTCAATCCTTTTGTCGAACGGCGCGATGTCCTCCTGGCGCCGAAGCGTTCGCCCCATTTTCATCCCCCCGGTTCGCGCCTCGCCCCCCCCGGCGAGGCGCGAACCCACGACGGCAGCTTCTGCCAAACCTCGCGAAGCCTGAAGCCGGTCTCTTCATTCATCCGTTTCCGCTGCATCCCGGACACCCCGGCAATCCGGAAATGCCGCGCAGCCCCAGAACGTCTATCCGGCGCGCGCTCCTTTCCGGGCCGTGCGGCGGCGCATGGGCTTGCCGCACAGAGGGCAGGCAGGGGCATTCTTGTCAGACGGGGCCGACATGTCAGACCGGTCAGATTGTCTTGCCTCCACGCGCGCCGCATGAAGGTTTTCCGTGAAGCCGCCTTTTCTGAGAAACTCGCGTCCCTGGCTTTCGATCTGCCGGCGCAGAAGGTACGCGGCCTGGTTCACGGCGCAAAGCATGGCGTTGGCCGCAAGTTCCGGCTCCGCCTGGGCCACGAAGGCCGAGAGGCCGGCCAGCCCCGTCAGCCGGACGGCGCCGGGCGCCGGCGGCGACCGGTCGGACGCCAGATCGTGCGTCAGGCGCTCCCTCATGGCCAATGCCTCGGGCGAGTCTTTGTGCCACACCCGCAATCCGCGCTGAATCAGAAAACTCTTGTAGTCTTTCAGCAACTCGTCGGACAGGCTCGCCCGAGCCACGTTGGTGAGTTTCAGTTCGGTCTTGCGCGACGTGGCCGCCGCGCCGCTCCCCTCGCTGATATTGCGCACGCCGCTGCGCGCCGCCTGCACCATCTGATCGTGCGTGCGCGAACGCTTGTCAATGAACCGGTCACAAACACCACCGTGGCGTCATAAACGGCTTCGGCCACCTTGTAACTGCGCAACCGCTCGTAGCCGCCATAAGGCAGCAAGACATTGTCGGCGCTGTTCATTCGGCGGCCTCCTCGGTCATTTCGGGGGACACAAGGTCGGTAATAAGGGGTCGGGGGGATGTCATCCCGCTCTTTCTCGGCAGGCATGACAACCTTGAAGTCATCGCCTCTTCCCTCCGCTGCTGTCCACCCGCGGCCGGGAGCGCACTTCAGGGCTCAAAGCGGATGCCGGCGGAACGGGCGTGGGCGTCCAGGCCCTCGACCCGGCCGAACGTTTCGACCACGGGACGCAGATCCTTGAGGTCCGCCCGGGTCAAAGCGATGATGCTGGTCCGCTTGCGGAAATCGTCGGCGGTCAGGCCCGAGAGCATGGCGGCGGTGCCGCCGGTCGGAAGCACGTGGCTCGGGCCGGCGGCGAAATCCCCGGCGCTTTCCGGCGAGAAGGCGCCCACGAACACCGCGCCGGCGTTGCGGACTTTCCGGAGCCAGGTCTTGGGCTCGCGCACGAGGATCTCGAGATGCTCCGGCGCGAACCGGTTGCACAGTTCCATGCCTTCGTCCAGGCGGTTGACCACCGCCAGCAGGGTCCCCTGCTCGAGGACCCGGGTGACGGCGTCCCGCCGGGTCAGGGTCGCGGCCTGGCGGATCAGTTCATCCCGGACCGCCCCGGCCAGGCGCCGCGAGCTGGCGACCAGCAGGCATTTTTCATGGCCGGTGCCATGCTCGGCCTGGGACAGCAGGTCCGCGGCCACGGCGCGCGGATCGGCGCCGTCGTCGGCCAGCACCGCGATTTCGCTGGGGCCGGCCACCAGGTCCAGGGCGACGTCCCCGTAGACGCAGCGCTTGGCGGCGGTGACATAGGGTCCGCCGGGACCGGCGATCTTGCGGACCCTGGGAATAGCGGCGGTGCCATAGGCCATGGCGCCGATGGCCTGGATGCCGCCGACCTTGTAGATCTCGGTCGCCCCGGCCAGTTCCAAGGCAAAGAGCAGGCAGGGATGCATCTGCAGGGAGGCATCCACCGGCGAACAGGCGGCGATCTCGGTCACGCCCGCCACCCGGGCCAGGGTCACAGTCATCAAGGCGGTGGAGACGAGGGGGGCGGCGCCGCCGGGAATATAGATGCCCACCCGGTCCAGGGGCGTGAACTGCTCCCCAAGCACGCCGCCCTTGGGGGCCGGCATGGACCAGTCCTGCTTGAGCCCGGCGCGGGCAAACGCCGCGATGCGCCCGTGGGACTCCCTGGCGGCTACGGCAAAAGCGGGGTCCACCTGCTCGCGGGCCGCGTTCAATTCGGCCGGCGTGACCCGGAACTGGGCCGGGGAGAGCCCGGCCCCGTCGAACTGCAGCGCGTAGCGGGCGACGGCGGCGTCACCCTCCGCCCGGACATCGGCAAGCACCTGCCGCGCCAGTGTTTCGGCCGCCGGGTCGAACGCCGGCCGCCTGAGAAACTCATCCACCGGCGCCGAGGCGGCGGCCGGAGACCATTCGACAATCCGGATTTCCATGGCTTCCCCTAAGTTCAGGAATCAATGACCCGCGGCCGGCGTTGGTTGTCCCGGGCCACTCTAGCCCGATCCACCCGGGAAAAACAGCAAAAACATCATGGGCCGGCGTCAACGGTTCCCGGAAAAGCTGATGCGGATTGCGCCCCGGCAGGGCCCGGCCGGCAGGACCCGGCCGCGCCGGTAGAGGCCCTGGACCAGGGACTCGTTCAACCCGGGATCGGCGGAAGGCTCATCGAGCAGCACCTGGGTGACCCGCCCCTGTTCATCCGCTTGCAGTTCCAGGGAAACCGACCAGCCCGCGCTCCCCCGCATCCATGGTTCCCACGACCACCCTTCCACAGCAACCTGTTTCCCGGCGAGCCCGCCCGACAAGACGAGGGACGGGGACCGGGCCGGGGCGGGCGGCTGGGACGAAGGGAGCGGGGCGCCCGCGAGCTTGGCGAAGACGCTGCCCTCCCCCGCGGCATCTCCCCGGGCCAGGCGGGCAGTATCCGGAATGGGATCCAGCGTGCCGCCCGCGGACGGCGGGCGCAGTTCGGCGGGCGGCGCCGGCGGCAAGGCCGCGGGCGGAACGATCTCCCCGCCCGGATGGCGTCGGCCCCCCGGCAGCGGCAAGCCCTCGGCCAGGGCGATCAAGGACGGCGACCCGTCGAGGCGCAGGGCGCGCTCGCCCGCCGACCCTCCCGCGGACGCGGCCATGACGATACGGGGCGCCGCGGGGGTCAGCGCCCTGCCGGACGCCGGCGTTCGGCCCCCGGGAAAGACGGCAGACCCCAGGCCCCAGGCCGCCAGCGCCACGCCGCCGGCCAGAGCCCAGGCCCGCCACCGCACGGCGCTGGGCGCGGGCGCGGTCACGGCATGACCTCCTCGCCGAACGAGGGGCGGGTCGCGAGGTTGACCTGCCGGATGCCCGCGAGCGAAGCCAGGTTAACGATGCGCACAATGGTCTCGTAGGGCACCTGTGCATCCGCCTCGACGGTCAGGGAAGACATCCCGCGCTCCCGGGCGGCTTTCACCAGGGCCTCCCCCAGGCGGTCCAAGGGAGTCCGCTCGTCGTTGAAAAAGATTTGGCCTTCCTGGGTCACCGTGACCGCCATGGCGCCGTAAGGCGTGCCGGAAACGAAGGCGGCCACCGGCAGCCGGACGATCAGGCCGGGCTGCAGCACGACGCCCGAGTTCCAGACCAGGAACAGCGTCAGCAGCAGGGCCAGGTTCAGCAGCGCCAGAGCCGGGAGCGGGCTGCGGACCGGGCGGAACCGCGACCGGTAGCGCTGCCAGCGCCGGCCGGGATGGAGTTGCAAGCCACTGCCCATAAGATCGCGTCCCATTGACGTCACCCCGAGGTTGACGAGGCGGCGCTGGTGAAAAACCCCGTGATTTCGCCGGCCGAGCGCTCCATGTCGAGAATGATCGCCTCCAGCTTCCCGACCAGCACGTTATAGCCGGCGTAGCTCAGGATCGCCAGCACCAGGCCCGCGGCGGTCGTCAGCAGCGCCTGCCAGAGGCCGCCGGCGACGGCGCCGGCCTCGACCAGCGGGGCGCCCTGCTCGATGTTCAGATAGACCCGGATCATGCCGATCACCGTCCCCAGGATGCCCAGGAGCGGCGCCACCTGGGCCACCGTCGCCAGCACCCCGATCCGCCTTTCCATCAGCGCGATTTCGGTCAGGGCGGCGGCGTCAACCGCCTGGTCGAGCAGGGCGCGCTCCTGGCCGCGGTGCTGGATCGCGGCGCGGACGATCCGGGCCACCGGCCCCGGCGTTTCCGCGCAGATACCGAGCGCCTCGCTGATGTTTTTGCGCTCGAGGATCGTGCAGATGCCCCGGACGAAATCATCCGCCCTGATCCTGGCGCGGTGCACCAGGAACAGCCGCTCGAGGAAAACGGCCAGGGCGATCACGCCGCCGGCCAGGATCAGCCACATCACCGCCCCCCCCTGTTGCATCAGAGTGAACATGCGCCCTCCCCGTGGTTGCGTCAGTAAAAATACATCCAGTAATCCGCCCGGATCTGCTCAATCCGCCGTTGGGCGTCAGGTGCGGCCGGCACCCCGGCGTCCAGCACCCGCTGGTAAATGGCGGCGGCCTTGCGCCAGCTCTTTTCATCCTCCTTGAGCCCGGCGGCGCTGAAGGCGGCGCGGGTCAGCCAGACATCGCCGCGCGGCTTCACTTCCGGGTGCTTGAAATAGCTGTAGACCGCTTTCATGTAATGCTCGAAGGCCTCGGCCGGCCGCCCCGCCTTCTCCAGGCAGCGCCCGGTCTTATACTGCGCCTGGAGCTTCGTAAGGGGATCGGACGTCGGCAAATCGAGGACCTGCTGGTAGGATTTGATGGCCTCTTCGTAGCGCCGGGGATCGTCCGCGCCCAAGGTGAATTGGGAATCCCCTTTGCGCAGCCAGGCGGCCAGCGCCAGCTCGCCTTCCGGGAATTGCTTGAGAATCTCATCCATGATCAGGATGACCCCGGCAAACTCGCCCAACTCAGCCAGGGCCTGGCCCTGGAAAAACCTGGCCTCGGCCCGGAGCTCGCTGGACGGGTACTGCTTGATCAGGAGCGAAAAATGGTCTTTGGCCCGGCGAAACTCGTTCCGGCGCAGGGCGGCGCGGCCCGCCCAGAAAAGGGCCTTGTCGGCCGCCGCCGCCCGCGGGTACTCCGCCGCCAGGCTTGTCCAGGCCGACTCGGCCAGCTCGTAGCGGCCGCGGTTGAAATCCTGTTCCGCCAGCCAGAAGAGCGCGTCGGCGGCCCAGTCGGACCGCGGAAAGCGCCGCAGCAGATCCCGGAATGTCTCGGCCGCCGGCTCGGGCCGGGCCAGGCGGACCAGGCACCAGCCGCTCATGTAGAGGGCCAGGTCAGCCACTTCGCTCCGGGTCTGGTCACGTTCCACGGCCTGGAATCCATCCAAGGCTTCCGCGAAGCGGCCCAGGCGGTAATCGAGGAAGGCGACGCCCAGCCGGGCCCTGGCCCGGGCGTCGGCGGGGGCCTCCGCCAGGACCAGTCCGTACAGGGCGCGGGCCTCGGCATCGGCCCCCTGCTGCTGCCGCAACTCCGCCACCCGCAAGAGCGCCCGGGCCCCCAGTGGACCGCCGGCATCCAGGTCGGCCACGTCCCAGAACAGGCGCTCGGCCTCCTCGAGGCTGCCCAGCCGGGCGCGGCACTCCGCCACCTGCAGCAGGGCCTGTTCGGCCAGGTCGTTCCCGGGACACTGGGCGGCCACCCGGGCGTAGGACTCCGCGGCCAGCTTGAATTGCTCGCCCGCGAACTGGCAATCCGCCGCCTTGAACCGGCAGAAGGCTTTTTCCGCGGGCGACCCCGCCGCGGCGGCCGCGCGATCGAAGGAAGCCGCGGCCTCGGCGCTGCGGCCCAGGCCCAGCAGGGCCCAGCCCTTGCCGAAGTGGGCCTTGAAGACCCCGGCGGGGTCGGAAAAGGTTTCCAGGTAGTTCTGGAATTCGCGCAGGGCCTTGTCGTGCAAGCCGCGCGCCAGCAGGAAGTCCGCCAACTGGAGGTGAACCTCCCGGGCCGCCGCGCGGGCGGACTGCGCCGCCACGTACCCGCGCACCAGGTTTGCGCCCTCGTCGATCTTGCCCATGTTCAGGAGCAGCCTGCCCCTGCGCAGGTCCAGTTCCTGCCGCGCGGCCGGGTCGGAAACCTGATCTGCGCCGCGGTCCAACAGGCTCAAGGCCTCCACCAGGTTGGACTGCGCCTCGGCGACATCAGCCAGGCAGAAATAGGCGGCGGTCCGCAGTTCGGCCGGGACATTCTTGCGCTCCACCAGGGGGCGGACCGTCCGGCGGGCCTGGTCCCATTTTTGTTCCGAGACATACAGGCGGCCCAGCAGGCTGCGCCCCTCCTGGCCGATCCGGTCGTCCAGGTCGAGGGCCACCAGGGTTCCCAGCACCTCCCTCGCCGTGGCGCGATTGCCCGCCGCCAGCAGAGCCCTGGCGCCGTCCAGCAGGTTGGCCGGTCCCTCCGGGGAGCTGCCGTAGCGCTCGGCGAAGCGGGTGAAGCAGGCGATGGCCTCGTCCTGGCGTCCCAGTTTCAGGAAGGACCAGGCCTGGAGGCGCAGGGCGCGCGGCTGGTAGGGACTGGCCGGGTAGGCGGCCGCAAAGTTCCCCAGGCAGGACAGGGCTTGCTCGTAGCGGCCCAGCTCAAAATGCGCCAGGGCGGTCCAGAAATCGAAGGCGTCGGCCTGGGCGGTCCCCTTCGCCCGCGCCCGGTCGGCCGCCAGCAGGGCGAGCAGTTCCGCGTAGCGTTGCCGGCCGTGGAGGGCGCGGGCCAGCAGGATCGAGCTCTCCAGGGCGTCTGCCGGCGACAGGGCGCCCGTCGCGCGGGCGCGCTCGATCCTGGCCTGGGCCAGGTCGAACAGCTCGTCCTCGAGGGCCGCCCGACCTTCCGCCAGCAGAGCGGGACCGGTGTCCCCGGCCGCGGCCTCCGCCGGCAAACTTGGCAGGCCGAGCAGGAGACCACCGGCCAGGATCCAGCGGAGGCAGGCCCCCGCGGCGCTCCCGGGCGGGCGCGGGCCGCCGGCTCGATGGGATTGGCCATCCATCATGAACTCTTTCCGGAACACGGCCACACTGGCGTCCGGGCCCCTGCCTCCGTTCCGGCGGGAAGCCCGCCGGGGGGTCCGGCTCAAGCGGGATCCCGCGGTCCGATGTTGGCGGCCTGCGCCTCTCCGCCCGGCGCCCTTTCCGCCCCCGGGCTCGCCAGCGCCCGCTTCAGCAGGACGCCGGTGTGGGATCGCCCGCAGCGGGCGACCTGCTCGGGCATCCCCTCGGCCACGATCTCGCCGCCGCCGTCGCCGCCCTCGGGACCCAGGTCCACAATATAGTCGGCCGTCTTGATGACTTCAA
>CAZVVD010000084.1:0-17777 GCA_964630555.1 uncultured Verrucomicrobiota bacterium | reverse complement strand
ACAACGACGAATTCGACGATTACGACGGGCATGTTGAGCACCGCACCATTCAGGGCCGGCCGCTGATGCCCAACGCCGGCTGGCAGAAGGTGGTGTGGACGGGCGTCTGCCCCGGCGTGCAGCGGGGCCAGGCCCTGCAGTTTCCCAAGGTGGCCGTTCCGGGGGTCGGGGCGCCCCAGCTGCTGCACTTCGATATTTCCTTCCAAATGCCGCTGGGGGATTGCAAGCTGCTGCTGGATAATTTCAGCCTGAAGCGCAGGTGATGCTCCCCCGCCGTTCGTGCCGGGAGGCGCACGGGCCCGCCCGGTCGCGGGCCAGGCGCCCTCGTCTCCCGGCCGCTTTCAGGGAATTGCGCCGGCATGAGCCACGACCCGCCATTTGTCCACCTGCACACGCACACCAGTTACAGCCTGCTCGACGGCGCCTGCCGGATCGCCTCTCTCGTCGAAGCGGTTCGGAAAGCCGGGATGCCGGCGGTGGCCGTGACCGACCACGGGGCCATGTACGGCCTGGTCGAGTTTTACAAGGCCGCGCGTGACAAGGGCGTCAAGCCAATCCTGGGCTGCGAGGTCTACGAAGCCCCGGGCAGCCGGCGCGATCGCAAGACTGACGGACCCAAGGCGCCCGCCTACCACCTGGTCCTGCTGGCGGCCGACGAGACCGGCTACGCCAACCTCGTGCGCCTGGTGACCGCGGCCCACCTGGAGGGCTTTTACTACAAGCCCCGGATCGACCGCGAAATCCTGGCCCGGCACGCGCGGGGACTGATCGGTCTCTCCGCCTGCCTCAAGGGCCGGGTGGCCGACGACTTGCTCCGCGGCGGCCTGCCCGCGGCCGTCCAGCGGGCGGGGGACTACGCCGACATTTTCGGCCAGGACAATTTCTATCTCGAGCTCCAGGACCACGGTCTGCCGGAGCAGCGCAAGGTGAACGAGGGCCTGCTGGAGGTGGCGCGCCGGACCGGCCTGCCCCTCGCGGCCAGCAACGACGTGCATTATCTGGAACAGAGCCACGCCGGGGCCCACGAAGTGCTGCTCTGCCTGCAGACCGGCGCGCTGCTCAGCGACCGGGACCGGATGCGCTATCCCACCCGCGAGTTCTACCTCAAGAGCCCGGCCGCCATGGCCGCCCTCTTTCAAGGCCAGCCGGAGGCCCTCGCGAACACCGTGGAGATCGCCCGGCGCTGCAACGTGGAACTGGATTTCAAGACCCTTCATTTTCCCGATTTTCCCGTTCCCGGGGGGGGCATGGAGGGCTTTCTGCTCAACCTCTGCAAGGAGGGGGTCCGCCGCCGCTATGGGATTGCCGACCCGGACCAGCCCCGCGACGACAGCGAACGGGCGATCATGGACCGGCTGCGTTATGAGATCGGGATCATCAAGCAGACCGGGTTCCTCGGCTATTTTCTCGTGGTCTGGGACTTCGTGCGTTTCGCCCGCGAGCGCCAGATCCCGGTGGGCCCCGGCCGCGGCTCCGGCGCCGGCAGCCTCGTGTCCTATGCCCTGGGCATCACCGGCCTGGACCCCCTGCGCTACGGGCTGGTGTTTGAGCGCTTTCTGAACCCCGAGCGGGTCAGCCCGCCGGACTTCGACATTGATTTCTGCCAGTTCCGCCGGGGCGAGGTGATCGATTATGTCAAGCAGAAGTATGGGCGCGAAAACGTGGCCCAGATCGTCACCTTCGGTTCGCTGGGCGTCAAAACCGTCATCCGCGACGTCGGGCGGGTGCTCCAGGTGCCGTTGCCGGTCTGCGACCGGCTGGCGAAGCTGGTGCCGGAGGTCATCCCGGGCGTTAAGGAAATCACGGTGGAGGAGGCTCTCAAGGCCAATCCCGACCTGAAAAAAGCGCAGGCGGGCGATCCCCAGGCCAAAATCATCCTGGACTATGCCCGTGTGCTCCAGGGGCTCCAGCGCCATACCGGCCTGCACGCCGCCGGCGTCGTCATCGGCGACCAGCCGCTGGTCAACCTGCTGCCGCTATCCCTGGATAAATCCGGGGAGGTCATCACCCAGTTCAGCAAGGATCACATCGAGGCCCTGGGTCTGCTGAAGGCGGATTTTCTTGGGCTCAAAACCCTCACCGTGATCGACGAGACCGTCAAGCTGGTCCGGAAGACCCGGGGCGCGGAGGTGAGCATGGAGGCCCTTCCCATGGACGACCCGGCGACCTTCGCGCTTCTCCGGCGCGGAGACACCGTGGGCGTGTTCCAGCTCGAAAGCTCCGGCATGCGCGACTTGGCCCGGAGCGTCGGCCTGGATAAGTTCGAGGATATCATCGCCCTGGTGGCCCTCTTCCGGCCCGGCCCCATGACGATGCTTCCTGACTACGTCGCCCGCCGCACGGGAAAGGTGAAAGTGGTTTACGACGATCCGCTGCTGGAACCGATCCTCCGGGAAACCTACGGCATCCTGCTCTACCAGGAACAGGTCCAGCAGGCGGCCCAGAAACTCGCGGGTTACACCCTGGGCCAGGGCGATATCCTCCGGCGGGCGATGGGCAAGAAGAAGCCCGAGGAAATGGAAAAGCAGCGCAAGACCTTTATCGATGGCTGCCGCAAGACCTGCGCCATGCCGTCCAGGAAAGCCGAAAAGATCTTCGATATGATCGCCAAGTTCGCCGGTTACGGGTTCAACAAGTCACACAGCGCCGGCTACGCCATCGTGGCCTACCAGACCGCCTACCTGAAGGCGCATTATCCCGAGGAGTTCATGGCGGCCCTGCTGTCGAGCGAAATCGGCAAGACCGACAAGATCCCCGTATTCCTTGCCGAGGCCCGCGAGATGGACCTGGAGGTTATGCCTCCGGACGTCAACGCCAGCGAGACGCGTTTCGCCCCGCGAAAGGGGGCGGTCCGCTTCGGGCTGGCCGGGATCAAGAACATCGGCGAGGGCGCCGCCGACGCCGTCGTCCGCGAACGTGAAGCCGGCGGTCCGTTCCAGGGGCTCATGGACCTGTGTGCCCGGCTCGATTCGCGTCTGGTCAACCGGAAAGTGCTCGAAACTCTCGTCCGCTGCGGCGCTTGCGACGGATTCGGCCTGCACCGCGCCCGGCTGTTCAACGGCATCGAGACCGCCATGCGCCGCGCCGAGTCCGTGCGGCGTGACCGCCTGAGCGGGCAGGGCAGCCTGTTCGCGCTGCTGGAACCGTCGGGCGGCGAGGGCCGGGCCGCCGAGTCCTTTCCGGATTGCCCGCCCTGGCCGGAGAAGGACCTGCTGGCTGCCGAAAAGGAGCTGCTGGGGTTTTACATCAGCGGCCATCCCCTGGCGCAATTCGAGCCGCTTTTGCGTCGTTACCGGCTGGCCTCCACGGCCGCGGCGGCGGAACTCGAGGATGACTCCCTGACTCGCATCGGCGGCCTGGCCAGCCGGGTGGCGCCGCGGCTGACCCGGGAGAAGAAAAGCATGGCGCGCTTCCTGGTCGAGGACGAGGAGGGCGCGATCGAGATCGTTGCTTTTCCTGAGGCCTACGCCGAATACGGCGCCGTCCTGACCGAGGGCGCGCCCGTGATGGTCTGCGGCCGGGTCAGGCGCAGCGACGAGCGCCTGGAAATGCACCTGGTGGAAGCCTACCCCCTTGAGCAGGCGCCTGGCCTGTTCAGCGAGCGCCTCAGTCTGCACCTGCCGGCCGCGCTCGCCGGGGACGAACTGCTGGAAAAGATTCGCGGCCTGCTGAAGGCGCACCCCGGGTCGGTGCCCGTGACGATCTGCCTGCAGTTTCCCGGCGGCGAAGAGGTCTTCACGAGCACCGACCGGGCTTTCAACGTCATGCCCTCGGAGGCGCTGGTGCGTGAGCTGGAGCATCTCCTCGGAGAAAAAGGCGTCTACGTGGCCGTGCTCGCCCGCCCCTGCCGCCAGGCCAACGGCGCCGGGCGACGGAGATACGGCCATGGGGGATGATGCGTTGTGCCGTCAAAATAATGAAAACAGCCGTTTGCCTTGTGGCCATCGCCTTCCTTGAACACCATGTGTCCGGGAGCGAGGAGTCCGGGCGGGCGCTGGCGGAGGGGGACGTTCTGCTCAGACGCTATGTCCGGGAACCGCCATGAATTCTCAGTCCCGCTAACCTGAATAATTCGCACGACGCGAATTATTCACCGCTCCGCGGCCGCCACGTGAGTCACGTTCCACGTGCCAACGTGGTCACGTGATGATTGTGGCGGTTTTACCGCCACAAAACGGGGTTTGCCACGTTTGGGCATCGCAGCAGCGATGCCCATCACGTCTCTGGCGCAATGTGTTGCGCCAGAGTGACCTATTCAACAACTTGAACAGTTGATGAATAGGTTAGGCCAAAAATTCATCGCGGGATGGCCAGCCTCTGCCCGGCTTTGAGGTGATCCGGGTCGGCCAGGTCGTTGGCCTCGGCAATTGCGCTGGCCTTGACCTGGTAGGCCGCGGCGATGGCGGAGAGGGTCTCGCCCGGCTGGACGACATGCGCGTTGCCGGAGGCGGCTGCGCGGGTCGGCCGGCTGGCGGAGGCCGGTTTGCTCAGGATTTCCGCCATCTTGGCGCTGAGCTGGTCGATGATGTCCTGCTTGTCCTTCGCCCGGGCGGCGTTGACCTGCTGGATCTGGCGTTCGAGGCTGTCCAGGCGCTCGCGGACCGCCGCTTGCTCGCGGGTGTCGGCCAGGGCGGCGCGGATTCTTTCGACCTCGCCGGCCATGCGCCGGTTTTCAAGCTCCACGGTTTCCATCTGCCCCTTGGCGCGCGAAAGGTCGTCGCGCAGGATGTTGAGGTCTTCCCGCTGGGCCGCGCGCTCGCCGGGATCGTCCATGGTCACGCAGCCGCCGAGAACGGCCAGGAGCACAAGCCCTCCCATGGTCAGCATCCGAGTTTTCATCGCCCCTGTTTCCCCCCTGCCGGTTTCGCCCCGGGACACGCCAGCACGGACTTGAGCCACTCGAACACCAGGCCCTGGGAGGCGCCGCCGTCCACCGATTCGTCGAACGGCTTTTCGGCCAGGGCCATTTTCACCGGCCCCTCCATCACCACCAGCGGGACGGGGTCCGTCGTGTGGTTGCGCACGCTTACCGGCGTGCAGTGATCCGTGCCGATGATCAGGCGGTAGGGGCGTCCCAGGGACTGGAGCCCGTTAAGCATCGGGCCAACGACCTGGCGATCAAAGGCCTCGATCGCGCCGATCTTCTTGAGCAGGTCGCCCATGTGGCTGCACTCGTCCGGGGCTTCCACGTGGACGAAGACAAAGTTCTTGCGACGCAGAATGTCCAGCGCGGCCTGGACCTTGCTCTCGTAGCGGGTGTCAAGGAAGCCGGTGGCGCCGGGGACTTCCGGCGCCTCCAGGCCGGCCAGCCGGCCGATCCCCCGCACCAGGTCCACGGCGGTGACCACCCCGCCGTCGAGCCCGAAGGCCTCCCGGTAGGAGGGCAGGGACGCGCGTTTCCCCTGGCCCCACAACCAGATCTGGGTGGCCTCGGCCTGGCCGGCTTTCCGGCGCGCCAGGTTCACCGGGTGCTTGGCCAGGATCGCCTGGGAGGCTTCCATGAGCTTCCAGACCTCGGCCTGGCGCTTGCCGGCGGGCAGGTGCTTGCTGACGGGCTGGCCGAGCACGTCGTGGGGCGGCGTGGTGGCCAGGTCGGCGGGACCCTTATTCCAGATGACGAGGTGGCGGTAGCTGGTGCCGGGGAAAAAGCGGAGCCCGTTCCTGCCCAAATGCTTGTCCAGATCCTCGACGATCCGGCGCGCTTCCGGCGTGGTGATGTGCCCGGCCGAGTGGTCCTGGATCAGGTCCTTGGCCACCGTGATCAAGTTGCAGCGGAAGGCCACATCCTCATCGGCCAGGTCCAACCCGGCGCCGGCCGCCTCGATCGGCGCCCGGCCGGTGTAGTAGCGGCGGGGGTCAAAGCCCATGATGCTCAGGTTGGCCACGTCACTGCCCGGTGCCAGCCCGTTGGGCACGGTGGTCATCAGGCGCACCGTGCCCACCGCCGCGATGCGGCGGATATTTGGAATGTTGGCAAACTGGAGCGGGGTTTTGCCGCCCAACTGCTTGAGGGGGTAATCCCCCATGCCGTCCCCGATCAGCACCGCGATTTTCATGAGGCACCTTCCAGCCCTTAACTGCTCGGGGCATCCTTACACGCAAAGGGCGGGGAGGTCAAATAAAGAAATACTTCATCCGCGCGGACAATGGTTGATGGAGGATGGTTGATTCGGATCGGGCCGCCCAGCGGCGCTTTGACATTCTCCCGGTTCGAGACTATCCTGTGCCCCGCCGGTCATCCGGCGCCGTTGTTTTAATCCAAATCTCAAGGAGACCGTCCCATGCCATTGATTGACCTGCCGCTGGCCAAGCTGAGGAAGTACAAGGGCATCAATCCCCGTCCCGCCGATTTCGACCGCTACTGGGACCGGGCGCTGAAGGAAATGCGCGCCACGGATCCGCGGGTGAAGCTGGAGCGCGGCGCCTTCCAGGCGCCGTTCGCCGAGTGCTTCGACCTGACCTTCACCGGAGTGCGGGGCGCGCGGATCCACGCCAAGTACCTGCGCCCGAAAAAAAACTCGGGTCCCCATCCGGCGGTCGTCCTTTTCCACGGCTATTCCGGGAATGCCGGCGAATGGTGCGACAAGCTGAACTTCGTTGCCCTGGGGTTTTCCGTCGCCGCCCTGGATTGCCGGGGGCAGGGGGGCTTTTCTGAGGACGCCGGCGGGGTCAAGGGCAACACCCTCAACGGCCACATCATCCGGGGCCTGGCGGACGCGCCGGATCAGTTGCTCTTCCGCCATATTTTCCTGGACACCGCCCAGTTGGCGGGGATTGTCATGGGCCTGCCGGAAGTGGACCCGAAACGCGTAGGGGTCATGGGCGGCTCGCAGGGCGGTGGGCTGACGCTGGCCTGCGCCGCGCTCGAGCCCCGCGTGCGGCGGGCGGCGCCGCTCTATCCCTTCCTCTGCGATTACCGGCGGGTCTGGGAGATGGACCTGGCCAAGGACGCTTACGCGGAACTGCGGACGCATTTCCGCCAGTTCGACCCGCGGCACGAGCGGGAGGCGGAGATTTTCACCCGCCTGGGCTACATCGACGTCCAGTTTCTCGCCCCGCGCATCCGCGCCCGGGTGATGATGGGGGTGGGCTTGATGGACACCATCTGCCCGCCCTCCAGCCAGTTCGCGGCCTTCAACAAGATCCGCGCGCCCAAGGAGCTCGTGATCTATCCCGATTTCGGGCACGAGGGCCTGCCGCAAATGCAGGACCGCGTCTTCCAGTTCATGGCCGGGCTGTGAGATGGCCGCCGGTTTCCAATGATCTCCGCGGCCGGCGGATCTTGAAGTGTTTCACGACCCAACGATCGATTGACATGGCAGTATCAATGTGATACTATATGCCTCGAAAAGTCAGAGAACTGATCCGTGACCTGGAACGCGCCGGGTTCGTGAACCGGGGTGGGAAGGGAAGTCACCGGAACTACTTGCATCCGCGCGGTGTGAGGATCACGGTCAGCGGCGGAATGGGAAACGACGCCAAGCCGTACCAGGAACGGGACACTCGGAAGGCGTTGCGGGAGGCGCAGCCATGAAACCTAGCGATCGGTACCTGAAGATTGTGGAATGGTCCGAGGAAGACGGCTGTTATGTCGGCTCCTGTCCCGGCCTGATGCTTGGCGGCATTCATGGCGGCGACGAGGCCAAGGTGTACGCCGAACTTTGCCAGGCGGTCGAGGAATGGATCGCGATTCACGGGCAGGACGGTGTGCCGCTGCCGCCCGCCACTGTCGGCCGGTCCTACTCCGGCAAGTTCGTGGTTCGCGTCGGCAAAGATCTGCACCAGGCTCTGGCCGTGAGCGCCTTGCGCGAGGGGGTCAGCCTCAATGCCTACTGCGCCAAAGTGCTGCGCGAGGGCCGGGGCTCGTACGGGGCCGCGCCAGCGGGGCGGGGCGGCAAGGGCACACCTGCCGCCGGGAGAAACCGGTGATGTGCGGCCATTCCCAAACCGGCGCTATGCACTCATTGAGGACGGGGCGCGCGGCGCGGCGACGCGGAACACCAGGTTGAGCAGGATGGCCAGCGGGGTGGCTGTGCCAAGCGTAGCCCTTTTTGACGAAGCGTGGCGGAGAGGGGGGGATTCCCCACCTGCGGTGAGGCCGAGACGGGAACCCCCGGCGCCCTTTTGGGGCGCATACGATTTCCCCGCCCCGCCGGAGGCGGGGCGAGGCCTCGCCCGGATGCTTATCCGGGCGGGCAGTCGTTTTGGCAGAGTTGAACCAGGCGGCGCCGGCCGGCGCCGGTTTTAAAATACCGTTCGCGGGCGATGGCGGTGGGGTAATCGCCCGCCGGTTCGACATGCAGTAATCGCCAGGGAACGCGGGCGCGGGTGGCGCGCACGCGGCCGGCATTGTGCTGGGCGAGGCGGGCTGGAACATCGTGCGCGCAACCGACATACGTTCTCTTCAGCGAGGTGCTGAAGAGAACATAAACGGACCATCCGGCCTGGCGGACATCCTGGCGCATGAAAGCATCCCTGTTGGTTTGCCATGCCTTTTCATATTTTGTCGCCGAGGCGTGGCCGTGCCAAGAGCCCTTTTTGACGAAGCGTGGCGGAGAGGGGGGGATTCCCCACCTGCGGCGAGGCCGAGACGGGAACCCCCGGCGCCCTTTTGGGGCGCATACGATTTCCCCGCCCCGCCGGAGGCGGGGCGAGGCCTCGCCCGGATGCTTATCCGGGCGGGCAGTCGTTTTGGCAGAGTTGAACCAGGCGGCGCCGGCCGGCGCCGGTTTTAAAATACCGTTCGCGGGCGATGGCGGTGGGGTAATCGCCCGCCGGTTCGACATGCAGTAATCGCCAGGGAACGCGGGCGCGGGTGGCGCGCACGCGGCCGGCATTGTGCTGGGCGAGGCGGGCTGGAACATCGTGCGCGCAACCGACATACGTTCTCTTCAGCGAGGTGCTGAAGAGAACATAAACGGACCATCCGGCCTGGCGGACATCCTGGCGCATGAAAGCATCCCTGTTGGTTTGCCATGCCTTTTCATATTTTGTCGCCGAGGCGTGGCCGTGCCAAGAGCCCTTTTTGACGAAGCGTGGCGGAGAGGGGGGGATTCGAACCCCCGGCGCCCTTTTGGGGCGCATACGATTTCCAGTCGTACACCTTCGACCACTCGGTCACCTCTCCGGAATCGGCGGAACCTGGCGTCTGGATATATTCCACAACGCCCGGGGAAGGGCAAGGGAATTGTCGGCGGCGCGGCCTGGCGGCCGCGATCACCGGGGCGCGGCCGGCGCGAGCCGGAAGAGGCGCTGCATGGTTTCATGGGAGAGGCGGCGCCGGCGGCGGTCGCGGGAGACGACCCCGTAAGGCGCGATTGCGCCCAGCCCCAGCATACCGCCCGGCCAGGGGTGGTCGGCGTAAATCCACTGGGCGAAACCGCCGCAGTGGGGGGAGGCCAGCATCCCCCGGCACTCGGTTTCCAGAACGCGCGCCTGCACGTCTTCCCCGCCGCTCCCGCCCCGCATGCCGTCGAACACCCAGTAGCCGAACTCGGTGACCAAAATCGGCTTGGCCGGGAACCGGGCGTGGAGGGCGTTGAGGCCTTCGGTCCAGTACTTGCCTGACTTGGCCAAGTCGTAATGCGGGCCTTCCTTTTCCCCCAGGACGACGGTGGGGTAATCGTTGATGCAGATGACGTCGTCCTCCTCGAAACGCGGCGCGGTCGGCCAGCGGTGCGAAACGTGGGTTGCGAAGCGGGTCGGGTCCAGCACCCTGACCCCGCGGATCAGGTCGGCGTTGCCCCGGGCCATGGCGTCCTCCTCGTCCCAGGTTTCGTTGCTGACGGACCAGAAGGCCACCGCGGGATGGTGCCGGTCCCGCCGGATCATGGCCGCCAGCATGTGCTTTGCCGAGGCCAGCTTTTGCGGGAGCACTTCGGGAGAGCGGCTGCGCTCCGCCCAGAGCGAATACAGCGGAACCTCGCCCATGGCGAGCAAGCCGAGTTCGTCGCAGAGATCCAGGGTGGAGGGGTCCTGGGGGTAATGGGCCAGGCGGACGAAGTTGGCGCCCATGGCCTTCATGGCGGTCAGGTCGCGCCGGGCGATGGCCGGGTCCTTGGCCATTTTCATGACCGGCGAATCCTCGTGCCGGTTGAAGCCCTTGAGAAAGATCGGTTGGCCGTTCAAGCGGAGGCGGGCCCCGCGGATGTCGAGGGTCCGGAATCCCGTGCGCCGCTCCCAGCAGTCCAGTGCGCCGCGGTCGTCTTCCAGCCGCACGCGGACCGGGTAAAGGGCGGGGGAATCCGGCGACCAATGGACCGCCCCGCTGACGTCGCCAGCGAGGGTGAACGCGCCGCGTCCGCCGGCAGGAATTTCGATTCGCTCCCGCCGAAACTCCACCGGCCGGCCGCCGGGGAGATCGCCGGCGATCTCCGCCGCCAGGCGCCCGGTCCAGGCGCTGCGGCTCCCGTTGCGCACCGTGGCTTCGATCCGCAGGCGTCCGCCGCCGTCCGCCGCCGCGCCCTCGAGGCGGACATCCTCCAGCCAGGTCCAGCCAGTGGCTGCGAGGGAAACGTCGCGCAGGATGCCGGCGTAGCCGCGCCAGCCGAGCTCGTGGGCCGGGAGGTCTCCGTCGAAACGGACGATATTATCCACGAGGACCGCCAGGCAGTTGTCGGCGCCGGCCTTGACATGGGGGCTGATGTCGAACTCGAAGGGGATGAAGCCGTGCCGGTGCTCGCCGGCCAGGATCCCGTTCACGAAAACGCGGCAGTGGTAATTCACCGCGCCGAATCCGAGCACGATGCGCCGGCCGGTCCAGGCGGAGGGGATGGCGAAGGTCCGGCGGTACCAGCCCCGGGTCGCTGCCATTTCGAGCTGGGGCAGGGCGTGCGAAAACACCCCCGGCACGGGGGCGTCGAACCAGGCGGAGTCGTCAAAATCGGAAGCCGTGTATCCGAGCGCTTCGCCGTGCCCGAGCAGGTCGAGCGCGAAGCGCCACGTTCCGTTCAAATCGAGTTGGGCACGCATGGGTCTCCTTTCAGGCGCGTCCGCGCCTGGGGGCGGATGCGGGCGGACGTTGGCTCAATCGACCGGCTCGAAATCCACGGTGGTATGGCGCAAATTGATGTCACGGACCTTGAAACGGTAGGGCCGCCCGTTTAGCTCGACCTCGATCACGTCGTCGATTTTCAGCACCTGCTCGTTGACCCTGGCGACGATCTGGGTGTCGCGCTGCATGACGCCGTTGACCCGCAGCTGCGCCCGGGCCTGGGCCCACTCGCCGGTAGTGGCAGGTTGGGCCGCCGGGGTTGGCTCCTGGGTCATGAGCGCCAAGAGCGATTGCGCCAGATTGGTGGGAACGGCGGCCGCCGCCGGCGGGGCGCCCGGAGCGGAGGACGCCGGACGCGGCCGGGCTGCCGCGCGCACGACCTGGGCCGCCAGGTGCGTCCACTTCTGTTTGAGGGTTGCCGGCGATTCCTGGGCGGCGACTCCCGATTCGTCCGCCCACGTCTCCGGCGGGAGCAGGATGGGGCCGAGGACCGCCGACCCGATCATCAGGGCGCCGCCGAGCACGCCCGTCAGAAAAGGTTTTTTCGCCTCATCCCAATGCAGGATTGAAAAGATGATCGAGTAAATGCCGCCGGCAAAGAGCATCAGGAAGCCGTGTCCCAGTCCCCTTCGGAAGGCCACGACCAGGAGCCAGACTCCCGCAAAGATCCACTCCAGCAGGCCGAAAATAAAGAGGGCTCGTAAAACCATTATCATGAGGTCGGCCCTTCATCCGCTTCCGGCCTAGCGTGACAGAACGGCAGGTTGATGGTCAAGCCCAAAGCCGGAACGCAGGAACGGAAAGTCTATCCGAGTTTCATGCGAAAGCTTTTCACGGCCAGGCCGAGAATCGCGGCGCCCCAGGCGGAAAGGGCGAGGGCCTGCGGCCAGAGTTCCGGCCAGCCGGTGCCCTTGAGGAAAATCCCCCGGATACCCTCCAGGTAATACTTCAGGGGAATGAACCGGGCGACAGCGGCGATAGCCGGCGGCATGTTTTCCACGGGGAAAATAAAGCCGGAAAGCAGGATGAAAGGCATGATCACGAAAAACACGGCCACGAGCATGGCCTGCTGCTGGGTCTGGACAAGGGTGGACAGGAAGAGCCCCAGGCCCAGGGTCGTCAGCAGGAACAGGCCCGAGAACAGGTAAAACAGGAGCAGGCTCCCGCGGAACGGCACGTGGAACACGGACAACATCAGGGGCAGGGCCAAGGTGATTTCGGCGACTCCAACGGCCGCGAACGGAAGCAGTTTTCCAGAAATCAGCTCGGCCGGGCGCAGGGGAGTCACGGCGAGCTGCTCCATCGTGCCGTCCTCGCGCTCCTTGACCAGGGCCATGCTGGTGACCAGCATGGTGGTCACCAGGAGAAGAATGCCCATCACCGCGGGCACCATGAAAAAACGGGAGTTGAGATCCGGATTATACCAGGCGCGGCTTTCCACGCTGATGGCCGGCGCTTCCGCCGCCCGGGCCGGTCCGGCCAGCCGGGCGGCATAGAGCCGGGTGGCCTTTTGGAGATAATTCAGGCCTTGGACCGCGAAATTGCTGTCAGCCCCGTCCACCAGGGCCTGCGCGTCCGCGGGCAGGCCGGCGGCCAGGCGCTGGCTAAAGCCGCGGGGAATCACCAGGATCAGTCCGGCCCGGCCGGCGACGAGCAGGCGCTGATCCTCGGCGTCGGGTTGCGTCAGCGGCCGGATCCGGAAGTAGCCGGAGGCGCCCAGGGCGCGGATGTATTCGCGGCTATGATAGCTGTGGTCGTTGTCCCGCACGGCCAGAGCGATCTGCCGGATATCGGTCGTGGCGGCGTAGCCGAGGACCAGCAGTTGCAGGAGCGGCGCGAGCATCAGGATGCCCAACAGGCGCCGGTCCCGGCGGAGCTGGGTCAACTCTTTAACCAGCAGGCGGCGAACGCGCTGGCGCGAGGCGCTCCACGGGCTCATGGGATGTTCCCTCGCCATGGGGACGCGACAGAGCGCGTCCCTCCATTTCCAAGGTCTTGATTTTCTGTGTCCAGTGTGGAGGGCCACGCTCTGTCGTGGCCGTCTTGTGAAAAATTTTACCGGGCTCATGTTATACCGCCTTCCTTGTCAGGCGCACGGCCGCGACGTTGAACAGGATCCCCAGGGCGAGCATGGCGCCCAGCTCGGGCCAGATCATGGCGAGGGTGGCGTCCTTGAGGATGATGCCTCGCAGGGCGGAGATGAAATAGCGCGGGACAACAATCAGGGTCACCGCGCGGATGGGCGGCGGCATGCTCGCGATCGGAAAAATCAGGCCGGAAAGCACGAGGGACGGCAGGAGCGAGGCGATCGCTGCGACCTGGAAGGCCACCTGCTGGGAACGGGTCACGGACGAAATCAGGATGCCCATCCCCAGGGCCGCGAAGAGAAAGCAGAGCGTGGCCAGGGCCAGGAGGAGCAGCGACCCCCGGATGACAATCCCGAAGAGGAAATAGCCCACCGCCAGGATCATGAGCATTGTGACCAGGCAGATGACAATGTAGGGGAGCGTCTTTCCGAGGATCAGTTCCTCCGGCCGGATCGGTGAAACCATCATCTGCTCGATGGTTTCGCGTTCTTTTTCGCGCACGATGGAGAGGGAGGTCGCCACGACCGCTGAGAGCATCAGCAGCATGCCGATGAGGCCGGGAATCAGGAAATGGGCGCTATTCAGGTCGGGGTTGAACCAGAGGCGGGGCTCCAGGCGGACGGCCGGCGCGCCGGATTCCGGGCCGGACTGCCGCCGCGCCTCGATCCGGGCCTGCCGCGTCCACAGGTCAGCGAGGGCGTCCAGGTAGCCGATGGCGGCGGTGGCGGTATTGGCGTCTGTGCCGTCCACCAGGGCCAGGAGGCGCACGGGGTTGCCCCGGGCCTTTTTCGCGGCGTAGCCGCGGGGCACGACCAGCGCCACGCGGGCCTGTCCCGAATTCAGCCAGGCGTCGGCCTCGCCGAGGGCGGCGAGGGCGCCGACCCGGTCGAAATAGGGGTTCTGGAAGAGGCTGTCCAGGAGCAGGCGGCTGTCCGGGGTGCGATCGCAATCCAGGACGGCGGTGCGGATGTGCTTGACATCGAACGAAAGCGCATAGCCGTAGAGGATCAGCAGCAGGGCCGGGATGAAAATCAGCACGCCCAGCGACAGCGGGTCGCGCCGGATCTGGCGGAACTCTTTCTTGAAGATGGCGAAAAATCGTCGCATGAAAATCTACTGCGTAGGTGTTTGCTCGACCAGGCGCAGAAAGGCGTCTTCCAGGCTGACCGGCGTGGCGGCGACGGTGTGGACCTCCAGGTTCCGTGAGCGGATGGCCCGGGCCAGGCTCTCCGCCGTGTAGGCGCCCCGCCGGCAGAAACAGTGCAGGCGCTGTCCGAAATAGGATACCGCATCCACCCCGGCCAGCCCGTCCAGCCGCTCCCGGGCGTTGCGGAAAACGGGCAGTGTCACCTCGAACAGGTCGCCGCTGAAGGCGCTGCGCTTCAGGTTGGCCGGGGTGTCCAGGGCGATCAGGCGGCCCCCCGCGATGAGCCCGATGCGATCGCAGAATTCGGCCTCGTCCATGAAATGGGTCGTGATCAGCACGGTCACGCCGCGCCGGGCCAGATCATGGATCAAGTCCCAGAACAGGCGGCGGGAGATGGGGTCGACCCCGCTGGTGGGTTCGTCGAGGAACAGGATCGGCGGCTCATGGAGCAGGGCGCAGCCGAGCGCCAGCCGCTGGCGGTGGGCGCCGGACAGCGTGCCGGCCAGCTGTTCTTCAAGACCGTCCAGGGCCGCCAGGGCGATGATGGCCCGGATCCGTTCGCGCCGGCGGGAAGCCTCGAGCCCGTAGACGCCGCCGAAAAAAGACAGGTTTTCATCCACGGTCAGGTCCCGGTACAGGCTGAACCTCTGGGACATATAGCCGATGTGCTGGCGGACCTCTTCCGGTTCGCGGTTGATGTCAAAGCCGCCGACGGCGGCCGTGCCGGCGCTCGAGGAAAGCAAGCCGCAGAGCATGCGGATGGCGGTGGACTTGCCGGCGCCGTTGGGGCCGAGGAAGCCGAAGATCTCGCCCCTCGGGATATCGAAGGTCAGGCGGTCCACCGCCGTGAAACGGCCAAAGCGCTTGGTCAGATCGGAGACCGCGATCACGGGGGCGGGGGACAGATCGGAGATGGTTGATGGTTGATGGTTCACGGGGCAGGGATGGCCCTCCTGCGCGAAGCCGCTATGGAGGGCAGGTGGTTGATGGTTCATCACGCCTCAGGCTTGTCGCTTTGGGAGGGCGGGCATGCTGCCCGCCGCGGACGGTGCATCGGCTATAGACCAGGAAAGGCGGTCATTCTCCCTGCGGACGCGACGAAGCGCGTCCCTCCATAGAAATCGTCAAGCTCTGTTGTTGAATGATGGAGGGCCACGTTTCATCGTGGCCGTCCTGTTGTCGTTCCATCTTTCAGCAAACCCAGGGCGTAATCCATGCCGGTCCGGGACAGGATGACGTCGGTGCGGGCCGTCAGGACATCATACTGGGCGTCCGTCAGCTTGGTGTGGGCATCGAGGAGTTCCGAGTGACGGAGGAGGCCGTTGTGCCACAGGTCGGTGGCGGATTCCAGGTTGCGCAGGGCGCTTTGCTCCGCGCGTTCCGCCACCGCCAGGCGGTTGCAGGCGTCCAGCAGGTCGATCCGGGCCTGCCGAACCTGGAGGGTGATGCGTTCGTCTTCCAAGGCCAGGCGCAGGCGGGCCTGGGCGACCCGGGCGGCGGTCTCGGACACCTTGCCGCGCGTCAGCCCCCAGTCCACGATGTTCCAGCTGAGCGCCAACCCGACGTAGGCGTCGTCGTTCCAGGCGGCCTCGGGCGGGAAGTCGTAGGGGTTGGGCCGCCCCAGGTCGTAGCGCGCCAAGGCATAGAGGCTCGGGTAATAGCCGGCGCGATTGGCCCCCAACTGCGCCAGCGCCGCTTCCAGTTCCAGGCGCCGGAGCCCGTATTCCACCCGCTGGGTCCTCGCCGTGGCGAGGGCCTCCGCTTCGGGCAGCACGTCGGTCCGGTCCGCCGCCGGCGCAGGGTCGGGGGCGGCGTTGCCGGGCAGGGTGTAGCCGACCAGGAAGGCGATTTGCGCCCGGGCCAGCTCATTGCGCCGCTGCACGCTCTCGTGTTGCAGGCGGGTCCGGTCCAGAAGGACGTCGGTCGACAAGGTGTCGTTGTCGGTGGCCAGGCCGGCCGCGTAGAGGTTGTGCATGTCCCCGGCGTGCGCTTCCATGCGGGCCACGGCCGCGCGGATGGTCTTGAGGCCATGAAACGTTTTTGACCAGGTCCAGTAGCAGGTCAGGGCCTGGAGGCGGAGATCGGCTTCCGCGCTGAGCCGGCCCTGCGCGGCGGCGCGGGCCTGGTAGTTCGCGCTTTGCGACTGCCGGGCGATCCGGCCGCCGGTAAACAGGGGCTGGGAGAGGGTGGCCGAGCCGGCGTACTGGTTCTCCACGGCCGGGATGGTGATCCCCGGGCCGAAGGCCGCGTTTTCGAGGCCCTCGAAATGCCCGGCGCGGGCATCCAGGCTCAGGTTGAACAGGAATTGCGAGCGCGCCTGGAGCAGGCGGGCCTGCGCGGCGGCAACATCCTGGTCCGAGCTTTTCAGCGCCAGGCTGTGCGCCAGGGAGTCCGCCAGGATCCGGTCGGCGCTGAACGGGAGATTGGTTTCATCCGGGATGGTCGGGCTTGCCAGCAGGAGCGCGGTGAGCAGAATCCCGCATGACCTGCCGCCCCGCCGCCGATCGATGGAACGCCAAAGTTGCGGCCGATTCATACCCTCTCCTTTAAAGCGACCTGCCCCCGCCTCTCCAAGGAGGGGGGGCATCCTCCGGAAGGAACCGGGGGTGGGTTTTCCAGGCCTTGACCGGTATCCACCAGGGACAAGGGCAAAACCACACCTCCCCCCGCCGGGCGTCATGAAGGCTGCCTCCGGCGCAACTTTCATCCCAGCAGGGCCACGAAGGCGTCCTCGAGCGAGGGCGCCTGGGGGCAAACGGACACGGGCCCGAGCCCCTGGCGCTCCAACTCGTCGGCCGCCTTCCAAGCCTCCTGTTCATCGGCGAGCGCCCGGAACCGGAGATGGTCGCCGTAGCGCACCAGACGAGTCACGGGCCAGCGTCGGCGAAGCGCCGCGTAGGCCGCTCCCGGCGCGGGAACATCCAGGCGGAAAATCCGGCCGGGCAGGGACGCTTTCACCTCGTCCGGCGTCCCGGTCCTGACGACCCGTCCCCGGTGCATCAGGGCGATGTGATGGCAGCGGTCGGCCTCGTCCAGGTAGGGGGTGGTCATGAGAATGGTGACCTCTTGGTCGAGGATGCCGCTGAGGATGTTCCAGAATTCGCCCCGCGAGACGGGGTCCACCCCGGTGGACGGCTCGTCCAGGAAAAGGATGTCCGGGGTATGGATGAGGGTGCAGGCCAGGGCCAGCTTTTTCTTCATGCCCCCGGAAAGCGCCTGGGCGAGGCGGCCGCGGAACGGGGTCAGCCGGGTGAATTCCAGCAGGTCGTTGCGCCGGGGTCTGAAATCCGCCACGCCGTGGATGGCCGCGAAGAACTCGATGTTTTCATCGACGGTCAGGTCGCCATACAAGGTAAATTCCTGCGAGAGATAGCCGCTGCGGGCCTTGATCAGTTCCGGCTGGTGCTCCAGGTCGAAACCCAGGATTCGGGCGTGTCCGCCAGTGGGCTTCAGGATCCCGCACAGCAGGCGGATGGAACGATATCGGCGCCGGTGCTGTTCAAAAACATTCAGCGCACATGGGCGGAGCGCCAGACGATCAACAAGGTCA
>CAZVVD010000083.1:0-18188 GCA_964630555.1 uncultured Verrucomicrobiota bacterium | reverse complement strand
CACCCTCGAGTTCGAGGTGCACCGGCCGCTCTACGACTGGATCCTCGACGCCCTCGGGGTCTACCACCCCCGGCAAATCGAGTTCGCCCGCCTGAACCTGACCTACACCATCATGAGCAAGCGCAAGCTCCAGCGGCTGGTGGAGGACGGGCGCGTGGCCGGCTGGGACGATCCCCGCCTGCCGACCCTGGCCGGCCTGCGGCGGCGGGGCTACACCCCGGCGGCGATCCGCGACTTCTGCGACCGCATCGGCGTCACCAAGTTCAACAGCCTCACCGACGTCGCCCTGCTCGAACACTGCCTGCGGGACGACCTCAACCGGACCGCGCCGCGGGCCATGGCGGTCCTCAACCCCCTGCGGGTCGTGATCGAAAACTACCCGGAGGGCCAGGAGGAGTGGTTCGACGCCGTCAACAATCCTGAGGACCCCGCCATGGGCTCGCGGAAAGTGCCGTTTTCGCGCGAACTCTACATCGAGCGCGACGATTTCCGGGAAGCGCCCCCGAAAAAGTTCTTCCGCCTGGCCCCCGGCCAGGAGGTGCGCCTGCGCTACGCCTGCTATCTCACCTGCACGGGGGTGGAGAAGGACGCCAAGACCGGTGAAGTCGTCGGCCTGCGCTGCACCTGGGATCCCGCCTCGCGGGGCGGCGCCACGCCCGACGGGCGGAAAGTCCGGGGCACGATCCACTGGGTCTCGGCCCGGCATGCCCTCCAGGCGGACGTGCGCCTCTATGACCGGCTGTTTCTGCACGAAAACCCCGCGGAGGCGGAGGGCGCCGAGGACGCTTTCCTGCGGCATCTCAACCCGGACTCGCTCCGGGTGGTCAGCGGCTTCCTCGAGCCCGGCCTGGCCGCCCTCCCGCCCGGCGGGCGCGTCCAGTTCGAGCGGCTCGGCTATTTCTGCGCCGACCCCGTGGAGTCCGTCCCCGGCCGGCCCGTCTTCAACCGCATCGTCTCCCTCAAGGACTCCTGGGGCAAGATCGAGAAAGCGCCGGGATAAACGTTCCGGCTTAGGTCGGCCTGGTTCAGGATAATAAGGAAGCGTCGTGTTCGCGGTGTATCTCGCCGAACAGATCGCGGCTTAGGCCACCCTGCAGAATTCCGCCGCTAGGATTGCCGGTCGCCTCATGGCGACTCTCATTTCTAAATATCGCAGGACGGAGCCTAAATGCGTCTTGCATCATGGCTGGCGGGATTCCTTGTCGTCGTGACCCTGGGCGGATCGGTGAACGCCCAGGGATTGGAGCGAGCGAAACTGGCCGCGTTGCTCGAATCGCAATCCTGGCGTCAGGCGTAGATGACGGCGGCTCGGAGATCATCATCGGTAGACAAAGGAGAATTCCATGAACCGCGTAAGACGTGCCTGTCTGGCAGGCGTGCTGTTGGGTGGGCTGTTGGTGGGAGCCCGGGGGGGCAGCGTGACGGCGTCGGTTCTTTCCCCGTTCAGCAATCCGGACCGGGCCGCCATGGACAAATTATACTCCACCATGTTGCCGGAAGCGCAGGCCGGCAACCTGGTGGCCTATGAGATCGCGATCTGCGCACTGCGCGGGTCGGACCGGGCCGTTGTTCCGTACGAAATTTATCGTTTGCCGAAGCCCAGGAAAAACAGCGATCCCGTAATCGTGGAATGGCGAACGCAAGTGGAAAAAAAGGCCGAAGCCGGTGACATGTTTTTTGCCTGCGCCCTGGGGCTGATGAACATGAATGGCAGCGGGATGGAAACCAATCTCGTCAAAGGCGTGGAATGGCTGCAAAAAGCGGCTGCCGCTCAATCGGCACTCGGGCATCTGTTCTTTGGCATCCTGTGCGAAGACGGCTTTGGCAGCATTCCCGCCGACAAGCGCAAAGCTGCCAAATATTATCTACTGGCCGGCAAGCTGGGGCTTGCCATGGGCTGGAATTGCGCCGGCTTTCTCCAACGCACCTCGCACGCCCTGGGTCCGGACGGGGGCACTCCCAAGGAATATTACGAAAAGGCAATCGCCATGAATTATCCCCAGGCCAAGTTTACCCTCGGAAAATTATATTTTGACGGCGACGGGGTTGCGCCTGACAGGAAAAAAGCCGTGAGCCTCATCCGGCAAGCCGCAAAAGAAAACAGCTTTGGCGCCAAATGTTTCCTGGCCAACGGGTATGGCCGTTCATACGACATGGATAAATACGGCGGCTGGGCCCTGCTGCAACCGCCGGCCGGCAAGTCAGAACGCGAGCTGAGCGCCGAAAGCACTGCCCTGAAGATGGCCTTTCGTCGCAATCAGCTCGATGTTGCCAAGTCGCTGATCGCGAGCAACACGTCATTGTATATTTCCGATCCCGAAACAACCACGGTGATGCACGCGGCCGTGCTTTATAACCAACTGAGCATCCTGGACACGGCCCTGCAAAAAGGCGGGGACTTGAATGCGCGGAACGATTTGGGTTATACCCCGCTCCAATTGGCCGTCCTTCTCAAGCGGCCCCCGGTGATCGACTACCTGGTCGAGAAGGGCGCCAAACTGGATGCCTGTTCCGCGGCCTTGGCGGACGACCCTGAAATGCTGAGGAAAGTGCTGGCCGCCGACCCCTCCCAGGCGAATTCATGCGACGAACGGGGCATGACTCCCTTGCATTTTGCAGCTTTGCATCGACAGTTAAAAAACACGGAATTGCTCCTGAAATCCGGCGCGAATCCAAATGCCCGCAATGTCTTCGATGAAACCCCGCTGCACAGCGCCATCTCCAGCTATTTCCGGCTAAAAGTCACAAGATCCAAATCCATGGAATCCTCGATACCGGAGGATGCCATTGCGTCCATCATCGAGGCGCTCCTCGCGAAAGGCGCCGATATCAACGCCAGGGATTTAGACGGCAATACTCCATTTATCCAGGCGATCAGTCTTTCGCTCAACGCGTGTGTGCCTGCCGTCAAACTGCTGATCGACCGCGGTGCCGATCTCAAAGCGCGGAACTCCAGCGGAAAATCAGGATTGCACAAGGCCATCCAACGCTCACCGGATGTTGCCGTGATCATGATAGAGCGGGGCGCCGACGTGAATGAGCCGGACGTCCTAAATATGGCTGCATTTTGCGGCGACGAACGGGTCATCGATGCCCTCGTCTCGCATGGCGCCGATATCAACGAACAAGCGCTGATAGATTCTGCGGCACGGAATGGAAAGGCCCCGGTTGTTATTGCGGTCTTTAAAAAGCACGGATTGCCGGTGCCCGGAGCCATGGCCACTACGGCTGCTACTGTCGCCGCCGAGCCTCCTTCCTCTGATCCGATTATTTGGACTATCGTATCGCGCGCTTATAATAAAACGAACTATTCGGAGAAAGCGCTGACCGAATACATGGAAGCTGGCCTCACCAATTATCTCCAAATGATCAATACGCCCAGCAAGCGCGTTACCACCAGCGGTCTATTGCCGCTGCACCAAGCCGTCCGAAGTGACCGATATGAAATCGCCAAATGGCTGATTGCAAAAGGGGCCGATGTGAATGCCAGAGAGCACGGCCAGAATGGCAATACGCCGTTGTTCGAAGCTATTTCATGCGGCAATTCCCCGATGGTCAAGCTGCTGTTGGAAAACAACGCTAACCCCAATGACAAAGTGAACGGCGTGTCGCCTTTGAAAGCGGCGCAGGGGCAAAAAGCGGTCGAGATCGAAAGACTTCTGTTGAAATATGTGGCCAGCGAATAGCCTGCAATCAATGCAGAGAAAGGCGCCATGCACCCATGGAGCATAAGCCTGCTTGTCACGATGGCGATCGGGGGGTATCTCGGAAGGTCCGAGATGTGCAGGGCTGACGATGGCCGGGTCTGCCGGATTGCCATCGTGGCGTTGGATGCATCGCAGGAAGTTCAAGCGGCGGTTCCCCTGTTGACGGCATGGTTGACAACGAATCAGACCGTCCAGCTGGTGGAACGGGCCGATTTGGAACGTATCTTGTCCGAGCAGCACCTCAGCCTCTCGGGGCTGGCCGACCCGGGCAGGCAACTGCACGTCGGGCAGTTGCTTCGGGCCGACGGGCTCGTTCTGCTTTCGAAGGATTCCGTCCGCGGCAGCCTCGCGCTGCGCATGGCTGAAACGCGCCAGGGATTTCGCGTCAGCTTGATCTCCTACCCGCTGGCCAACCGCAAGCTGGCGGATGTGATTCGCGAGATACAGGGGGATCTGCTGAACAGCTTGCCCAAACTCAGCCTGGACCCGGCCCAATGCCTGTTGCTCAGCGTGGCGGCCATTGGCAATGCGACCATGATTCCCGAGGCCGCCTGGATTGAGACGGAACTGGCGGAGGCCATCGAACAAGGTTTTTCACGCTATCCGCGGGTTTTGATTCTTGAGCGCCGCCAATTGGGACGGCTGATGGAGGAATCCCAGGTCGCCGGCCAGACCACAAACGCATTCCGCGCCGACGGCGTCATTATTGACGGCGAGCTGGCCCTGACCAAAGGGGTGCCCTTGGACCCAAAGACACCGGACGTGACCTTTTCCCTGCGTTTCCGAAATGCCATGAATCGCGAACTGGGGCAAGTGTCGGTGCGGGGGGTCTTGAATGACAAAGAAACGCTGGTTGCCCGAATCCTCGCAGCCGCAGTGGTTAACATTCGGGCCTTGGGCAAACAGACGGAAAGCAGCCCTCAAGAGGAAGCCAAGTTATGGCTCAATTTTGCACAGCGGGGAGGTAGCTGGAACAGTCAGCAGGGGATATGGGGGTATGTTCGACAGCCAGAGGTTGCCTTTTGTGCGGTCGAGTCGGCCTATGCCCTTGATCCGATGAATGCCGACGCGCAGGGCATGCTGATAGGGCTCCTCATTAGAAAAGGCGCCCCTAAACATGATCCTCACCCAAAAAGCCGCTGCTGTAAAACTCGTGACGAGTCTGGCAAAGAGCATGCCGACACGTTGGTTCGGGCCTACGAGGTGTATCGAGCCGCTCCCAGTGCCCGCCTGCGACGTCCTTTTGCTGCCATCTGCAAGCCGGGTCTCTGGTGGGAACACGGTTATTTATATCAGGACATATCGCGCGATAATCCGGAAATCATCAACCGTTTGAAACCCGTGCGCGAAACCATCTTGCGGGGAGTTGAGGACGAGGGAAGCATGTATATGTTGGGATACGGCTCGCTAAATTTCTGCGATGAGCCGATTGATCAAATAACCTACACCCAGGATGTTCTGCAACGGACTCTTGTCAACACCTCTGCCACGGCACGCGTAGCCAGCCTGACCGATTATTTTTCAGGGATGTGGCGATTCAATCAATATCCGGCGGGGGGCACTTACCTGGGTCTCCCCATACGCGGCGCCCCCATCCGTTACTCGGATCGCCCGTCGATCCAGAATGCATGGAACCGGTTTTACCAAGGTCTGCGGTCATCGCCCGAACCGGCGGCAGCGTTCCTGGCCTGTTATTACCTGGCCAACATGGAGCCGCCTGCCGCGGAACTTCAGGCTCTTGTGCGGGAAGCTCTGGCCGCCGGGGAGCGCGTCGCCGACCCGGTGCCCGGCGCATTCACCGAGCTGTACGCGCAATTCTGTTTTGACTTTTCCAAAGATCCTCAAGTGCTCTTCAAGGCCTGTTTGAACACCCCCAGCATGGCGCAAAAACTCTATGCCCTGACCAATATATTCCAACAGGTTGCTATTCCGGACGCATCGTGCCAGCAACTGATTGCCTCCGCCCAGGACCTGTACGAGAAATCATTCTGGCACAAAAATCGGTATGGAGAAATGGTTCGGGTTAATAATCCTTATTATGGCACAGATAAACTCCTGGACGAATTGAAAGGGAAACACTCGCTTCCTGCCCGAGCTTCCAATGAGTCTTCCGCTGCCGGTTCCGCCTATCCCGGAACGGATGCAACGGCGGCAGGCAACAATGAACGCGTTTTGTTCAGCACGTCCTGGCCCGAATGGCGGAAGAGGGTCCGCCTTCTTCAGCAACCGGATGCTCCAGGAAGCGTGAACGGGTGTATTGTTCCGCAGCGTTTGCTTCTGGATGGCTCCAACCTATGGATTGGCGCTGGCGGCTATATTCATCACTATGAAGGCACGAGTGCGGCGTGGCCGGGGGTAGGCCTGGTCCACCTGGAATTGCCTTCAGGGCGGATTGTCTCGGTGCGGGTGGGCGAGGCCACCCGATCCGGGATCACCTCCATGCGGCGTTGGGATGACACCATCTGTGTCGGCCAGAGCGGCTTGGGGGTTCATCTCTTCCCGGTGGCGGCATCGGGACAGGACCCTGGCCTGGATGGGGTTCGATTGTTAGCCAAGCAAGACGGCTTGGTGGAACTCACTATCCGGGCCCTCACCACGATCGATTCCGATCTTTTTATCGCTTGCCAGAACAGCATTGTTGGCTGGAATCGCAAGACGGGCAAGGCCAGACTGCTCTTGAACATCCGTGATCGCCAAGGTGCCGCGGCATTGAACAGTCCAGATCTCCTTACCGGTTTGACAAGCCACAAGGGTCGTCGTGACCTCTATGTCATTGCCATGCATCTGCTCGGGCACATCTCCACCATTTGGAAACAGACGCTTTCCGATCAAAAATGGGACCCCATCATAACAAATACGAACTATTTATATAGTTTCGCAGGGCATTGCCATGAATTCCAGCCTGGCCAAGTGATCATCGATGCCCACGGTGGCTTGCGACTTGGTCAAAAAGGCTTTTTTTATCTGACGCGATTTGACGTGGATTCCGAGGTGCTCACGGGATACGATACTAAAAAGTTTTCCTCTCTGTTGCCGCCCGTTCCGCCGGGGGATATCCAGGAAGCCGTTGAATACAACAATGGGCTGATCGCCATTGTGGGCTCCGGCCCCGATCTGCGGGTCAGCTGCTTTCCAGGCATTAATTTTCAATCGGCGATCTTCCCGCCTAATACATACGAAGGTTGGCCGAGCCGGGGGGGCAAAGATGTTTCCATGACCCGCTGACAACATGACATGATGACTTGTAGACATTTGGGATGCCGGGACGGGACAAGCCTCCGAGAAAATCTGGGACGGCCAGCCTTGACCCGGTTGTTCATGCAATGCGCGAGCCACCTGCAGGCACTGTTTGCATTGAGGCTTGCCTGCAAGCGATCATCACGCTGATGAGACGGTCTCGATCAGGGATTCACCGTCTTTGCGACGCGAAACCCCCAGAACCGCCCTCTCTCATGCGGAAACCACTGGTTGCGTTTCGCCGACCGACAGTTGTCGGCAATATCATATTGATTAGCCGACCCTCCACGGATAATCCTTGCCTTGCCTGAAGCCGGACCTGTCGGATCCGTCACAGGATCGGGCGAATAATCGCCGTCCCAATCCTGACACCACTCCCCAACGTTTCCATGCATGTCGTATAAACCCCAGGTGTTCGGCGCCTTCCCTCCGACTTCATGCGTCTGCGCCCCGGTGTGGCCGCTGAATCGGTCACGGCCTCGCCCAGCTACCATGGCCATGCGCATCTCGTTCGTCTGCGTTCCGCTGTTGCCTCCATACCAGCTCGCCTTCTCAAGGTCCGTGTCGTTGTCGCCGGTGTAAAATTTCGTCGTTGTACCGGCGCGGCACGCGTATTCCCACTCGGCCTCGGTCGGCAAGCGGAATGCCCCTCCAATAACGGCGCCACCCAACTTTGCGTTCAGCTTTGCAAGAAATTCCTGGCATTCTATCCAACTCACTTTGTCCACTGGTTTTTTCGGCCCTTTGAAATCGCCCGGATTGTTGCCCATGATCTGTTCCCACTGTGCCTGGGTCACCTCGTACTTGCCCATGTAAAAAGGTTTTGAGAGCGTCACTTTATGCATCGGTTTTTCGATGGCATCACCCATCGTGAAAGACCCGGGCTGGATCAATACCAACTCCATGGTTACCCCGTCTCCCAGATCGATCACAATGTCCTTCTTGGGACCAGGCAAAGCTGCCATGCGGGCGTTATCGGTCGTTGTCTTGCCCGCAGCCGCCGGTATCTGGCTCGTTGCCGTACTGCAATCGTATAGTCCGATGAACACCATCACAGCAATAACTGTCATGCCAATCCATGTCCCGCTTGACTTGGTTGTCATCGCTTTCCTCCTTGTAAAGAACCCACCGTGAGCCGGGCCAGTAGCATGAGACATGCCACTCGTTGATGCGTGATTAAAGCGGATCCCTTGGGCGTGAACAAGCAGAAATCCACAACAAGACCATTCCTCGGTTATTTGTAGGCAAACTGAAGCTGGCCTGCTCTTGCGGCTCGGCGTAGTCCCGAGCGTGAAACGCCTCGGGACGAAGACGGCCAGGGAAATTATATTACTGGATGTGGGCTCTCACGATACGGTCTATCGCGGCTGATATCCGTAGAACCACGTGCAAAACCATCACATAGGAGGCCATGACAAAGCATGGCCCTCCAAAAACCGGCAACACGCCGTTTTGTTAAATGGAGGGGCGCGCTTCGTCGCGTCCGTCTTGGGTTTGACAAGAGCCTCCGTATATTGATTCCGGTGGATAATAATTTGGCAGTTACAAGGGCAGATCTGTCGAAAAAATGAAGTGGCGCGGGCGCCGCTTCTACTGCGTGGAATCCCGCCGTTTGCGCTCGAAGAGGCGGATGCTCCAGATGCAGATCTCGTAGAGCAGGATCAGGGGCACGGCCATGACCACCTGCGAGAAGACGTCCGGCCCGGGCGTCAAAACCATGGCCAGGGCCAGCAGGATTACGATGGCGTGGGGGCGCTTGGCCCGCAGGGTCGCCGAGGAGACGATCCCCAGGTAACCCAGGGCCATCAGGACCATGGGCAACTCGAAGGCCAGCCCGAAGGCGATCAGCAGCTGGATCGTGAAGGCGACGTAGCTGGTGACGGTCCACCACGCCTGGATGCCCATCCAGGCGTGAAGCCCCAGCATCACGCGCAAGGCCACGGGCAGGACGATCCCATAGCCCAGCGCAACCCCGAGGGCGAAAAGGAGCAGCCCGGCCGCCCCGGCCGCCCCGGCCGCCCGGCGCTCCCGCGGCTTGAGCCCGGGGAAGATGAACCGTCCGACCAGGAGCAGGATCGCGGGCGCGCTCAGCAGGAGCCCGCACCAGAACACGGTCTGGAGGGCGATGGAAAAGCCCCCGGTGATTTCCAGGGATTGCAGGAACTGGTCGGGACGGTCGGTCACGCCGGCCAGGGGCGCCCTGAGCCATTTCAGGATCGCGGGGGCCAAGGGGGCGGCGACTGCCATGCCCAAGGCCAGGGCGATGAGGCACCCGAGGATCGTCCAGCGCAGTTCCTCCAGGTGCTCCAGGAACGGCTTGGGGTCATCCCGGGGCGGGCTGTCGTTGTCCGGGACCGTCATGCTGTATTCGGCGTTCTTACTGGGTGCTGGTCTTCCCGGCCCACAGCTTTTTCGTCAGGTTTGGGCGCACGAGCAGCTTGCGCTGTTGCGTGGTGTTCAATTTGGCGATCGCGGCCGCGGGCAGACCCAGGGCCAGCAGGCGCCGGCGATGGACCTTCTCGCGGCGGCGGATTTCCCGGTCTTTTTTAGCCCCCTGGGTGAGTTCGTCATTCGCGCGTCCTGAGCCCATGCCATGTGTTCCTTTCCTTGTTGACGCGGTATCATCGCGCTGGATGCAAGCGGACGGGGGAAAGGGTAGCCGGACTGGTCCTGAAAAGCAAGCCCGGGAACGAGCGCCCACGGAAGGCGCTGAAGGACACGGAAAACGATTCGCCGGCGGATTCCGTGCCGTTGCGGGCGTCCCGCGGGAACAATTCCCTCGCGGTTGACATCAGGCCGGGCTGTCAGGAACGTTGAATTTCCCCTGGAAATCCTTCCAGAGGAGTTCCCTTTGCCACTGCCGGAGCTCGGAGGCAATGGCAGCGGGCGGGGGTTCGCCGGGATGGCGCGCGCACCACTGGAGCAGGTCGTTGGATAAGAGCAGGTGGGGTTCCAAGTCCTGCGGCGCCGCTGCCTGCCGCCGCCAGTCCTGCATGGCTTTCAGGCGCTGGGCGCAGCCGGGCTTGACCGGCGGACGCTTTTTCCGGAACGGGTGCGTCTCCTCGGGTGCCGCCCGGCCCCGCGCCAGCGCCTCGAAAAACTGGGCCATCGTCTCGGGGCGGTACATGGCCGGGTGCATGCCGCGGATGGCGCGCAGGGCATTGGCGTCGGCCGGGGGATGGACGGCGAACTGCAGAAGAACGGGATCCCGCATGATGTAGAAGACCGGGCGGTTCAGCCGGCGGGCCACCTGGTCGCGGAACCCGGCCAGGGCGCCGAGGATGGCCAACTGCCGGGGCGAAAGCAGGGAGCTTCTCTTGATGCGGTGATGCACGGGGCCGGCCGGCGCCTCCGGCTCCTGGATCTCCAGGCGCAGGAATTCCTCGTGCGCCCAGGCCAGGCGTCCCAGTTCGGTCAGGCGTTGAACCAGGATGGCCTTCAAGTCATGCAGGGACGCGGTGTCCCGCGCCGCGTAATCAAGGGCATCCCTGCGAATCGGCCGCTTGAGCCAGTCGAAGGTTTGGTACTTTTTGTTCACCTGGATGCCCAGCAGCTCCTGCAACAGGCTGCCCAAACCGAATTGACGGAAGCCCGCCAGTTGCGCGGCGATCTTGGTGTCGAAGACGTGGGTGAGCGTCCAGCGGAACACCTGGCGGCAGGCCCGGCGGTCAAAATCGGCGTCGTGCACGATCAGTTCCGTGGCCTGGCGGGTGAGCAGGGCGCCCAGGGATGGGATGTCAATTCCGGAGAGCGGATCGAAAATGTAATTCTTCCGGTCCGGGGTGGAGACCTGGATCAGGGCGATATGCAGCCCGTAGCGGCGAAAAGAGTTTTCCATTTCCAGGTCCAACGCCAGGGAGGTCGCCGGCGCCAGGGCCGCCATGGCCGCCGCCATGGCTGGGGGGGTGTCAATCAACTCGTAATGAATGGGTTCGCTCATGGGAGGCATCATTCGCCATCCGTCCGAATGGCACAAGAACATTTTCACACTTCGGGATGTTCACCCCAGATTCGGCAGTAGAGAACCACGAATGAACACAAATTGACGCGAATGCGGAAAGACTCCAGCAAATACGGATTACATATGATGCAATCCACAAGGAACATCACCTGCTGGGTGAGGTGTTGATATCCATAAACAGCTGCGTATTAGCGCTCATTGGCGTCCATTCGTGGTTCAACTTCTTCCACCTGTACCCGAGCTCTCCCACTCCAGATGGAGCGACATAATGTCTCGCCTTTCTTTTGGCTAGCTGTGACTAAATGTCCCTTTTGTGCTTGGTTTTAATAATGACAAGAAATTCTTATTCAATGATTTATAACAATTATCAGTTTTTGGCATTGATTATGCTAATAATGGGTTAGAGGTTTGGATTAACCGCAAAAAAAAGGAGGTAGAACATGTGGTGGGATGAATACGGAAGAATTGGCGTGGAGCCGTTTTGGCGGTTGAGGCAGTTGCAACGGAACATGAACAGCCTGTTTGAGGGGTATGCAGGCGAGAGGGGGGTGTTTCCCTCCGTGAATGTCTGGAGCAACAGCGAAGAGACCCTGGTGATGGCGGAACTGCCCGGGGTGGATCCGGATAAACTGACCGTGACGGTGACGGGCGATCACATGACCCTGGAGGGCGAGCGCCAGGCGGAAGCACTCCCTGAGGGCGGGGTCTGCCACCGCGAGGAACGCGGCTTTGGCAAGTTCAGCCGAACCCTGCGTCTGCCTTTCGAGATCGCCGCCGGCCAGGTAAAGGCCCGGGTGAAAAACGGCGTGGTGACGATCCGTCTGCCGCGGAGCGACGCGTCCAAGCCCAGGAAAATTGCCGTGGCGGCGGGCTAAACCCGGTGAAAAGGAGGATGAGGATATGGACAAGGTAACGAACACGCCAAAGAAAGGCCCTGAGGCCGAGTCCCGCCCGGTAGAGGCGCTGCGGGATCAGCCGGTGTTTATCCCGGCGACGGACGTCGTCGAGAAACAAGACGAGATCACGGTGGTCTGCGATATGCCGGGGGTGGACGAACGCAACCTGGAGGTCTCGCTGGAGAACGGCGAACTGACCCTCGTGGGTCGGCAGGACGCGGTGGAGCCGGAGCAGCACGAGTTGCTCCACCGCGAGTACCGCTCCGGCGTTTTCCAGCGCTCGTTCACGATCAACGAGGACATCGACACGGAACGGGTCAGCGCCAAGCTGGCCGGCGGGGTGCTGAAGGTGACCCTGCCCAAGGCGGCCAGGGCGCAGTCGAAGAAGATCGCGGTCCAGGTCGAATCCTGAGAGGGAGGGAGGCAGCCATGAACAAGCCTGTCATTCCATGGAAGCGCAAAACGGAAGTCCAGAAGCCCACGGCGTCGGCGGAGCATCCGCTCCTGGGCTTGCACCGGCAGATGAACGATCTGTTCGAAGGCTTTTTCCGGGATTTCGGGGGCGCCGGCCTGCCGGCGCGACGGGGTGGCGACCGGGCCTGGGAGGAGGTCATGCCGCGGATCGACGTGGCCGAGGCGGGGGACGCCGTGCAGGTCACGGCGGAGCTTCCGGGCATGGATGAAAAGGACATCGAGGTGACTCTGGAAGGCGGTGCCCTGACGATCCGGGGCGAGAAGAAGCAGGAGCGCGAGGAAAAGAAAAAGAATTACTATTTTTCCGAGCGCAGCTACGGGTCGTTCCATAGGGTGCTGCCCCTGCCGGAGGGGATCGACGAAAGCAAGGTCAAGGCCCAGTTCAAGAAAGGCGTGCTCACCGTGAGCCTGCCCAGGACTGAGCGGGCCAAGTCCAGGCAGAAGCAGATCCCGATCGCCAGGGAATAAGGACCGGCAGTTCGGACGGGTCTTGATCGCAACGAGGGGGCGGGGAGCGGATTCCCGCCCCCATTCTGTTGCCACGCGACACAGGGATGTCGCCGGAGGCGCGCCCGCTGGGGGAGGTGTTCCTGCGCCGGCCGGATCACCCTGAATATCGGACTTATCCGGACCCGGGATAGCGGCCGAATTGCTGGTAGGCGTCGAACAGGGCGATGACGTTCTCGATCGGGGTGTCGGGCTGGATATTGTGCGCGGTGCAGAAGATGAAGCCGCCGCCCGGGGCGAGTTTCCCGGCCCGGTCTTTCACCTCGTTGCGGACGTCGTCCGGGGTTCCGTAGGGCAGGGTCTTCTGGATGGAGATGGCCCCGTGAAAGCTGATCCGCTTGCCGAAGGTCTTCTTGATCGCCGCGTAATCCATCTTGGCCGTGTCCGGCTGCAGCGGATTCAAAATATCCAGCCGGCAGTCGATCAGCTCCTCGACCAACGGGGCGACGCAGCCGCAGGTATGGTGGGCCACCTTGCACCCGTGGCGATGCCCCAGGTCAATGAAGGTCTTGAAGCCGGCCTTCAATAGGTCGCGCCATAGTTCGACCGGCATGAACAGATTGTCCTGCGTGCCGAAATCATCGCCGGTAAAGAACCAGTCGATGTCGCCCTCCGCCGCCTCCAGGGTGCGCCGGGCGTATTCCGCGTAAAAGCCGGCAATCCGGCCGAAGAGCGCCCGGGCGATATCCGGGTTGATCATCAGGTCCACGAGAATTTGCTCGACGCCCCGGACATACATCGCCGGCTTGAGTTGCGCGCAGCGGTTCAGCCGGTCGCCCATGAAGACGACGACTTTCCCGGTTGCCCGCGCCTGCCGGGCCTGCTCCCGGACGCATTCGTAGTCGAACCATTCCGGCCGGGGCCACTTCGGATAAGTTTCGATTTCCTCGACCGTCGCCGCCCTTTCGAGCGGGTATTCGACGACCTCGCTGTAGGTTCCTCCCCTGGCGCCCTGGCCGTAGCGGACCGCCCGGCGGGGGACCCCGAAATGGTCTTCCCGGGAGCCGTCCGGACGAATTTCCAGCTCGGGCCCGATATATCTCGGCCCCTCGATATACCGGAAATCCACGTCGAAATGCCGCAGGAGCTCCTCCTGGGTCGCCAGGCCGAAATACTTCCGCAGCTTGGCATTGACCTCGGAGGTCGCCCAGTAATCGATCGGGGCGCGATCGGCCTCCCGGTGGGCCAGGGTCAGGGCCACGCGTTCTCTTGAGTCCATCTGCGCCTCCAGGGGATTATTCGATCGTAGGAGTTTTCGGTCCGGCTTTCCAGATGACGCACACCAGCAGGGCGCCGGCGATCGCCGCCGCCCCGAAAAACGCGAACGTGCATTCGTAGCCGCACTTCATGATCAGGACGCCCGCGCCCCACCCGGCCAGGCTGGCCCCGATATAGCCCAGGCTGTCGATGAACCCGGCCGCTCCCGCCGCTCCGCTTCTTTTGCCGAAATCCTGCGCGGCGTGGCCCACCATCAGGATGTGCGGTCCGTAGGTGCAGAACCCCACCAGGGCGATCGCCGCGATTACCAGCGCCGAATGCTTCTGGTTGAGATGCGGGAAGAGGATCGAGGCCAGCCCCAGGACGGTGAGCAGGATGGCGATAACCGGCGCGCGCCGGCCCTTGAAAAAACGGTCCGTGGCCCAGCCCGCGACCACCGCGCCGGCCGAGCCGGCCAAGGGATGAATGCAAAGCTTCATCATGTCCTTCATCCACGACCCCGAGCCGCGCTCCGCCACGAAGGCTGGCAGCCAGTTTACGAATCCATAGCGGTTGACGTCCAGCATGAAAAAGGTTCCCGCCACCACCCACAGGTAAGGGTTCTCCAGGGTCCGCAGGACGTTGTGGACGATGCCGGTATGCCGGGTGATGGTGGGGTGATCCGGTTCCGCGGTTTCCACCGGCGGCAGGCCCGCGTCTTCCGGATCGTTCCGGATCCGGAAAAAGAAAAACGCGCCGACGCCGGCCAGCAGCGCCGCCGGCACCCAGAAAATCGCCCGCCAGTCGCCTCCGAGCCGTTGCACGTAATACCCGGCCAGGAAAAAGGCCAGCAGCGTCGCGAACGCGCCGCCGAGCTGGTAACACGTCCCCAGCCACCCCATGATCTTTCCCCGGCTTTCCGCGGGGAACCAGTGGGACATGATCCGCACCATGGGCGCCCAGCCCATGGCCTGGAAGAAGCCGTTGATTCCCCAGAAGGTTGCCACCGCCGCCAGCATGAACCCGGGCTCGGCGCACCGGCCCGGGCACACCAGCACTGTAAAAAAAATCGTCAGGTTGATAAGGACCGATCCGGCGGCGCCCAGGGTCGCGATGAGCCGGGCGCCGAACCGGTCGGCCAGCTGGCCGTTAACGAACTGGCCGACGGCATACATGATCGTGAGCGAGGTGAACACGATCCCGATCTGCGCCGCGTCCCAGCCGAACGTCTCGCCCAGCCGCGTTTTCGCCACCGGCATGTTGTAGCGGCAGAGGTAATACGAAAAATAGGTGATCCAGACGGTTGAAAATATCCGGACCTGCCATCGGCGCAACAGGGCTTTGCTTTCTAAGGGTGTGTTATTCACGGCGCGTCCGTTTCAAATATGGCCGAAAACGTAGCGGGCAGGGTGGAGTGCGTCAAGCCGGGATTCGCCGGAACCAGTAATTCGCATTATGGTCTTTAGACCCCCGCGACCTTGCGTCGCGGGTGACGAGATTGGCTGGAAAAGCTCGTTTTTCCAGCCAATCTGTCGCCCCTGCCACACAAGGTGGCAGGAGGCGTAGGCTATAATGCGAATTACTGTACCGGAACGGGTTCGCGCTGTGAATGGCTAACCCGTCAAAACCCACCCCTTATATTGGCAGACTGGAGGGCCAATAGCCCTCAGCCTTCCAGCCGGTCGAAGCCGGGGGCGGCGCGGAGTTCCTCGAGCATGGCCAGGACGTCGGCCAGGCAGGTCAGGGTGGACAGCTTCCGCCGCCACACGGCGCTTTTTTTGAAGCCCCGGATGTAGCCGGCCAGGTGGGCGCGGAAATGACACACCGCGTCCCGCTCGGCGTTGCTGTGCCGCGGACGCCGGCCTGTCTGAATGGCCTGCGCTTTGTGGGCGATGAGCAGGCGCAGGTGTTCCTCGATCACATCCCGGTGCTCCCGGACCGAGTGGGGCGTCGGCCGCCGTCCGTGCAGAACCTCCCAGGTTTCCTCGAAAATCCATGGGTTCCCGATCGCGGCCTGACCGATCATCACGCCGTCCACCCCGGTCTCGGCCAGCATCCGCCGGGCGTCGTCCGCCGTGCGCACCCCGCCGTTGCCGATGACCGGGATCTGGCGTTCGGATTTCACGCGCGCCAGGGCCGGCCAGTTGGCGGGTCCCGAGTGGCGGTCGTCGGCGAACCGGGCGTGAATCGTGATCGCGCTCGCGCCGCTTTCCTCCGCCGCCTGCGCGATCTCGGTGACGTTCATGCGGCCGGCGGTCAGGCCCAGCCGGGTTTTCACGGTGACCGGCAGGGACACCGCCGCCCGGATGGCCCGGACGATCTCCGCGATCTTGTCCGGGTGCTTCATCAGGGCGGCGCCGTCGCCCCGGTTGAAAATCTTGGATGCCGGGCAGCCGCAGTTCAGGTCAATGGCCTGGAAGCGGCCGGTCTGTGCGACGATGGCGGCGGCCCGGGCGAGGGTCTGTGGGTCGCGCCCGTAAAGGTGGGCCGCCACGGGCCGCTCCCCGGGCGCGGTATCCAAAATATAAGCGGTGGGCTTGGATCCGCGCGCGATGCCGTCGGCGTTGGCCATTTCCGTGAACGCCATGCCGCAGTGGCGGCGCCGGGCGAGGGCGCGCATGACGGCGTCGGTGTAGCCGGCCATGGGGGCCAGCAGGACCGGGAAGTCCACGGTCAGGGGTCCGATCTGAAGCGGCTTGATCATGATATAAGCCTGAAAAAATATTTACCGCAAAGCACGCATGGGCCGCAAAGAAAGAGAAGCTAAAATATTTCCGGATCTCTGTGTTCTTTGCGATCTTTGCGGTTGATAATGCTGTGCTTTCTATTTCGTGAGTTTCGTGTGTTTCGTGGTGAAAGCACCATCCGAATCCGGAATGAGCCTTTCCCGCCTCAGCCACTCGCCCACGAGCTCGGCGGGCAGGCCCATGATGTTCGTGCGCGAGCCGGTGAAGGACTCGATCAGCTTCTCGCCCAGCTCGTCGATGTCGTAGGCCCCGGCGCGGTCGAGGGGTTTCACGCGGGCCACGTAGTCGCGGATTTCGGCGTCGCTCAGCCGCCGGAACCGCACCGCGGACTCCGCCAGGACCAGCTCGGGCCCGGACCCCGGCCGCGCCAGGGCGACCGCCGTGAAGACCCGGTGGGTTTTGCCCGAGAACATCCGCAGGAAGGCCTCGGCTTCGTCCGCCGTGCCGGCCTTGGCGACGCACCGGCCCTCGAACTCGATGAGCGTGTCCGCGGCCAGCACGTGGCGGCCCGGGCGCCGCGCCCGGACCCAGGCGCACTTCAGGGCCGCGTTCTCACGGGCCGTGCGCGGGGCGTCCGATTCGTAAAGGACTTCCCGGACCTCGGAAACCACGACCTCGAACGCCGCGCCCAGCGCCGCCAGGATTTTCCGGCGCCGGGCCGAGGCCGAGGCCAGGATCAGGTTGGGCGGCCGCATGGCATCCTGGGTCATACTCAATTGACTTTCGATAATTCCTTCATCAACCGGTCCAGCATTCCGCCTTGTGCAATGTGGGGCGTAAACAGCGAATCGGCGTGTTCAATGATAAACCGGTTTCGCGCCTCCGCCGCTGCCAGATTCCCGGAAAGATCCCGCATTTCCAAAATCAGCATTCGGTTATCTGCGAGCGCATTTCGCACGCCCGGCGCCAATGCCGAATCCTCGATTCCCCAAGCGGGGCAGGCAATGACCCGCCGTCCCTCGTTCAGCAGCCATTCCAGCATCTCCTTTTCTTTTGGAGAATGCCAGCCGCCGAAATAGACCTCGGCGCCGGGCATCTTTCCGATCTTCGGCGCATTACGACTGCACAGCACTCCGAGCTTTGTCCCGTTCCAAAGCGCAGGGTTTCCGATGCCCCGCAATCCGCCGCCGAATTCCTGCACACACTTCCACGGATTCATGCGGATATATTCGGCGATTTTCCGTTCCGCCTCCTCCGAACGGACAATCATTTCATAATAATTACGCTGCCAGATGCGTATTGTTCGGGGTGGCGGGATCAATGGGGCGACATGCGTGTCTGGGGCGACATGCGTGTCTGGGGCGACATGCGTGTCTGGGGCGACATGCGTGTCGCCCCTACGGATGCGGCCGGACGCGGCGGCTTTGAATGCGCCGATGATATGGCCCAATTCGGATTGGCCCTTTTTGATGCGGATCAATCCATGAAAATGATCCGGCATCACCACGAATTCACCGGGAAA
>CAZVVD010000082.1:12815-18590 GCA_964630555.1 uncultured Verrucomicrobiota bacterium | reverse complement strand
GCGTTTCTCATGCCAGGCCCAGCTCCCGGTGCGCCCGCCGGACCTCGTCCGCGTCCGGGACCCTGTAATGCCAGTTGTTGTCGTCTTCCATGAAGGAGACGCCCTTGCCCTTGACCGTATGGGCCACGATGGCCCGCGGCGCCTGGCCGGCCGGGGGTTGGCGCAGCAGGGCCGCCAGAGCCGCGGGGTCGTGCCCGTCGGCCTCGCACGCTTCCCAGCCGAAACGCTCCCACTTGCCGGCCAGGGGCTTGAGAGCCATGACCTCCTCGCTGCGGCCGGTGGCCTGCCAGCGGTTGTAGTCAATGACCACCGTGAGGTTGTCCAGGGCGTGGGCGGCGGCGAACAGGGCGGCCTCCCAGACCGACCCCTCCTCGCACTCGCCGTCGCTCAGGATGACCAGCACGCGGAAGCGCCGACGCTGGAGGCGCGCGCTCAGGGCCAGACCGTTGCCGATCGGCAGGCCGTGACCAAGGGAGCCGGTGGCCGCCTCGACGCCCGGGACGCACCCCGGCCCCGGGTGCTCCTGCAGGCGCCCGCCGTCGCGCCCGTATTCCTCCAGGATGCGTTCGGGGAAAAAGCCGCGCTCCGCCAGCGCGGCGTAGAGGGCCGCGGCCGCGTGCCCCTTGCTCAGGATCAGCCGGTCGCGGTCCGGGGCCTCCGGGGCGGAGGGATCCACGGAGAGCCCGCCCCAGTAGGCCGCCACAAGCAGATCCACGCAGGACAGGGCCGACCCGAGGTGCGCCGCCCGGGCGGCGTGCGACATAGCGATCACCCGGCCGCGAATGCGGCGGGCCACCGCCTCCATCTCTTGCCGATCAGCATGCATGCCGCTCCCGCACCCGCCGCCCGTCAATGCAGGTCGGCGATCCGTTTCATCGCCCGGAGATTATAACAAGCGTCCTCGTTTTTCAACCGGCCGGCGCGGTAGGCGGCCACCATCTCGCGGATGGCGTCCTCCACGGTGGATTCCGGGCGGAACCCGGTGGCCAGCAGCTTGTCCGAGTTCAGGCGGTAGGAGCGCGGATCGTTGGAGGGGCTCACCGCGATTTCGGCCGGGACGTGGCGCGTGACGCGCCGGGCAATCTCCATGATCGAAAGGTTCTCGAAGCCGGCGTTGAAAACGCCCGCCAGCCGGCCGCCGGCCTCCAGGAAATGGAGGTACACGCGGACCATGTCGCGGATGTGGATGTTCGGCCGGGTCTGGTCCCCGCCGAAAACGGTGATCCGGCCGTTCGCCAGGGCCTGGACCGTCAGCATGTTAACCGAAAGGTCCAGCCGCATGCGCGGCGAGTAGCCGCAGACCGTGGCCGGCCGGAGGCACTGGACCCGGATCCGGTCGCTATAGCTCAGCAGGACGCGCTCGCTGATCATCTTGGTTTTGTTGTAATCCGAGATCGGCACCAGGGAGAGCTCCTCGGTGACCCGCGGCTCGGTTTTCACGCCGTAGACGCTGCCGGAACTGGCGTAGATGAACTGCTTCGCCCCGTGCCGGATCGCCCGCTCCACCAGGAGCATCGTCGCCAGGACGTTCACTTCCCAGGACAGCTTGGAATTGAGTTCGCTGCAGGGATCGTTGGCGACGTTGGCCAGGTGGATGACGGCCTCCACACCCTCCATGGGGATGGACTCGGCCGCGCGGATATCGGCGGCGACGACCTCCAGGTTGGGGTGCGGCGCCAGGCGGTTGCCGAACCACATGATGTCCGCCACCGTCACACGGTGGCCGAGTTCCAGCAGGCGCGGAACCAGCAGGGTGCCCACGTAGCCGCAGCCGCCGGTGACCAGGATGTTCATGGGATCTCCTCGTTTAAAGGTTCAGCGCCGCCTCGCAGCCTTTCAGGAGCCGGCCGCGGCCCAGCCTCGGCGCCCGGCCGTCCGCCAGACTGGCCGCCATCAGGGCCACGAACAGGCACGGTGGCAGCGGAAATCCAGCCCGCGTCGCCAGGCCCGCCACCTGCCGGAACGCGGCGCGCCGGACGGCGCTGAGCCGCCGGCCCGCCTGCAGCGCCGGGGCCGCGCAGGCCGAGGGACCCGGCCAGTCCACGCCGACCGCCGAAAGGTCCGTCCCCAGGGCGATCACCCGCCGCGCTTGGCAACGGCGCGCCCAGCGGCGCAGGGCGGGAAACGCGCCGGGGCCGCCGACCGGCCCCCGGCCGAGCGCCCGGGACGCGGCCGCCCCGTCCAGGACCACCAACCCCGCCGCCACCGGCCGGCCGGGCCCGCCGGCCGCCAAGTCCTCCGGCCAGGCCAGGATCCGCTGCCGGAGCCAGGCGACAGGCCAGCGCGCCGCCAGGCGCCGGAAAAAGGTTTGGGCCTCCGGCGGGTAGACCCCGAAAAACCGGTTGAGCACCCGGGTGGAACTGAAGACCAGCGAGCCGACGTAGCGGACCTTCCCGCCCAGACGCTGGACGGCGGCCAAGTCCCCGCGGATGTTGCCCGTGACATCCACCCCGGGGTCCGCGTATTCCCGGCCCTTGCAGTAGATGTGCGGCCGGACGCACTCGATGGCCTCCACCGCCGCCGGATGCGGCACCACCACCACGTAATCCACACAGGCCAGGGCCGCCAGGGCCCGGGCCCGCAGGCGCTGGTTGAACACCGGCCGGCCCGGCCCCTTGTTGACGTGGCGGTCGGCGGTCAGCGTCACCACCAGGACGTCGCCCAGCGCCCGGGCCTCCTGGAGATGGACGATATGGCCAGGATGCAGCAGGTCGAACGTGCCGTGGCACTGCACGATGACCTTGCCGGCGGCGCGGAGCCGCCGGAGCACGGCCGGCGCCCTGGCAAACGCCAGTTCCTTGCGCGGGGACGATCGGGGCTTCACGCGCATCCCGCGCCCCTTCCCGCGGCCGCCGGACGGCCGGCTACGGCTTGTGAATATAGTCGCATGGCAGTTGCCTGAGCTCCGCCAGGTTGTCGGAGACCCAGCGGATGGTTTCGGCCAGCCCGTCCTCGAGGCTGACGCGGTCGCTCCAGCCCAGCTCGGCGCGGGCCTTGGCGGTGTCGAGCAGGTAGGCGTTGTCCTTGCCCAGCCGCTCGCCCGCGATCTCGACCCGGCCTTCCAGCTCCAGGCCCAGCCGCGCCGCGATCATGGCGACCAGGTCGCGGATGGCCACGGCACGCGGGATGGCGAAGTGGTAGATCTCCCCCGGCCGGCCCCGGCGGGCCGCCCGCAGGGTGCCGTCGGCCACGTCGCGGATGTGGATGAAGGAGCGCACCGAGGCGCCTCCGCCGTGCAGTTGCAGGGTGCGGCCGGTCAGGAAAAACAGGACCGTCCGCGGAATGATCCGGTACAGCTGCTGGCCGGGCCCGTACACGTTGGCGGATCTGGTGAAGACCACGGGGAAGCGGTAGGCTTGCCAGAAGGTCATCAGGCTCATGTCGGCAGCCGCGCGCGACACGGCATAGGGCGTGCTGGGCCGGTAGGTAGTGCTTTCCCGGACCGTCCCCTCGCAGTGCCCGTATACCTCGGGGGTGGAGACGTGCACATAGGTCTTGAGGAAATCGCAGCGTCGCAGGCGGTCGTGCAGGCGGACGTTGGCCACGACATTGGTCTGGAACCAGTGCTCGGGCGTCTGCCAGCTCTCGGCCACCATCGCCTGGGCCGCGAAGTTCACGACGTAATCCGGACGGAAGCCGCGCACCACCTCCAGGATCGCGTCCAGGTCGCGGTTCAGGTCGAGCTGAAAGAACCGGAAGCCCGCCCGCGCCGGGCGCTTGTACGGCAGGAACACGTCGGGCGGCTCCGGCGAGCGGCTGATACCGGCGACCTCCATCCCGTCCGCCAGCGCCCGGTCCACGCAGTGCGACCCGGAAAAGGAATTGCTGCCTATAACCAGCAGTTTTTCCGCCATACTCTCCGCCTCCGTCCGCCGGGCCGCGCTCAGGCTTCCATGAGGTCCATCCAGTGGTGGAGGATGGCCGCATGGCACGACTCGGCGAAGCCGTAGGTGTCTGCCGGCACGAACACGTTCAGCGTCCCGCGCCGCCGCAACGGGTTGCGGGGATCCATCGCCGAGAGCGTCACGATCTCCAGCCCGTGCCGGCGCGCCGCCCGCGCCGCCGCCAGGATGTTGGGCGAACGCCCCGAGCTGCTGATGGCCACCAGCAGGTCCCCCGGCTTGGCCCGACGCGATAACGGCTCGGAAAACACGCGCTCGTAGCCCAGGTCGTTGGAAATCGCGGTGATCAGCGATAGGTCCGAAAACACCTCCGTATGCACATGGGCGTTCTTGGCCAGGTCCGCCGCCAGGTGGCTGGCCATCGAGGCGCTGGCCCCGTTGCCCACCAAAAACACCGTGCCCCGCCGCCGGCGCACCGCCCGGGTCAGGGTGTGCCAGCGCCGGAACCCGGGCGCGGCGCCTATCTCGCGGCCGCCAGCCAGGTGGAAAGAAACCTCCGCCAGCATCCCGGCAAGCCGGGCCACGTGGCCGGTCCACGACGACGCCCTGCCCCCCCTGGTCATGCGCTCTCCCCCCCCCTGCTTCCGCCCACACGCGCCCGCGCGCACTCACTTCCACAAGTCCCGGATGAACTCGACGACCTGCTCGCGGGTGATGGACTTCTTGTTGCCGACGATCTCGACGGCGGCGGCGCCCACGACATTGCCGATGAACCCCAGCTGCTCCGCCGGCGCGCGCTGGGCGGCCGCCAGCGACGTCACCGCGAGAAAGGCGTCGCCGGCGCCCACCCGGTCCACGACCTTGCGCGCGAAGGCCGGCACGGCCACGTAGGTCCCGTTCTCGGTGCCCACCACGCAGCCCTTGCTGCCAGTGGTGACGGTGACATAGCGGGCGCCCAGGCGCCGGCAGGCCCGGTCGACGATCGGGCGCAGGTCGCTGCGCGGGTCGCGGGCATCCAGGCGCATCTCGTGCTCGGCGATGCAGGCGTAGTCCGCCCGCGGGTAGCGGGCCAGGGTGTGGAAGCCGCGATTGCCGGCGTTAGCCTGGGTGTTGACGGCCAGGAAAGGCGCGGACTCGCAGAGCGTGGCCACCATGCGGGGCGACACCGCGCCGTGACCGAAATCAGACGCCAGGACCAGGTCGACCTCCCGGCATACGGACCGCAGCCGGTCGCAGAGGGCGTCCTCCAGGCTGGCCGGCATCTCGCGCGTGTCCATGTCGTAAATCTCGATCAGCTTGGTCAGGGTGTAGCCGTCCAAAATCCGGCGCTTGGTCACCGTGGGACAGCCCTCGAGCTGGAAGAAGTGCGGCACGACCTCCGGCCGCAGCCCGGCGCGCACGAAGGCCTCCTGGGAGTTCCGCGTCCCGAGGACCGACACCAGCTCCACGCGCCCCGCGAAGTTGGCCAGGTGGTTGGCCACCGCCAGCGCGCCGCCCGCGAAGCGGTCCTCCGACAGGTAGCGCATCGCCAGCACCGGGTCCTTCGACGACTTGCCGATGGCCTCGCAGTAGGCGTACTCGTCCACGATCGCGTCGCCCACGACCAGCACCCGCAGCCTGGCCATGCCCGCGATGACAGCCAGGAGCTCGTCGAGGCGGTGGCGCCCGCGGAAAAGCTCCAGGTACTCGCGCACGTCCTGGGGATAGGTCGAGATGAACTCGTTGATCCGGCTGGCCGAGTCGAAGGCCATGTCGGCGGTGTAGGCCGCTCGGATCCCGAGCTCGGCCAGGACGGCGTCCTCCCGCGCAGTCGCCCCGGTGACCTCGCGGGGCGGCTCGCCGGCCGGGCCGCGCACGAAAATATCCGGACGCAGCAGGCGCAGCGACGACTCCACCGAGTCGCCATCGTTGACCGCAACGGCGTCCACGCACG
>CAZVVD010000082.1:0-12805 GCA_964630555.1 uncultured Verrucomicrobiota bacterium | reverse complement strand
ACAGCGAGGCCACGGCCTCGGCGCGCAGGATGTCGCGGAACTCCGGACGGCGGGCGGCGGCGTCAAGAAAGCGATCGGGCGTGATCGTCACCACCAGCATGTCGCCCAGGGCGCGCGCCTGCTCGAACAGCCGGATGTGCCCGATGTGCAGGTAGCAGAACAAGCCGTGGCAGCACACCACCCGCCGCCCGCGGGCGCGGGCATCGGCCACCCGCTCCGCCAGCTGCTCAAGCGTCAGGATCTTGTCGCTTCCCATGCGGCTCCTCCCGCGGCCCGCCAAACGAATTGATTTATACTATTCGTTGGCCGGTCGCTTGTAAAGAACGGGGTTCTATGCCCGTCATTTTTCTCTGGCAGATCCCATGCCTCCCATGGTATCTAAGATGCAATGACCACGCATTTTGGTCTGCCTTGGCCGGGGGCCTTCCGGGTTTCCATGGTTGCCCTGGCACTGGGGACGCTGATGACAAAGGTTTCCGCCGGCCAGACACAGCCGGACGCCGGGGACGACGCCTGGGCCGCCGGACGCCAGGCCATGGTCCGGCAACTGCGCGCCTACCGCATTGCCGACGAGCGCCTGCTGGAAATCATGGGCCGAATCCGCCGCCACCTGTTCATCCCCGCCCCCCTGCGCGACCCCCAGACTGCCTGCGCCGACGCCCCCGCCCCCATCGGCTTCGGACAAACCATCTCCCAGCCCTACATCGTGGCCCATATGACCGAGCGCCTGAGGCTCAAGCCCGGCGAAAAGATCCTGGAAATCGGGACCGGTTCCGGTTACCAGGCCGCCGTCCTCGCGGCCCTCGGCGCTGCGGTCTACAGCGTGGAAATCGTCCCGGAGCTGGCGCAGCATGCGCGGCAGGTCCTGGACTCCGAGGGGTTCAGCGCCGTCCAGACCCGCACGGGCAACGGCTACCAGGGCTGGCCGGAACACGCCCCCTTCGACGCCATCATCGTCACCTGCGCCCCCGAGGCCATCCCCCCGGCCCTGGTGGACCAATTGCGGGACGGCGGCCGGATGATCGTCCCCGTGGGCCGGCACGGCCAGCGCCTGGTCATCCTGCGGAAAAAAGGAGGCCGGGTGGAAATCGAGGAGGATTTGCCGGTCCGCTTCGTGCCCATGGTGCATGGGAACACGAATGCGCCGAGATCATAGCGCCGTCCGAACCGGAAGGAATACCCGATGAAAAACACGCCCCGCAACTTCTCGATGCAGGCCTACTGGGACGCCCTCGCCCGGGACTGGACGCCCCGCCTGAAGTTCCGCGGCCGGACCCCGGCCGCGTGGCGGGCCTGGAGAAAAAAAGCCCTGCCCCGCTACTTGGAACTCCTGGGCGCCTTCCCGCGCCGGGCGCCCCTGAATGCCGAGGTGGAAAGCTCGGCGGCCGACGGCGACCTGATCCGCGAACGGGTGGTCTTCGACTCCGAAAAAGGAATGTCCGTGCCATGCCAGCTGCTCCGGCCCAAGGCCATGAAGGCCAACCGGGGCAACCCGGCGATCATCTGTTGCCACGGCCACGGCCCGTTCGGCAAGGACGCCGTGGCCGGCATCCGCTCCAGCGCCGCCCTTGAGGAAAACATCCGCGGCCACAATTACAACTATGGGGAACAGATGGCCCGGGCCGGCTTCCTGACTCTCTGCCCCGACCTGCGCGGGTTCGGCGAGCGCGCCGACGGCGGCAACCCGTTCCCGGGCCGCGATCCCTGCAACATCAACTTCATCAAGGGCGCTCTCCTCGGGCGCTACCCCCTGACCCTCAACATTTGGGATATCAAGTGTTGCGTGGACTACCTGGAAACACGCCCCGAAGTTGACAAAAAACGCATCGGGATGATGGGTCTGTCGCAGGGCGGCACCATGACGACCTTCGCCGTCGCTGCCGAGCCGCGGATCAAGGCGGCGGACATCATGGGCTACGTCAATCCCTGGCGCGGATTCGGCCTGCGCCGCGCCCAGTTCTGCGGCTCGCAAATCGTACCCGAAATTTATGCTGACTTCGACACGGACGACATCGCCGGGTTGATCGCGCCCCGACCGCTGCTGCTGGAAATGGGGCTTTACGACGATTGTTTTTATATCCAGGACCTGCTCAAAGGCTATGCCGGTGTGCGCCGGATTTACCGCGCCGCCGGCGCGGGCGATCGGTTGTGGAAAGATGTCTTCCCCGGCCCGCATGCCTTTTCCGGCCGGAAGGCTTTTGACTTTTTCCGCCGTTTCCTGTGACCCGTCCGCGGGCCGATCCTTCCGCGCCTCCCATTCCGGCCTTCCGCCCCCCCGCCTCTCACCATATCCTGCTTACCAATTAATTTGACGATCGTCAAATTAATTGGTAAGTGTAGACTGTATGAAATCGGTCTACTTTCCAAAACCAGGCCCTTCATTGACCATTTTCCGCCACCAGGTGGCGGCCGAGCTAATAGACCTTTCCTACCTGCTGACCAAGTTCTTGTGTTCCGGCGCTCGCTCCATATTCTGGGGCCACTGCTTCCCCAGACACACGGCCTATCACAGAGCAGCGGACCGATTGCGATACGCGGGCATCCTGGCGTATCGTCGGACGGGAGGACGCCCACCGGAACTGCGGCTGACTTCCACCGGGCATGACCGGGTGTCGGAGGTCATCATTCCGGAACGCTTCTGGACGCGACGCTGGGATGGGCTGTGGTATCTGCTGGCCTACGACGTACCGGAAACTCAGCGCCGTTATCGCAGCGCTTTATGGTACCTCCTGGCCAGACTTCGGCTGGGTTGTCTTCAAAAAAGCGTCTGGATTTCCGCGCGCGACATCCGCCCTCTTTTTTATGACCTGCAAGAGGCCGCAGCCATTAAGGACTACGCGGTAATTTTTGCGGCCCGGTCGGTCTTGGACCAGAGCAACGTCGCCGTGGCCCGGCAAGCCTGGGATTTCGAACGCCTGCATGCCATGCAACAGCGCTACCTGCAAAGCATCGAACAACGGCAGGTCAAAAAGGAGCGGTTTAAAAAACCCAGCGCCCTTCTGGCCGCTTTGCGATTCGAACTGGCCGGGTATCTGGCAGCCATGCGCTTGGACCCGCTGTTGCCCGCCGCGCTTTGGCCCGAGGACTATCTGGGCCCCAAGGTGGCAGCCGCTTTTCGGCGGCGGATCCGGCAATTGGCGCTTTCTGCCCTCGGCAAATTAACTTGACGATCGTCAAGTTAATTTGCACTGAATCCATTCGCGACCGATGGCGACTGCCCCGCGGCCGGCCGCAGCAAAACGCCGCCGCTTGCGGGCAGCCTCTCAGCCCCCCTCGCTGTGCCGGATCCGGGAAGGCGGGCGGGATCCGCCAGCCGGCGCGCGCCCGGCGCCCCCCTGCGCCAAAACGCGACGGTCGAACCGCAGGGTGAGAGTCCGCCGATACAGCCCCTCGCTGACATGCTCGCTGCGCAAGACAAAGTCCAGGCGGTAGTTGATTTTTCGTTCGCGGTCCCGGGCGCTAAACGCCCCGCCGACCTCGGAGGTGTTCCACAGGCCTTGGGGAATTTCTGCCCATTCCAGGAGCCAGACCAGCAGGCAGGGAAAGATATCCGCGTCGACGCAATCCAGGGGCAGCGCGCACACGGCCAGCTCCCGAGCGCCCGCCCTGAGCCTGGCGCAGACGGTCCCCGGCGGACCGATGATGGCCAGCTCCGCCAGCGCTTCGCGCAAGGCCACGCCGAGATCCGCCACCGTCCGACCCTGATCCAGGCCGCGCTGAAGGGCATGGGCGGGGAACAGCAACTCGCGTTCCAGGGGCGCGTCGGTCAGCAGCTCCAGCAGGATGGTATCGCAGGCCGGATAATCCGCCGCCAACTCGTCCACGAGCGACGGCCAGAACTTGGCCGCCGAATTGACAAACCGCTCGCCGCGCACCACCAGGCCGTGCACAGCCGGCGGATGGCGTCCGGGCAAATCGTGAGCAGCGTCGCCCAAAATGCGCGCCATGCGGGCTCCGGACCGGGACCGATTGAAGGCGGGGTAAGTGACGGGATTCGAACCCGCGACCCTCAGATCCACAATCTGATGCTCTAACCAGCTGAGCTACACTCACCACCAGCGATAAATTCAGTCTACACCCAGACCCAGGAAAGGCAACCACAATCCTTCCGGGGCTGAAGATCCAGGCCAACGCGCAGGCGGGAGAAGGGGGGGCTGGCGCCGGCCCTGCACGGCAATTGCCACCCCCATCCGCGCCGGGGGATCAGAGCTGTTCGCCGATCCCCAACAGGTCGAGAAGGCGCGTCAAGTCGTCGTTGGAAAAGAAATCGATTTCAATCGAGCCTTTGATCTTCTTGCCATTGCTCAATGTCCGGGGCGGACAAATGCGGACGCTGGTTCCGAAATGGCGATGCAACTTATCGGACAAGTCCTGGAGATGGCTGGCGGGAATGTCCACTCGTCCGGCGCGCGGCTTGCGGGGGGCCCGGCTCAAGCGCGCCACGGCCTTTTCCAACATGCGCACGGACCAACCCTCCGTGACCGCCTGCCGGGCCATGAGGCTCTTTTCCTCGTCGATCGCGACGCCCAGCAACGCCTTGGCATGCCCGCCGGACAGCTTACCCTCCACCACCAGTTGTTTGACGCCGGCCGGCAGGGACAGGATGCGCAGGGCATTAGCCACCGTGGTCCGTCCCTTGCCCACCTGGCGGGCAATATCTTCCTGGCTCATGGAAAAGGTTTCGCCCAGCTGCCGGTACCCCTCCCCCTCCTCGATGGGGTTCAGGTCGTCCCGCTGCAAGTTCTCGATCAGGGCCAGCTCCAATGCCTCTCGATCGCCATGCGTCTCCCGCACCATCACCGGGACGGTTGCCAAGCCCAGCTGGCGGGCCGCCCGCAAGCGCCGCTCCCCGGCAATGAGCTCGTACTTATCCCCCACCCGGCGCACCAATAGCGGCTGGAGCACCCCGTGAACGCGGATCGACTCCGCCAGCTCGGCCAAGGTGTCGGCGGCCATGCTCTTGCGGGGCTGGAGAGGGTTCACCCGAATGTCGGCTACGGGCGCGGTCAGCGGCGAGGGCGCAGGACCGCCGCCGGCTGCCACCGGCGTCGAGGAATCATCCGTGATCAAAGCGCTGATGCCACGCGGCCCGAGACCATGCTTCACAGCCATAGGACAACCCCCTCCCACCATCGCCAGCCGTTTCACAGCCGCCGACAACCCACCCGATAATTCTAGGCAGGGAGTATGCCGGATCGCCCGCGGCCCGTCAAGGCGCCAAACACGGACTGGCAGGCCTCCCCGGCCGCCGCCAGGAGCCGGGAAGGTTCATGCTGGTCTTCAGACCCCCGCGAGTTCGCGTCGCGGGTGACAAGCTGGGCTGGAAAAGCACGCTAGTGCCAGCCAATCCATCGCCCCTGCCGCACAAAGCGGCAGGAGGCGCAGCCCAGGATGCGAATGGCTGGCCGGGCGCCAGGCCTCATTGACACCCACCGCCGGGATTGGCATCATCCTGCCAGCCATGGAACCCAACCGGCTACGCGTGAGCCCCTCCGAGGCCGGCCAGGCCCTGCTCGATTTCCTTTCCGCGCGCTGCGGTTGTTCGCGGCGCAAGGCCAAGGACCTGCTTGACCGGCGCCGGGTCTTCGTCAACCAGAGACGGATCTGGATGGCCCACCACCCCCTGCAAGCAGCCGACATCGTCGAATGGGTCACGGTCGCGGAGCCCGAAACGCCGGTCCCCGAAACGCCGCCGATCCTTTACCAGGACGAACACTTGCTGATCGCCGACAAACCCGCCGGGCTGCTGGCCAACGGCCCCCACAGCCTCGAAGCCCTGCTGCGGCAGGCCCTGGGCATCCCGGAACTCACCGCCGTTCACCGCCTAGACAGCGGCACCTCCGGCTGTCTCCTGTTCGCCAAGCATGCCGCGGCGCGGGAGCGCCTGCTCCCCCTGTTCAGCGAACGGACTATTGAAAAAGTCTACCATGCCCTGGTCAGCGGCTCGATCCACGAAAGCCATTTCACCGTCAGGCGTCCCCTCGCCGGCCAGACGGCGATCACGGACATCCAGGTCCTGCGGACCAGTCCGGGGGCCAGCCATCTGCGGATCGTCATTCACACCGGGCGAACGCACCAGATCCGCAAGCACCTGCTGTGCATCGGGCATCCCCTGATTGGCGAACCGTACTACGCGACCCGCCGCGCGCTGCCGCCGGTTGAACGCCGCTTCGCGCGCCCGATGCTGCACGCCCGCCAGCTCAGCTTCCCGCATCCGTTCACCGGCGTCGTCATCCGCTGCTCCGCCCCCCTGCCCGACGACTTCCGCCGAGGCCTCGCCCTCTTCCACCTAACGCGGCAGCCTGGCCGCAACCCGATGGATTAGCTTACGCCGGCATCATCCGCAAACGACGGGATCGCCCGCCGGGTTAGCCTGAAAAACATTTCGTTATGCATTCGGGAGGATCAGGCGCCATGGACCCCGGGGGGGGGGCTTACGGCAACCCCACGCGCAGCACGCGCCCGACGCCCTGCCGGTTGCGGAGTTCGTACCCGTCCACCGCCGCGGGAACCAGGAGGGTGGTGCCTGCCGCGGCCCCGGCAACCACGCCGTTCGCCTCGACCCGCACCTCGCCCCGCTCGACAAACACCGCGTGAAAGCTTCGCCCGCGGGTGGCGCAAGCTAACGCGCCGGAAAACGACCGCTGCTCCAAACGGAAGTGCGACGTCACCAGGCGCTCCTGCCAGGCTTCCGCGTCGCCGGCGCCGGCGAGCGGCGGCAGGACCGCAGGACCGGCATCGTCCCAGCGGATGCTGGCGAGGGCCTGCTCCAGATGCAAGGCCCGGGGCTTGCCGTCGGACCCGATCCGATTCCAGTCGAACAGGCGGAAGGTCGTATCCGAGTTCTGCTGGACCTCCAGCATCAGGCAACCGGCGCCGATGGCATGGACGCGGCCGCCCGGAATCGCCACCACGTCCCCTGCGCGCACGGGGATGGCGCTCAGCAGCTGTTCCACGGCCGGCCCGGGGAGCGCCCGGCGCAAGCGGGCGGCCGTGACGCCGGGCCTAAAACCGGCATACACCACGGCGCCCGGATCGGCTTCCAGCACCACCCAGGCTTCCGCTTTGGGCTCACCCCCAACCCGGCGTGCCGACTGGTCGTCGGGATGAACCTGGACACTCAAGCGTTCCCGGGCGTCCAGGAGCTTGATCAGCAGGGGAAAGCGGTCGGTCGCTGCGGCGCTGCCCAGAAGATCCCGGCCGTAAGCCTGGACCAGGTCGCGCAGGGACCGCCCTGCCAGCGGCCCGTTCAGCACCCTGCTCATGTCACCCGGGCGATCCGACATCTCCCAGGATTCGGCCGTGAGCCCGGGCGGAGTCGTCCGCCCATAACGCCGGGCGAACCGATTCCCGCCCCAGAGATACTGCTTATAGAGCGGGGCAAAGAGCAGCGGATACAGTGGCGGCAAGGCAGTCATCGTCTCAACCGGCCTGCCGCCCGCCGCCCCGTCGCAGGCGGCAAACCGTTGGCAGCCTGGCGGTAACGCTCATTGCATCTGTCGGGAAATCTCGTTCTTTAATCGCTCGGCCTGCCGGGAGGAGGGATCGATGCTTTTCAGGAACGTGACCATACGCCAGGCCTGCTGGAAATTCCTGCTTTTCAGGTACGCCTGTCCCGCCTGGTAGGCATAGCCGGCGGCGGCCTCCCGGTCCCCCTGACGCAGGGACACGAGCCCCAGGTTATAATAAGCCCCGGCCGCATTCGGGTTCAAGGCCACGGTTTTCTTAAACTCGGCGACGGCGCCGGACGCATCGCCCTGGTCCCACTTGCGGATGCCGGCCTGGTAATGGCTTTCCGCCGTGGCGCCCGCGTCGGAGTCCGCCCCGGGAAGGGGCTGGTCCGCACGCGGGGCATCGCCTTGCGGCGCGTCCCGGACCGCGGCCAGGATCCGCTCCTCCGCCGCCAGCAGGTCCGCGCTTTTGGCCGCGGCAGGCGCCGAAACGGCGTCCTTCCGCGCAACCGGCTCCGGCGGCGGCGGCGCGCGGTCCAGCGCCTGCTGCAAGGCTTCGTTCTGGCCCTTCAACACCCGCGCCTGCTCTTCGGCCTGGCGTAACCGTCCGGCCAACTCTTCTTGCATCCTGGCCTTTTCGGCGAGAGCGGCCTGGAGCTTGCGTTCGAGGTCAAGGTCCGCTCGGGACTTTTCCTCCTGCCGGATGCGGGTTTCCAGGCCGGCGACCTTGCCGTCCAGAGCCGAGATTTGGCGCTCCAGGTCCTTGCGCATCCCGGCCTCGGCCTGAGTCCGGGCCTCGGCCGCATCCCGCTGCTTGCGCTCCTCGACCAGCTCGGCCTGGGCCCGGCGGGTGGAGTCCATCTGGCGGTTCATGGTCTCCTGGATCTGCGCCAGCGCCGCCGCCCGTTCGGCGAGCGCCGTCAGCTCGCCTTCGACCCGCGCCTGGCTGTTGCTTTCCGCCCGGACCGCGCCGGCGCCCTGCCCCCGCGCCAGCCGGATTTTTTCCAGCTCCGTCTGCAGCTGGCCCTGTGGCGCCAGCTCGCGCTCCGCGGCGGCCAATTCTTTTTCCAGCGCCGCCAGCTTGTCCTGCTGTTCCCGGACGCCGCGTTCCAGGCGCTCCCATTCCCGCTTGAGTTCTTTGGCGCGCTGATCGGCCGCCTCCTTGAGCTGGCGCTCGTTGGCCAACTGCTCGCGGAGACCGGCCGCCGCCTGCGCCTGTTCCGCCTGCTCCGCCCGGCGCTGCTCCGCGGCCTTGAGCTTGGCGGCCAGGTCCCGGGCCTGCTGTTGCAGGGGCTCCAGCCGCAGGTCCGCCGCCGCCAGCGCCTCGCGGGTTTTCCGCCGGGCCGCTTCCAAATCCTCCCGGAGTCCGGCGGCCAGGCGAATCTGTTTTTCGTCCTCGGCCGCCTGCCGCTCCAGCGCGGCCAGCTGCGACTTGAGCTGTTCGATCTCGCGGGCCGCCGCCGCCCCGGCCGCCGCGGCGGCCTGGGCGCGGCCCTCGGCTTCCCGCCGCTCCTGGGCAGTCTGATCCAGCGCGGCTTTCAGCTCAGCCGCCTGCCGGGCCTGCTGCCCGGCCTCGCCCGCCTGTTTCTGTCGCTCGGCCGCCTGCCGGCGCAGCTCGGCCAGCGTCTGGTCGGCGGCTGCTTTCGCCTTGTTTTCGCCGGCCAGAGAATCCTCGGCAGCGGCCTTGAGCTGGCGCTCGCGCTCCAGGTCCGCCTGCGCCTGGCCGACATCCCGGACCGCCTGCCGGGCAATGTCAACCTGCCGCAAGGCTTCATCCACTTTGGCCTTCCACACTGCCGCTTCCTTCTCCACGGCGGCGCGTTGTTGCGACAGCCGCTCGGCCTCGGCTTCCGCCGCAGCCTTCAATTGTCTTTCCTTCTCCAGTTCCGCCTGGAGTCCAGCAAGCTGCCGACCCTGTTTTTCGCCCTCGGCCGCCTGCCGCTCCAGCGCGGCCAGCTGCGACTTAAGCTGTTCGATCTCGCGGGCTGCCACCGTCCCGGCCGCTGCGGCGGCCTGGACGCGGCCCTCGGCCTCCTGGCGTTCTCTGGCGGCCTGGTCCAGCGCGGCTTTCAGCTCGACTGCCTGCCGGGTCTGCTCCTCGACGGCACCCGCCTGTTTCTGCCGCTCGGCCGCCTGCTGGCGCAGTTCGGCCAGCTCGGCAAGGACGGATTCACGCGCCTTCTCCTCGCGGCGCGCGTTCTCAAGCGCCGCGCCGCGGAGCTTGCTTTCGCGATCCAGCTCCGCCTGCGCCCGTTTCACGGCCTCGTCCGCCTGCTGGGCCGCGACCGCCGGCGGCGCCATTTTGGCCAGCTGCTCCTTGACGCCGGCCATCGCCTTTTCCACTGCCGCACGTTCCAGGACCAGCCGTCCGGTCTCGGCTTCCGCCTCGGCCCGCGCTTTTTGTTCGCGGTCCACCTCGGCCTGGAGGCTCCCGATCGTCTCGGCCAGTTTCGCCTGTTCCCGCGCCTTGAGCCGCTGGGCGTCCTCCCATTCCTCGCGAAGCGCATCGTGGGTTTTCTGGGCGGCCTTGAGCAGGGCTTGGGCTTGCTCCGCGGCGGCCTCGCCGGCCTGGCGCGCCTGGCACTCGGCATCCCGTTGCGCCTGGAGTCGGCCGACGGGCGAATCCGGGCCGGCGGCGACGGCCAGGCTCTTTTGGTCCGCCTCGAGTTGAGCCTTCAGATTCGCGTTCTGGGCGGCCAGGGCCGTCTGCTCCTTCGTCAAGCGGGCGGCCCGGGACTCGGCCTCCAGCCGGGCCTTCTTCTCCCGGTCCAGTTCCGCCTGGAGGGCTTCGGACGCCTGCGCCCGCTTGGCCAGTGCCTCGCGCCCGGCCCGAGCGGCCTCGATCTTGCCCTGCAGGGATTCCGCCTCCTGCTCCAGCGCGGCACGCGCCTCCTGGAGACGGCCCTGCGCCACCTCCGCCTCCGCCCGCAAGGCCTGTTCCTTTTGCAGTTCGGCCGCCAGGGCTTCGGGGTCAGGCTGACGTTGGCGCTTCCGCTGCAGATCGGCTTCCGCTTCGGCCAGTTCGTCCTTCAGGTCCTCCCGCGTTTCCTCGGCTTTCTCCCTAACGCGGACGGCGGCCTGGGCCGCCGCCTGGGCTTCCTCCCGGAGCTTTTTTTCCTTCGCCAGCAGGTCCGCGGCCTGGGCCGCCGCCTGGGCGCGGCTGTTATCGGCAAGCGCCTGCCGCGCCGCGGCCAGCGCGGCTTGCAGCCGTTCGGCCTCCTTTTCCGCGGACTCCTTCAACCCGCGCTCCCGCCCCGTTACGGCCGCCCATTCCGCGAGCCGCTGTTTTTCATCGGCCAGATCCGCCTGCAGCCGCTTCAGGTCATCCTCCTGTTTCGCCAGGTCCGCCTGCCGCCGGCGGACATCTTTCAGCTGGTCATTCAACGCCGCGATGTTCTTTTCCGCAGCCGCCCGGAATTCCGCCAGGGCCCGGCTGCGCTCCTCGGCCTCCCGGCGGAGGGCGGCGATCTGATCGCATTCCGCCCGGAGTTTCTCGAGATCCCGCGCGCGCTCGGCGGCGATGGCCGTTTCCTTTTCCAACTGGGCCACCCGGTCCTGGAGCGCCTGCATCTCCGCCTGCAGGGCCTCGGCGGCCTTCTGGTCCCGGGCGGCGTCGGCCTGCGAGCGGCTCGCCTGTTTGCGCTGGCGCTGGGTTTCGTCCTGAAGCTGCCGCGCCGCCCCGAGCCGGTCGCGGACGGCGCGGAGGTCCTGTTCAAGCCGGCTCACGTTTTCCCGCAAGCCGGTCAGGTCGCCCTCGGCCGCGGCGGGGGCAAGGGCGCCGTGGGCCTGACCTGCGAGGCAAGCGGCCAAAACAACCGCCCCGAGACAGCAACGCCATTTCATAGGTGTTTCCCTCTCAAGCCCGCCCCGGCCAGTGCGGGTGGATTCATTCCGGACCCCCATCATGCCGACGCGTTTGACATCGCCCGGCATTATCCACAAACCGGGGCGCAAAGCAAGCCGAGAGCCGGAAGACCGATCCGTGGGGACGCGCCCCGGGAAAGCACCCCCGGCAGGATTCGAACCTGCGACCGCCGGATTAGAAATCCGATGCTCTGTCCTGCTGAGCTACAGGGGTAAACAATTACCCTGAATCCGTGATGGAATTTTAATTAAACAAACTCAACTTAAAAACTCATGTTTTGCAAGCATTCAAGAATCCAGACATTCAGGATTCCTGACCTCATTACGAATTCAGAAATGAGTAAAAATATACTATGCCATCTTACAACAGGCTGGCAAGCAAATAAAACACCTTTTGGCTTGACATGCCCGGACAGTCTGCCATAAATAGGAACCATTAATTGACGCAATATCGGACACTTGCGTGTGTTCCGCCGGTTGCGTATTTCAAGGAGGCATCCTGTATGAAACGTTTTTGTATTGCAACCGTTATGGCCGCCCTTTCAATCATCGTCATGCCCTTCGCTCTCGGCGCCGCTTCCGAATCGGGCGGCAACCTGCGTTACAGTATTTCCGTTTCCAAATTTGACAATAAATCCGGTTGGTCAGGCCAGTGGGAAATCGGATCGGCTTTCGGCGAAATTATGACCGCCGCCCTGCAGGAATCAGGCAAATTTATCGTTCTGGGCGAAAAGGACATGCGCATTGAAGCCATGGCCGAACAGGATCTGGCCACAGCCGGACGAACAGCCGGCGGCAAAAAAACGCCTAAAACCGGACAAATGACCCCGGCACAGCTTTTGGTTAAAGGCGCCATTACCCACGTCCAAAGCAGCACAACCGGCGGCGGCGCGGGCGTCAACGTAATGGGGTTCCGCGTCGGCGGCAGCACCGACCGCACGGAAGTCAACGCCACCATTTATATTATGGACTCAACCACCGGCCAGGTCAAAGCGCAAACCAAGGTGGTCGGCAAAGCCGGGCGCAAAGGACTCAACCTCGGCTACAGCGGATCGAGCTTCGGCGGCGATGTGGCAGGCTTCAAAAAAGATAATGTCGGCAAAGCCACGGAAGACGCCGTTGCTCAAGCGGTGGAATTTCTGGAAAAACAACTCGAAAGCATTCCTTGGGAAGGCACAGTCATCAAAGCCGGCGACAAGGTCATCATCAATCGCGGCAGCCGGGAAGGCGTAGCCGCCGGACAGATTTTCAATGTCGGTTCGGTGGAAACTCTGACGGATAAAGATACCGGCGAAGTACTCGACACGGAAATGAAACAAGCCGGCCAGATCAAAGTAACTTCCGTCAAAGAAAAAATCAGTTACTGCGAAGTTCTTGAAGGCAAGATCAAGGAAGACATGACCGTCCATCCGGCGCAATAAAACCTGAACAAGAGCCTGAATCCGTGATGAGGTCAGGATGCCGCAGCTGCAAGGCGCGAAGCATGCCGC
>CAZVVD010000081.1:0-18595 GCA_964630555.1 uncultured Verrucomicrobiota bacterium | reverse complement strand
CGGCCATCACGGCCCTTCGGGTGAATTTTGCGCCAGTTCGGCGCAAAATTCAGGTGTGAAGAAATTATCTGAAGACGGTCGCGACGGAGCGCGACCCTCCATTTTCCGAAGACATATCGAGTGGAGGGCCACGTTATATCGTGGCCGTCCGATTTTTTCACGGCTTCTGAGGCCTTGCGGCCGGCCGTAAAATGCGGTTGTCCGCCCCGCGCGCCTGTGCTATGAATCGGCCGCCATGAACCATATCCTCTGCATCGGCGCCGGGTACGTCGGCGGGCCGACGATGGCCATGATCGCCAGCAAGTGCCCCGAGCGCCGGGTGACCGTGGTGGACATCGACGCCGCGCGCATCCGCGCCTGGCAGTCGGACGCCCTGCCGATCTACGAGCCCGGCCTGGATCGGCTGGTGAAGTCGGTCCTGAACCGCAACCTGTTTTTCTCCACCGATATCGCCGGGGAGATCGCGCGCGCCGACATCATTTTCGTCAGCGTCAACACTCCCACGCGCACCTTCGGGCACGGCAGCGGGCGGGCCGCGGACCTCCAGCACTGGGAAAAAACGGCGCGCGAAATCCTGGCGCGGGCGGCGTCCGACAAGATCGTGGTGGAAAAAAGCACCCTGCCGGTGCGCACGGCCGAGGCCATGGAAAGCATCCTCAAGACCGGCAAGCCCGGCATTCATTTCGAGGTTCTCTCCAACCCCGAGTTCCTGGCCGAGGGCAGCGCCGTCAGCGATCTCGAAAACCCCGACCGCGTCCTGATCGGCAGCCGCGACACCCCCGCCGGGCGCGCCGCCGCCGGCGAGCTGGCGGAGATTTACGCCCGCTGGGTGCCGCGCGACCGGATCCTGCTGACGAACGTCTGGTCGAGCGAGCTCTCCAAGCTGGCGGCCAACGCCTTCCTCGCCCAGCGCATCAGCTCGATCAACAGCCTCTCCGCGCTCTGCGAGCGCACCGAGGCCGATGTCAGCGAGGTCTCCCGCGCCGTCGGCATGGACCGCCGCATCGGCGCGCGGTTCCTGGAGGCCGGGGTCGGCTTCGGGGGCTCCTGCTTCCGCAAGGACATCCTCAACCTGGTCTACCTCTGCGAGCGCTACGGCCTGGCCGAGGTCGCCGCCTACTGGGAGCAGGTCGTGCGCATGAACGACGCCCAGGGGGAGCGGTTCGTCCGCCGCATGCTCGCCGCCATGTTCAACACGGTGGCCGGGAAGCGCGTCGCCGTCTTCGGGTGCGCCTTCAAGGCCGACACCAGCGACACCCGCGACAGCCCGGCCCTGCGCGTCGTGCGCGCGCTCGCCGAGGAGCGGGCCGAGATCGTCGTGACCGACCCGCAGGCCCTGGCGAACGCCCGCCGGGAACTGGCCGACCTCGGCGACCGGGTGCAGTTCGAGGAGGACCCCGCCCGGGCCGCCGAGGGCGCTCACGCCATCGCCCTGCTCACCGGCTGGCCCGACTACGCGCGACTGGACTACCGCAAGCTCTACGCGCGCATGGTCAAGCCGGCGTTCATCTTCGACGGCCGCAACCGGCTGAACCACCGCGAGCTGTTCGAGATCGGCTTCGAGGTCTACGCCATCGGCCGGACGCCCCTCTCGCACCTCCAGTCCACCGCGTCTGCGCCCGGCCCCGGCGTGCGATAAGCGCTGGCATCCGGTCCCGGATTGAACTATCGTGCCGGCATGCCAGCTTCCCGGAAAGCAAGGAAACCCGCGCCAGCCTCCGCCGCCAGGGCCAGGGAGGCCGGGCGGCCCGGCCCGGCGCCGGATTTCGACGGCCTGACCCCCGATGCCGTGATCAACGCGGTGGAGGCCGTGCTGGGCGCGCGCTGCTCCAACCTCTGCCGGCCGCTCAACAGCTACATCAACCGGGTCTACGAGGTCGGCCTCGACGCCGGCGGGTTCGTCATCGCCAAGTTCTACCGGCCGGGCCGCTGGAGCCGCGAGGCCCTGCAGGATGAGCTCGATTTCCTCCGGGAACTGCACGCGGCGGAGGTCTCGGTGGTGCCGCCGCTGGCCGGGCGGGATGGGGCGGTTTTGCACGACGTCTCGGGCACCTGGTTTGCCCTCTTTCCCAAAAAGGGCGGGCGGCCGCTGGACGAACCCGCTCCCAGCCAATGGCCCCAGCTCGGCCGGCTCATCGCCCGGATGCACGCCGTGGGCGCCAGCCGCGCCCCGCGCGACCGGATCCGGATCCACCCGCGGCACTCGACCCTCGGCCACCTGCAGTACATCCTGGACTCCGGCACCGTGGCCGCCGAGTTCCGGGACGAGTACGAGAAGACCGTGCTCGGGCTGGTGGACCTGATCGCCCCGCTGTTCGAGGACGCGCCGACCCTGCGCCTGCACGCGGACTGCCATAGCGGCAACATCCTGTTCCGGCCGGACGAGGGCTATCACCTGCTGGATTTCGACGACATGGCCGTGGGCCCGGCCGCGCAGGACCTGTGGCTGATCCTGCCGGACCGCCTGCCGCGCGCCCGCGCCCAGGCCGAGCTCCTGCTGGAGGGCTACGAAACCTTCATGCCCTTTCCTTATGACACCCTGCGGCTGATCGAGCCCCTGCGGGCGATGCGCTTCATCCATTACACCGCCTGGTGCGCGCGGCAGAAGGCGGACGGCGGGTTCGCCCGGCTGGCGCCGGACTGGGGCGCTCCCGCGTTCTGGCGGCAGGAGATCGCGGACCTGCGCACCCAGCGGCAGGAGATCCTCGACGCAGCTTCTATTCCATAAAATCTTTTTGCGCCCATTGGAAAGCCTCGATACCGGCGGGAAGGTTTCGAGGACTCAACCGTTCCGTCCCTACAATTTATTTGCCTGAACTGTAGGGCGCGAACGGCCCTGGGCCTTCGCGCCGGCTTACCCGACTTTTGCCATGGGTTCATTCAGGAAACCTGAACTTGCCCCTCCTCCTGAAAAATCTCACGGCGGATGAACTCCACGCCGGGCTGGCCCATGCCGGCGTGACTCCGCGCCTGGCGCGGCAAATCCAGGCGGCGGCCGTTCGGGAGGGCCGTTTGCCCGCCGGGCCCGGCATCTCCACCCGGGTGCTGAATGAAGTCCGCAAGCTGACCGCGATCCCGCGCCTGGCTCTGATCGAGAAGGTCGTCTCGCCGCGGGATGGATTCGCGAAATACCTGTTCCGCGGCGAGGGGCCGGATCCGTTCGAGGCGGTCCGCATTCCGCTCCTGCACCGGGCGGACGATCCCAAGTATGTCGTCTGCGTCAGCTGCCAGGTCGGCTGCGCGCTGGGGTGCGCCTTCTGCGCCACCGGCCGGATGGGCTTCCGGCGCGACCTGGCGGCGTGGGAAATCGTGGACCAGGTCGCCGCGATCCGGGCCGATTCCCCGCACCCGGTCCGCGGGGTGGTCTTCATGGGTATGGGCGAGCCCCTGCTCAACTACGAGGCCGCGATCCGGGCCGCCCGGATTTTGTCCGAGCCCTGCGGCCTGGCCATTTCCGGGAAGGCGATCACGATTTCAACGGTCGGCATCGTGCCCGGCATCCGCCGGTTCACGGCGGAGAAGCAGCCCTACCGGCTGGTGGTCTCGCTGACCAGCGCCGATCCCGTCCGGCGGCGGGCGCTGATGCCGGTCGAGCGGGAGCATCCCGCGGCGGAGCTCATCGCGGCGCTCCGCGACTACCATCGAGCCACGGGCCGGCGCGTCACGCTGGCCTGGGTCATGATCGCCGGGGTCAACACGCGCGGCGAGGACGCCCGGCAGTTGGCGGAGCTGACCCGCGGCCTGCCGGTGCGGCTGGACCTGATCGATGTCAACGATCCCTCCGGCCGGTTCCGCCCACCGTCAGCCGGGGAGTTGGGCGCCTTCCGCGATGCGTTGCGGGCGCGGCTGGCCGCGCCGGTGGCGCGGCGCTACAGCGGCGGACAGGATATCCAGGCCGCCTGCGGCCTGCTGGCGGGAACAGTCGCCGGCTGAAGGGACAAACCTTTTGCCCTTGCAGTTGGAAACTGGTAACCTGGCTGCAATGTGCCGTGAATTCCTTAATGGCGCGTGGTCCCTGCGGCGCGCTGGTTCCGCAAGGTTTTTTCATGCGGATGGCGCGGCAGGCAGAGTTGGCGCCGGGAGATGAACAGCGCCATTCGGAAGATAGGCCGGTGGGCCGCGCTCTGAGCGTGGCCAGCTTGCTGAGGACGTTTTAACCACTGCAGGTCACACGGAGGAAAGAGAAATGAGCAGCAGGCAAGCCCTGAGATTCTTGATATGCCTGGCCGGCCTGCTGGCGGCGGCCGCGCCGGCCTGGGCCAACAACCTCGTGGTCGCCAATACCGCCCTGCGCGCGCCGGCGGACGGGAAAGTGCAGGTGCGCTTCGACATTTCCTGGGAGAACGCCTGGCGGGACGGCATCAACTGGGACGCCGCCTGGGTGTTCGTGAAATACTCTACCGACGGCGGGACAAAATGGAGCCATGCCACCCTGGGCGGGAGCGGGACCAACCCGGCCGGGTTCAACGCCGGGACCGGGACCAGCCTCGAGATCGTCGTGCCGGCGGACAAAAAAGGCGCGTTCATCCAGCGGGCGGGGGCGGGAACCGGCACGGTCTCGAATCGGGAGATCACGCTCTCATGGGATTTCGCGACCGACGAGGTCTCGCGCTCGAAGAGCGCGCTGATCAAGGTGTTTGCCGTGGAAATGGTCTATATCCCGGCGGGGGCGTTCTGGGTGGGGAACACCAACGGAGTGATCAATGGCAGTTTCCGTTCCCCAACCGACACCAACTGCCCGTTCTATATCGATTCCACAAACACGTTCACGATCTACTGGGGCACGGGGACCGGCACGAGCACCTCGGTGCCCAACACCTTTCCCAATGGTTACGCCGCGTTTTACATCATGAAAACGGAAATCTCGCAGCGGCAATATTGCGACTTCCTCAACACCTTGACGGCGGTGCAGCAGGGCAACCGGCACGACACCGGACTGCACTACGGCGTCAGCCGCAATTACATCAAGCGGACAACCTGGAGTCCCTTGACCCTGGCGGTGTTCGGGTGCGACGCCAACAATAACGCCGGTCTTTCCTACGCGGTGACGGATGTATCTCGGCTCAACGAGACTAATGACGGCGAATGGGTGGCGTGCAATTACCTGTCTTGGGCAGACGGCGCGGCCTACGCCGACTGGGCGGCCCTGCGGCCTTTCACGGAGCTGGAATTCGAGAAGGCTTGCCGGGGAACGCAGCCGCCCGTGGCGAACGAATACGCGTGGGGGGATGCGGTCCTGGAGCCGGCGACGTTGTCGTTGGTCAACTCGAACACGGCGGCGGAGGCGCCGAACCAGGGCAACTGCAATGATGATCCTTGCGTTCCGGATGGTCCCTATCGTTGTGGAAGCTATGCGCGGGCGGCCTCGACCCGCGCCAACGCCGGGGCGGGCTATTACGGGGCGCTGGACCTCTCGGGGAATGTGTGGGAGCGGCCGGTGACGGCGGGGAACGCGACGGGTCGGGCCTTTACGGGCGAGCATGGGGACGGAATGTTGGATGGGGAAGGTCAAGCCAATGCGCCACTATGGCCCGGCACAGACGCTACCGGCTCCGGGTATCGCGGCAACAATTGGAGCAATGGGAGCGTTTGGTCGCGCGTGGCGGACCGTAATTTCGCTGCTTACGCGTTCGAACCGCGGAGCTCCTACCACGGCTGGCGGGGTGCGCGCTCGGCGCCCTGAAGGAGGGTAAAGTTTACTTCAGGGTGGGCCGTCCGGCCTGCCTGCCGCAGCGGACTGTCGCGTCAGCAGGGGTGGGTCCGTAGGAAAGAGCCTAACAGCGCCAGTGGGCAGAGGCTTGGTGGGCATCGGAAACAGCCCAGTAGGCGCCACGCTACGAGTGGCGCTTCCGGAATTACCAGACGGGGGAACGGTTGTGCCGCTCATAGCGCGGCACATACGGTCGGCACCATGCTGTGCCTGCCTGTCACGGGGTGAACGGGTTAGACCCTTTCCATCCTGCGCCCTTGGCCGTAGCCACTTCTGGTAGCACCTATGTTGCGGAGAAGGTGAGCGCGTAACCTGGTAACCTGAATGAACGCGTAAGCGACTTGTCCGCCGCAGTTCCACGCCTATTCCCCCGCTTTCGTCGGATCGGTCATCCGGCCGATGAAGAGAATGCTGCCGGTCTGATTTTCCTGAATCAGGAACAGGAACGGATGATCGGCGCGAAATGTTGGCGGTGGGGTTGGCATCCCCTTGGCTGCTGCGGGGGCAGCGGTGGCCGCCGCGGCTTCTGTGCCTTCCTCGTTCACATCGACAAAGGCTTTGTGGAGCACGGCGCGGATATACAGCCAATCGGATCGGCCGTCCATTCCCGCAAAATTAGCCTTCGTGTCGCTGAAAGCGTCCACCATGCCCAGCGATATAAGCGCATGATCCATGCGGAACGAGGACGTCATCTTGAACTTGGGCAGGAAGACGAGGACCTTTTTCTTGCTCAGCCGGCTTTTCCAGCGATTGATATTCTTCAGGGACAAATCGGCTTCGATCGGCTTCAGCCCTTCCGTCTCTTTGGGCAGCAGGATCAGCATGGACACCTCATTCCCCGCATACGGCAATTCAAGCATCGCAAGAGAATCAAGGGTCGCATATCCGAACTCTTCCTGTTGCGTCATCATGGGCGCCTGGACGGTCTGGTCCGCGGTCACGTGGAAGGGAGCGTCCTTTGTTCCGCGAGCCATAAACTTATGCTCCCAATTCCCGTGAAAATAGATGGCATTGACGAGGACCAGGCGGGTTAATGAGTCAAGAATGCCGGGTTGGATAAGGTCCTTGATTTTCTCCCGGGTCTCTTTTTCAACCCACCCGTTAATGGTCTTGCGGGAAGACTCCGGATTGCTTTTGTAGTCCAGCGGCGTGACGGAGACCCCGTAATATTTCCGGACCAGCGACAGGTAGCTGTCGAGGAACGCGTATTCTTGCTGCGGCCACAGGGAGTTGGCGATGCTCAACTTGACGTTGCCGGACTTTTGCAGTTTTGCCAGCTTCGCCGCCAGTTCCGCGAACGCGGGATGGACATCCTGGTTCATGGAGAACCGCATGGTTTTCGCCATCTGGCTTTCCGTGTCGCCCCGCGCCCCGGCGTAGGTCATGGCGAGCGCGGCGGAAATGCTGTAGGGGGAGAAAAACAGGTTGCCGTCGGAGACCCGGAGCTTCTGATACAGATCGCAGGCAAAGCCCGTGTTGTCTTCAGCCAGGGGTTTTGAATCGGAGGCAACGCTTGCCTGTGCTGCGGTGAAGAACAAAATCAGCGGAAGCATCAGGCGCTTGGCAACTACTGTCCATGGGCGTTCCATGATGGGGTTCTCCTTGTTGGATTTTTCAGAGAAATTTGAAGCGACCTATTATGTTTTAATCCGCGACCATCAGTGTTATCCGCGGTCCATGTTCCTGTTTTGGTTGCGGCTTTGCCGCGCTGGGCCGTCCGTGGTCAAAGTTGGTTACTCACCTTCCAACCCCATGACCCGGACCGGCGTGCCGTCCGCGATCATGGCGGCCAGGCGGCGGATGTCCCAGTTCGTCAGCCGGAAGCAGCCGTGCGATTCGCGGGAGCCGACGGTTTCCGGGTGCGGCGTGCCGTGGATCCCGAAGCCGGGCCGATCCAGCCCGATCCAGTAATCGCCCACCGGGTTGTTCGGGCCGGGCGGCAGGATCAGCTTGCGCCCGATCTCCCGGGCCCGGGCGGACTCGGGGTAGTTGGCCGGGTCGAAGGTGTAATTCGGGTTCGGGGCGAAGACCGCCACCTTCAGGTCGCCCTCCGGCGGCGCCCGGCCGGCCATGGCGATCGAACAGGGGAAGGAGGCGACGATGTTGCCGTCCGCGTCCAGGGCGCGCAGGCGGAACTCGCGGCAGTCCACCACCAGCCGCGCGGCCGCCGGCACCCGGCCGCGGGGGGCAATATCGGGCACGGCCAAGACGGCGCCGAGGATATGGGTCGAGTCCCACTCCGCTACGTGGGGATTCAGGGCGCGCAGGTAGGCTTCGGAAACGTGATGCCTTTCCGAAAGAAATTCCGGCAGCGATTCGCAGGCCAGCCGCGGCAGGCCGGAGGCCGCCAGCCAATCCGTCGGCGCTGCTCCGAGCTGGTCGAGGTCAGCTTGGCTGATCGTGATGTTCGTGCAGGCCGGGAACCGGTCGAGGGCCAGGGCGGCGGGCAGGTCAGTCGCGTTGCTGATCCCGCGGGCCTCCCGGAAATCGGCCAGGGCGGCGCGGGTCCGCCGGCCGATGACATTGTCAATCAGCCCCGGACCGAATCCCTGGCGGTCGAGGGCGGCCTGCAGAGCCGCGGCGGGCATGGGCGGCAGGGGCGCCTCGGCGGCCCCGGCGGAGGCCGCCGCCGCCAGCAACATTCCCGTCAAGGCGATTGTTTTTTTCATGCCGGTGATTGCAGGATCCGCTGTGGAGCCGCTTCTTGTTGTAGGGCGGGAAAGGTCCAGAACCTTCCCGCCGATTCCGAAATTCAGGCGGGCAATCCATCAGCCGACGGACGTGCCCGCCCTACAACAAACGCCCATAGAAGATAGGCGGCGCGGATGGAGAATGGCAACAAAATAATCCCGGTGCATATTATCGTTTTAGGTATGGATCGAAACTGTAGGCGCCACGCTACGAGTGGCGCCAAATGTGCCGCTCGTAGCGCGGCACATAGGCGCGGTCAAACCGCGAACTTCTGTTGCGTCATTCGGAATGGAATCTTTGTTTGGCAACTGTCGGCGGCCTGCGGTATGATGCCCGCCACTTCAGCGCCAAACCGGAGGAACGTAACCATGACCCTGCAACTGCGCCGCGACGGAAAATACGCCCTGCTGGTGCCGACGAGCATGGGCGTGCGCCTGACGCCGCTCAACCACCAGCCTTTCCACGCCGCCAGCGAGTTCCACCTGCAGGTGACCAGCGCGGAAACCAACGTGGCCAGCGTGGCTGCCTTCCTCGGCCTGCCCGTAAAAGTCCTGACCGCCTTCGTCAAGGGCAGCCCCGTGGCCCGGCTGATCCGGGACAACCTGGCCGGCCGGCACATGGAGGTCGAAGGGCCCGAGGTGGAGCAGGGCGGGCCCTGGGGCTACCGCCACCAGTTCAACCTGGCGGACTCTGGCTTCGGCCCGTGCGGACCGCGGGTGCACAACGACCGCGCCGGCGAAGTGGGGCGGATCCTCAAGGCCGCGGATTTCGACCTGGAGCGGATCTTCGGCGCCGAGGGCGTGCGGCTCGTGCACCTGTCCGGCCTGATCGGGGCGCTCTCTCCCGAGACCAGCCGGTTCTGCCTGGAGATTGCGCGGACCGCCAAGCGCCATGGGAGCGCCCTCAGCTTCGACCTGAACTACCGGGCGTCGTTCTGGAAGGGCCGCGAGGCCGAGCTGCGCGCCGTCTTTACCGAGATCGCCGGGCTGGCCGATGTCCTGATCGGCAACGAGGAGGATTTCCAGCTCAGCCTGGGAATCGAGGGCCCCGAGGCCGGCGGCAAGGACCTCGCCGCCAAGATCGAGGGGTTCAAGGGCATGATCGGGCGCGCGCAAAAAGCGTTCCCCCGGGCCGGCGTGTTTGCCACCAGCCTGCGGGAGGTCGTCAGCGCCAATCTCCATCGCTGGGGCGCCCTCCTGGCCGCGGGGAAGGCGTGGCATGTCGTCGAACCGCGCGAGATTGCCGTGCTTGACCGCATCGGCGGCGGCGACGGGTTTGCCGGCGGCCTGCTCTACGGCATCCTCCGGGGCTGGCCGCCCGAGCAGTGGGTCCAGTTCGGTTGGGCCTGCGGGGCGCTGGCGGTCACCCAGCTCACCGATTACGCCCAGCCGGCCGATGAAGAGCAGGTCTGGAGCGTCTGGAAGGGCAACGCCCGGGTCCGGCGCTGAAGCATCCCATAGGGGGCGGATGTTGGAACCCCTGCGCATCTCAAGATGTGAATGGTTATAATCGCCGGGTCGTGCCGGTGCTGTGCGCGCTGTTGCCACGGCAGCGCCGATCAGCCATGACGGGAAATCATGCTTCCAATGTTCCAGTATTCCACTGATCCATAATGTGAGCCTGACCTCATCTCCATCCCAGGCGCCCCTCCCGTCGCCCTTCCGGCGGATGTTCCGTTCGCTGGGCTACCGCAATTACCGGCTGTACTTCGCCGGCCACGGACTGTCGCTGGTCGGCACGTGGATGCAGATGGTCGCGGTCGGCTGGCTGGCCTACGAGCTGACGGCCGGGCAGCCCGAGGGCGTGCGCGCGTTCTGGCTGGGCGTGGTGGCCTTTGCCAGCCGGATTCCCACCTTCGTGTTCGCCCCCTTGGCGGGGGCGCTGGTTGATCGCTGGGACCGCCGGCGCCTCGTGCTGCTGGCCCAAATCCTGGCCATGCTCCAGGCCGGGGCCCTGGCTTGGCTCACCCTGGCCCAGGCGATCACGCTGGAGCAGTTGATCCTGCTCTCGCTCGTGCTGGGCCTGGTGAATACCCTGGATGTTCCGGCCCGGCAGTCCTTCATGATTGAAATCGTGGACCGGCCCGCCGATCTCGGCAACGCGATCGCTTTGAACTCATCGATGGTCAACAGCGCGCGCGTCCTTGGGCCCGCCATTGCGGGGCTCCTGTTGAAAGCGGTGGGGGCGGGTTTCTGTTTCCTGCTGAACGCCGTGAGCTACGTCGCCGTCATCGCCTCGCTGCTGGCCATGGAGGTCAAGCCCGGCGAACGCCGCGCGGCCAGCGGCCCGATCCTGCGGAACGTGGCCGACGGCCTGCGCTACGCCTTCGGCTTTCCGCCGATCCGCGACCTCCTGCTGCTGATCTCGCTCGTCAGCCTGTCCGGGGCCGCCTACACGGCGCTGTTGCCCGTGTTCGCCGGGGAAGTGCTGGGCGGGGGCGCGGGGCTTTACGGGCTGCTCTTTGCGGCCGCCGGGGTCGGGGCGCTGGCGGCCGCGCTGCTGCTGGCGGTGCGCGAGTCGCCGCGGGGCCTGCCGGCGTGGATCGCGGCGGCGCCGGCGGTGCTGGGCGCGGGGCTGGTCGGCCTGGGCCTCTCGACCTCGGCCTGGCTGTCGGTCCTGGCCATGCCGGTGATCGGCTTCGGAATGGTCGTGCAGATGGCGGCCAGCAACACGGTCCTGCAGACGCTGGTGGAGGATCGCCTGCGGGGGCGCGTGATGAGCCTGTATTCCATGGCCTTCATGGGCATGGTGCCCCTGGGAAGCCTGCTCTCCGGAATGATGGCCCGGGCCCTGGGCGCGCCCGCCACGATCGTGCTCAACGGCTTGGCCTGCGTGGCCGGGGCGCTCCTGTTCCGGCGGCGGTTGGACAGCATCCAGGAACAGGTTGCCGTGAGTTATGCCCGGCTGGGCCGGCCGGCCGAAGCCGGCGGCGGGGAGGCGCTTCAACCGTCAAACTCCGCGCCACGCCAATAAAGAAAACATTGAAACCGGAAACCCCGGTCGCTGGCGGCGATGACCTCATGAGGACGAAAGTGCTTGTGCTCTGCCGGGCGGGCACTATGCTGGCGGCCGCTTCATCATGACCGACAATGTGTCAAGCCATGAGGTTATCCGCCAGGCGCACGCCAGGTTTGCGGCCATGGCTGGCGCGTTTTCCTTCGGCGTGTTCAACGACAATTTCTACAAGCAGGCGGTCCTGATCCTGGCTGTGGCGATGGGCCAGACCTCCATGCAGGGCTACGCCCTGGCGGTGTTCACCTTCCCGTTCCTGCTCTTCGCGGCGCCGGCCGGCTGGCTCGCCGATCGGTTCGCCAAGCGGCGGGTCATCATCGGCTGCAAGTGGCTGGAGCTGCTGGCCATGGTCCTGGGCGCCGCCGGCGTCGTCGCCGACTGCTGGCCGCTGATCTTCGGCATGCTGGCGATGATGGGGTTCCAGGCAACGCTGTTGAGCCCGGCCCTGAACGGCTCGATCCCGGAGCTGTATCCGCCCGCCTACGTGCTCCGCGCCAATGCCCTGCTGCGGATGGCCTCGACCTCGGCCATTCTCCTGGGCATTGCCCTGTCGGGCATGGTCCTCGACCGGCCCGGGAGCGTGGGGGGGATCGAGGCCGGCCGCTACTACGTGGGCGCGGCCGTCCTGCTCACGGCCCTGGCGGGGCTGCTTTGCGCCTACGGGGCGCCGACCCGGTCCGCGGCCTGCGCCGGCCGCCCGTTCCCGTGGGCCGGTCCGTGGGATACGCTCAAGAGCCTGCGCGTCATCCTGCGGGACCGGCTCCTGGCCATCGGCCTGGGCGCCAACATGTTTATCTGGTTCGCGGGCTCGCTCCAGATCCTGATCGTCAATCCCCTCGGCCTCCAGCAGTTCGCGCTCAGCAAGACCGCCACCAGCTTCCTGCTCGCCACGCAACTGGTGGGGATGGTCGTCGGCGGCCTGGTGAGTCCGCGGCTGGTCACGCCGGATCGCTGGCACCGGGTCCTGCCGCCGGCCGGGCTGGGCATGGGCGCCGCCCTGCTGGCGCTGGCGGGCCTGCCGCGGCTGCCGGCGGACGCCCTCCTGCCGGCGCTCTACGGCGCAATCGCCCTGACCGGGTTTTTCGGCGGGATGTTCCTGATCCCGATCGAAAGCTTTCTCCAAATCCGGGCGGACCCGACTAAGAAGGGCGAGGTCTGGGCCACCGCCAACTTCGCGGTGTTCGCCGGCATCCTCGTTTCCGGCCCGCTCTCCAATGCCATGAACGCCGCCTGGCGGCCGACGACGTCCATGGGAGTCATCGGCCTGTTCGCCCTGGCGGTCAGCGTCATCCTGTGGGCCGTCTTCCGGCGCACGCGCTGGGAATGAGCGGTGCGTTGAAAAGTCAAAGCGATAACCACCGCAAAGATCGCAAAGAACACAAAAAGTTCATTTCAGAATCACCTTTTTTGCGCTCTTTGCGTTCTCTGCGGTAAAATCTCTTGTTTTCTCATGATGGGTATTCATGGAGGCATGCATCGTGAAAAAGGGAAAATCGCGGCTGATAGCGAACCTGGCGGCGGGCAGGAAGCAGACGCTCGTGGCCTACGGGACCAGCCTGACGCAGGGCGGGGCCTGGGTGGGGCAGCTCGCGGCCGAGCTTGAGCGCCGCTTCCCGGGCCTGGCGACCGTGATCAACAGCGGGCAGGGTTCCATGTGGTCCGCGTGGGGCGCGGAGCACCTCGACGAGCGGGTCATCGCCAAGAAACCCGACGCCGTGCTCATCGAGTTCTCGATCAACGACGCCTTCCTCGAGTACAAGACGTCCGTGCCCCAGGCGCGCGCCAACCTCGCCGGCATGATCGACCGCATCCGGGCGGCCAACCGGGACTGCGAGCTCGTCGTCATGATCATGAACCCGCCCACGGGCGTGCACCTGGAGGCGCGGCCGGACATCGCGGCCTACAACCAGGCCTATCGCGAGGTCGCCGCGGAGCGGCGCGCGCGGCTCATCGATCACTACCCGAACTGGAAAAGCCTCCTGGACGCCGAGCCCGCCCGCTTTGCCGCCTACGTGCCCGACGGCATCCATCCCAACGCCGAGGGCTATGCCGCGGTGGTCACCCCGGTGATCCTGCGCGGGCTGGGAATGGAATGACCGGCGGATGCTATGATGAACTGTAGGGCGGGGCAGGTCTCCGGCAGCCGCTGGACGGAGGCGGGAAACCCGTTGGGCGTTTAACCTACAATCAGAGATTATAAGGCGACCGTGTTAGCGCGGATTCAACGCGATCCATAGTTTGTGCGGGCGCTCTCCGCCGAGGCGATGAACGCGATCCTTGACGGCGAGACGGAAGAAGGGCTTTCCATGCTGCGCGATCTAGTCCACGCCGAAATCACGTTCAAAGAGCTGACGCGACAAACCGGGTTCGGCGCAAAGTCCTTGCGTCGCATCCTGTCGCGCCGGGGCAATTCGACGGCCCGGACCTTGGCCAAGATCATTGGCGCGATCCGCGAAGGCCTGGGCTTCGTCTCGCGCGTTCGCGTGGCCTGAGCCATAGGCTGTTCACAACTCCATGCGAATGGTAGATACTTATGATGACATTTCTCTGCTGGCAGGCGCAGCGGTTCCTGCGCCTGAGGTACCGGATCCGGATCGCCGGCCTCGAGGCGGTCGCGGCCCGGGGCCGGCGCGGGATTCTTTTCCTGCCCAACCACCCCGCCCTCATTGACCCCGTGATGGTCGTCACCGCCCTGCGCTCGCGGTTCCGCCCGCTGGTCCTGGCCGACCGGGACCAGGTCAACATCCCCGTCCTTCGCCGCCTGCTGGCCCGCATCGGCGTGAAGCCGATCCTGGATCCCGCCCTCTACGGCGAGGCCGGCCGGGAATCCATCGAGGCGGCCACCCGGGACTGCATTGAAGCCCTGCGGCGGGGGGAGAACCTCCTCTTCTGGCCGGCCGGCCGGATCTACCAGGGCCGGTTCGAGAATCTCGGCGGCAACAGCCTGGTCGAAACCCTGCTCAGGGCGGCGCCGGAACTCCGCGTCGTCCTGATCCGAACCCGCGGACTATGGGGGAGCCGGTTCGGCCGTGCGCCCGCCGGCGCCCCGCGGCTCGGGCGGGTGCTCCTGAAAGGGCTGGGCATCCTCCTGGCCAACGGACTGTTCTTCGCGCCGCGGCGGGAGGTCTCCATCGAGCTGGAGGAGCCGGCCGACCTGCCGCGGCGCGAAGGCCGGGCCGCCCTGAACCGGTACTTGGAGGCGTTCTATAACCGGGACGCGCCGCCCAACACCCGCGTGCCGGACTTCTTCTGGGAGCGCGGCGGCGCACGCACGGCGCCCGAGCCGGAGGCCGGCCGCGGCGGCGGGACGCCCGCCGGCCCGGGCCCGGCCGCGGACGAAGTATCGGCCGCGACCCGCGAGATCGTGACCGCCCATCTCCGGGAGGTCAGCGGCGTCCGCGACATCCGCGACACGGCCCATCTGGCCCGCGACCTGGGCCTGGACAGCCTCGTGCGCGCGGAACTCGGCCCGTGGCTGGAGCAGGAGTTCGGCGTGACGGTGGAGGAGGTCGAGTCCCTCCAGACCGTCTCCGACGTGCTCCTGGCGGCCCAGGGTATCGTGCAGGCCGCCGGGCCGATCACGCTCAAGCCGGTCCCGAAAAAATGGTTTACCTTTCAACCCGCGTGCAACACGCCAGTCCCAGACGGCCACGACGGAGCGTGGCCCTCCCATGATCAAGACCAACGGTTGCGTTCACGATGGAGGGACGCGTTTCATCGCGTCCGTCTCCGTCCCGTTCAAGACGGCCACGACAGAGCGTGGCCCTCCCATGATCAAGACCAACGGTTATGTTCACGATGGAGGGACGCGTTTCATCGCGTCCGTCTCCGTCCCGTTCAAGACGGCCACGACAGAGCGTGGCCCTCCCATGATCAAGACCAACGGTTGTGTTCACGAGGGAGGGACGCGTTTCATCGCGTCCGTCTCCGTTCCGTTGCGATCCACCCCCTGGTCCCCGCCGGCGCCACCCTGGCGGCGGTGTTCCTGGCGCAGGCCCGGCGCGGACCGGGCCGGCCCGCCCTGGCCGACCAGGCCAGCGGGGTGCTGACCTATCGCGACATGCTCACCGCGATCCTGGCGTTGAAGCCGGCCTTGGCGGAAATGGAGGGCCGCTATCTCGGGATCATGCTGCCGGCCTCGTCCGGCGCCGCCGTGCTGTACCTGGCGGCCCTCTTCGCGGGGAAAATTCCGGTAATGGTCAACTGGACCGCCGGCGCCGGGACGATCGCGAAGTCCCTGGACCGGCTGGGCGTCCGGCGGATCGTCACGGCGCAGGCCCTGGTCGCCCGGCTGGCGGGGCAGGGCCTCGACCTCGCGCTGCTGCAGGAGCGGCTGGCGCCGGTGGAGGAGATCGGCCGGCGGATCGGCCGGCGCGCCCGGCTGGCGGCCTGGTTCGGCGCGCGGCTCCGCCCGGGCGCGTTGGCGAAGCCGCCGGTTCCGGACACCGCCGTGGTCCTGTTCACCAGCGGCTCGGAGAATTTTCCGAAAGCCGTGCCCCTGACGCACGCCAACATCCTGGCCAACCTCCGGGATATGGCCGGCCTGTTCCGCCTTCGGCCGGGCGACTGCGCGCTCGGCATGCTGCCGCCCTTTCACTCCTTCGGCCTGACCTGCTCGATCCTGTTCCCGCTCTGCGCGGGCGTGCGGGTGGTGTTCCATCCCAACCCGACCGAGGGCGCCCGTCTGGCCAGGACGATCGAGGCATACGGCGTCACCCTCCTGATGGGCACGCCGACCTTCCTCAACGGCATCATCCGCGCCGCCGGGGACCGGCAGCTCCGGACCCTGCGCAAGGTGGTGGCCGGCGCCGAGAAATGTCCGGCCAAAGTCTACGAGGCCGTCAGCGGCCGCTGGCCGCACCTGGCGATCCTGGAGGGCTACGGCATCACCGAGTGCTCGCCGGTGGTCTCCGCCAACGACGAAAACGACATCCGGCCCGGCACGATCGGGAAGGCGTTGCCGTCGGTGGAATACGCCCTCCGCGCGCCGGAGGGCGCGGGGCGTGCGCCGCCGGGCCAGCCGGGGATGCTGCTCGTCCGCGGACCGAGCGTCTTCGGGGGCTACCTGGAGTACGACGGGCCGTCGCCGTTCGAGGAATTCGAGGGCAAGACCTGGTACCGCACCGGCGACCTGGTCACGGAGGGGCCCGGGGGGGTGCTGACGTTCACGGGGCGGCTGAAGCGGTTCGTCAAGCTGGGCGGCGAGATGATTTCGCTCCCGGCGATCGAGGAGGCCCTGGCGCGGGCCTTTGCGCCCGGCGCGGAGCCGGACGAGGGCCCCGTCCTGGCAGTGGAGGGCGCGCCAGCGGAGGCGAACCCCGACCTCGTCCTGTTCACGACCCGGGAGATCGGGCGCGAGGAGGCCAACCGGGCGCTCCGCGAGGCCGGGCTCTCGCCCCTGCACAACCTCCGGCACGTGCGGCGGGTCGAGGCGATCCCGGTGCTGGGCACGGGCAAGACCGACTACCGCGCCCTGCGCGCCCTCCTGGCCGCGCCATGAAGACGGTTCCCTGAAACCCGGCGGCTTGTCATGAACCATTTGTGCCTGCGCAACATGCGAGCAAATACAACAGCGCATCAAGACCGCCGCAATTACCGGGAGCGAGAAGGGGGAAAATCCTTCACAATTTTATTCACAACAACGGTGGCCATTGAGTCGAAAATATTCTGAGTAAGTGCTGCATGGATGGTGATGTGCCTTGGCATTGGTATGGTCCAAATTGGTGAAAGCGAGAGTTAGCTAAGGGAAATGAAGAAGATAGGCATAGTTAGTCTTGTGGTTTTCCTTGCTGGAGGGTGCTACAACCGAATACCAGATGTCGTGATATCCAGTTCTCTCTATGTAATTGACCGCAAAGCGATCTCCTTGGAATGCCATCCGCCATTGCAGCGGAGATGCAGCACAGCGACTATTCGACTGAGAATCGCTGGCGATTGGTCCCCCGAACCTCCGTGGACTAAACTAAGATTCGCAGACGGAAAAGAAGTCTCTCTCAATTTAAAGCTCTTTTCAACTGATGGCACATCTTATACCTCTTCAGTTATAGGCATGGCGGCGGGCATGGTCGATGTCCGTTTCGATCCACCTATTCCCATGAATGTGCGGATCAAGAGAATCGAGATACATGCTGATTCACCGCTAGAGTGCTTCGAAATACTTTGGCACGATGTCGATCTGAAGTAGTGGGAGGTGATAGGGTCTGCCCTGCACGCTGGGAGTTGACAAGGTCGCGCGGGATGGGCAGGATGACGGCGCGGCGTAAATTCGGGTGTCGCCATGGTTCGCAAGGAAAGGAGTCGGGCATGAAAAGGGCGTGGGGCGTGCTGGCGGTTTTGACGTTGGCCATGGCGGCCCTGGCGGCGGATGACCGGCCGCTGGGCCTCGTGCATTTCGGGATCAAGGGCGACTACGTCGCGTTCACGGACAGCACCCTGAAGGATGCCAAGTTGGATCAGGGCGGGTTCGGCGGCGCCGAACTCTATTTTGGCCTGGTCAAAGGTCTGTATCTCGGGGTCGAAAGCGGGGTGGCCTACAGCCAGGGGTCGGTCAAGGTTCTGGACGCGTCGGTGGACAACAAGTTGCTCTACGTGCCGATGGAACTGAATGCCAAGTATATGGTCGCCTTGACCCCCTGGCTGGTCCTGGATGTGGGCGCCGGCGGCTGCTACAGCTACGGCCGGCTGGAAGCGACCCTGGAGGGCCTCTCGGAAGTCGAGACCGACTGGATGCCCGGCGGCCAGGGATTTGCGGATCTCAATATCATTCTCGGCCCGTTGTACGTCGGCGTGGACGGCAAGTACCAGGCGCTGGCGAAGTTCAAGGACAGCGATTTTAACTTCAATAACTGGCGGCTGGGCGCCCATCTCGGCGTGGACATCTGAACCCCAAAAAGCAGTTCGGCAGCGCGGGACCGCGCCCCGAACTTCTTTTTTCAGCTTTCCATGCCGGGAAACCGTTTTCAACATCCCCGCGCGGCGCACCCGGCAGGCACCCGTTTTGCCGCGTGCTCTGGGCCGGCGGGCGTCGCTTGACATCCCTGGCCGGTCCGGATAAGGTGCGCCCCTTAATCCCGCTAAATCCAGCGATAGCACCATCTGTCACAGGATTCTCTTCAGGAGGGAATCCTGTGTTTTTTTAGGCAGGGAGCAGGAAGCGAGCGGCGGTCATGCAGCTGTCTGTTC
>CAZVVD010000080.1:0-18641 GCA_964630555.1 uncultured Verrucomicrobiota bacterium | reverse complement strand
CGCCGCGACCAGGGATGCGTTTTCGGGCAGACTTCCAATGATGGAAAGCTTCTCCGGCCGGGCCGCCAGGAGTTTTGCCAGCGCCGGCGTGTTCTTCAGGCCAAGCCGGCCCTTGAAGGAAAGCCGGGTGTCGTCCAGGTCGGCCAAGAGGGTGAATCCCTCGCAGGCCTCCATGACCTCGAGCGCCTGCCGGGCGGCGGGGGGGAGCGTAGGGGCTTTTTCGCCGCCGCGCGATTCGATTCCCCGCAGGACCTGGCGCCGGAAGGCTTCCGCGTATTGGCCCGGGTTGAAGTGGACCAGGAACAGTCCATCGCCCGGCGGCGGCTGGGCCGCGGCGCGGTGCTTGCCCCGGAAGGTCTCGGCGACCAGGGCCACGCAGGGCCACGAGCCGAAAACGACCTGCCGGTCCGTCCAGGCGCAGTTGACTTCGTTGGACTCCGATCCGACCACCGTGATCCCGCCGGCGGTTTGACGCGGAGGCTGGTCGCGGGTATGGGCCGCGATCAGGGCCGGCAGGGTGTCTTCCGGCCGCTTGATCGGCAGCACGACGACCGGATGGCGATGCCTTCGGATCCGCCCGTCTTGGTCAGGAAGGGCCAGCATGCCGATCGCCGCCGTCCCGTTCGAGGTGATGCCCAGGGCGGCCAGGGCGCCGAGGAAATTCGTGTCGCCCGAATCCTCGCTCCGCAGCGGCAGCAGGCTGACGAGGGCGCGGTCGGGGGCTGCGCCCAGGAACGGGGCGATTTCGCGAAATCCCTTTTCCAGGTCGCGGGTGGCCACCCAGAGAAAGGTTTCCGCCGGGAGCAGTTTGACCAGGTCGTCGTAGGGCCCGGCGCGCTGGGCGATGGTCGGCGCGCCCAGGCCGCAGGCGAGAGCGGCGGCCAGCAGGCCCGTAACCCCCCTGTGCATGCCGAACCTCCTAACGCGGCTGGCCCGATCCGGTTTGCCACCAGGTTTTGAGGGCGGACTTCGCCCCGCCAGGCTCAGCCGCCGCGCGGCGCCAGGTTGGCGGCAGGATTCCGTCCAGGAACCCGGCCCACCCGAGGGCGGCCAGCAGGGCGGCGACCAGGGCGGCGAGGAGCCACCAGCGCGGCCCTTTCCGCACGGCGTAGGGGCCCAGCAGCTTCCGGTTGGCGCCGGGCGGCAGCCGGGCGAGCTGGGTCAGGGCGGCGCCGAAGGGCGCATTCATCTTGGCGCGGGTGTTGATGGCCCAGCCGTTGGCGTCGAGCACGGGGCCGAGATTGCGGAGGCGCAGCTTGAGCCAGGCCAGCAGCATCGAGGGTCCGGAAATCAGGAGGAGAACGCCCACCAGTCCCAGTGGCAGCCAGAAACCGAGTCCGAACAGCGCCTGCAGGAAGCCGCCGACCAGGGCGCTGATGCCCCCGATGGCCGTGCCGATCAAGGCGATCGTGCCGAGGTCCAGCTTCTTGACCGGCGCCGGCGCGGGCGGGCCCTTGTCGGCGCCGGCTACCGCCGCGGCGGTATCGGAGAGTTTGCCGAGGGAGGCGGATTCCCCGGCCTGGGCCCGCTTGGCCACCTGGTCCTCGATGAAGCGCGCCAGTTTCTTGTAGGGCATCCAGAACGCCTCGCGCACGCTGATGGGGTTGGAGACGATCTTGACGATGGCGGCGTCCCAGTCCCGGCCCTGGCGGTCGTAAAACACCCCGTTGCGTCCCACCATCAGGTTATCGGCATCGCCGCCGGTGATGACGGCCACCACGTGCTTGGCCTGGCCGCCCGGCCGGGTCAGGCGGCAGTAAGCCAGGAAGGCCCCGGAGCGCCCGGCCAGGGCGGCGTGCTTCTCGATGTCGGCCACCTCGATGCAGAGGTCGCAGGCGCGGGCATCGAGGTAGAGGCGTCCGGTTTGGAACACGGCTTGGGCGCCGCCGTAAAAGTCGGCGAAGTTGATGAAGTTGGTCAGCAGCTTGAACAGGTCGCGCTGAAAGCGGACCATTTTTTCCACCGCCGCGAACTGGGCGGTTTCCCTGGCCACCGCCGTGTCCCGGGCGATGAGGTCGCCGATCCGCGCCCGCGCCGGCCCCGCCAGCAGTTCGCGCAGGCGCTCCGCGCCCAGCGCGGCCACCGGGGTGTCCGGGCGGGCCGCCAGCCAGGACTCGAACGGCGCCAGGGCGGCCTGGAGGGCGCGCCAGTCCGCCTCGCTCAAGGCGGCGCGCGCGCCCAACAAGGGGGTGATGGCCTTGGCGTTCAGGGTCGCGATGGCGTGTTCCCAGGCCGGGTTGAGCGCGCGGCCCAGGGGCAAGGGTTGGCCCGGGGCGATGCGCGCCACGGGGAAGGCGGCGATGCCGCCGGTGGTGGCAGTCAGTTCCTGGTCCGCCAGGGCCGCGTAATCCGCGGCCGCGCGGTTGAGGGCGTCCAGCGAGCGCTCATCGTAGGCGGCCAGGCGGCAGCGGGTGAAATAGTCGTCCAGCTTGGCCTGCACCGCCCGGACCGCTTCCCGGGCCGCGGTCATGCCGGCCAGGTCCAGCGCGCCGAGGACGCCTTCGGATTCGACCCGCTTGGCCCAGTCCAGGAAGGCCGCGGCCTGGCTGAAAAAGGCCTCGAATTTCGCCTGGCTGACGCCCTGTTCCCCGCCGCGGTCCGTCTCGGGGCCCATGGCCGCCATGATGTCGCCGATGGCCTTCCGGGTGTCCTCGTCGTCGGCGGCCTCCGGCGGGATGATGCCGTCGCCGTTGAACTTCATGCAGGCGTAAATCCGGGCTTTGTTGGCCACGTCGTCCAGCGAAATGGACCCGGCTTCCGGCTTGCCCATGTCCGTCAGGATCCGGCGGACGCCGGCGAGCAGGTCGGGGTTGCGGATGGACGCCAGGGGCACGGCGTCACCCCCGGCCAGCAGGCCATCGAGGCTGGTGAAGGCCTCGCGCGCCCAGCGGACGGCGGCGAGGACTTCCGGCGGGCGGATGCGCCCGTCCTTGTCCGTGTCCAGCACGTCGGCGGTCTGCGGGTCGAATTCCACCCCGCGGGTGGGCATGGCCAGCGCCATCCAGAGCTTGAGGTCCAGCAGTTCCAGGTTGGCAATCTCGTCGCCGGTGCGCAGGATGACCTGGTCCACGCCGCCGGAACGGACAAAAGTCCAACGGTGGGCGGCCTTGGCCGGGGCGGTGTTTTCGGGGGTGGGCATAGCGCTCCTGTGATGAAGGTTGTTGGTGGCGCCGGGGATCGCGATGCTGCCGCGCGGCTGATTTAACCCGATCCGGGGTGCGGAATCAAGTCCGGATTGCCGGCCCCCCGGCGGACGGATCGTCCGGTGCGGACGGCAGCAGTCCATCCAATCCCGCGAACGGCTGGAACACGGAGGGCGCCGTCCGGTGTTCCTCCGGTTCGGTCCCGTCGTAGTGGCCGGCGATCTTGTATTTCTCGTGCTCGTGGTCGTGGCAGTAGAGGCAGAGGAGTTCCCAGTTGCTGCCATCGGGCGGGTTGTGGCGGTGGTCGCCGTTCTTGTGGTGGACCGTCAGTTCGCGCAGGCGCTTGCCGGTCAGCTCGCGGCCGCAGCGGGCGCAGACGTGCGGAAAGAGCTTGAGCGCCTGGTCGCGGTAGCCCTGCTGGCGCAGGGCCTGGTCGCGCCGCAGCCCGGCCTGGATTCGGGCCTTGCGGGCGTCGTCGGGCGATGGCGTTGCGGAAGGCATTGTCATGGATCGCAGCGACGCTGACAGCCGGAAACGAATATCAACCGCAAAGATCGCATCGAAATCCGAGATTCAACTTTGCGTTCTCTGCGGCTAAATATTCCTCTCTGCTGATAAGATCGACCGGATGATCAGCCGCATAGGTCGCAAAGATCGCATAGATCCGGAGTTCAACGATGCGTTCTGAGGTTAAGTCACTCCGGGTGTCTATTTCCGGCCCGGTTTGGCCGCCCCGGCGAGGATGGCATCGATGGCCTTCAGCTCGCCCGCGCTGAAGGTCCGCTGGCTCAGCCCGGCGACGGCCTCCTCGATCTGGCTGACCTTGCTGGCGCCGGTGAGGGCGGAGGTGACCGCCGGCTGGCGCAGGCACCAGGCCAGGGCCATCTGGGCCAGGGTCTGGCCCCGGTGCTTGGCCAGCTCGTTCAGCCGACGCACTTTCGCGATCTGTTCCGGCTTGATGTGCCCGGGCCTGAGGAACCCGTGCGGGTTGGCGGCCCGGGAATCGGCGGGAATCCCGTCGAGATACTTGTCGGTCAGCAGGCCCTGGGCGAGCGGGCAGAAGACGATGCAGCCGATGCCGGTTTCCTGGAGGACGTCCAGCAGGCCGCCCTCGATCCAGCGGTCGAACAGGTTGTAGGACGGCTGGTGGATGAGGCAGGGGGTTCCGAGCCGGCGCAGGATCTCGGCGGCGCGGCGGGTCATTTCCGCCGGATACGACGAAATCCCGGCATAGAGCGCCTTGCCGCTGCGCACGGCGCGGTCGAGCGCGCCCAGGGATTCCTCCAGGGGCGTGTCCGGGTCCGGGCGGTGGTGGTAGAAGATGTCCACGTAGTCCAGCCCCAGCCGCCGCAGGCTCTGGTCGAGGCTGGACAGCAGGTATTTGCGCGAGCCCCACTCGCCGTAGGGGCCCGGCCACATCCGGTAGCCGGCCTTGGTGGAGACGATCAGCTCGTCGCGGTGGGCCTTCAGGTCCTGGCGCAGGATTTTCCCGAAGGTTGTTTCGGCCGAGCCTGCCGGCGGGCCGTAGTTGTTGGCCAGGTCGAAGTGGGTGATCCCCAGGTCGAACGCGCGGCGCGCCATGGCCCGGGCGTTGGCGAACGGGTCCACCCCTCCGAAATTGTGCCACAGCCCCAGCGAGATGGCCGGGAGTTTGAGGCCGCTCCGGCCGCAGCGGTTGTAGGGCATGGTTTCATAGCGATTGCCGGCCGGGAATGATTGCATGGCGTTCCCCATCCGTGAACTCTTGCTCACCTGGCCGTCGCGGCCACCCGGTCACCCGTCTTCGCCCGCCGCAGGATTTCGAGGAACCCGCCGGCGCCGGGGGAATTTTCCGCTGGCGACCAGGCCGCGAACTCGGAGACCGTGCGCGGGTCGTAGGGCCCGGGCTTCACCTCGAAAAAAACGGAATCGTCGGCCATCGGCACCGAGGCGTGCCAGGTCCCGGCCGGCAGCTCGATCCCCACGGCCCCGGCGGCGGGACCGGCCGCGACCCGGCCGGTCACCTGCCCGAGCTCGTCAAACACGAGCAGGTCGAACTGCCCCCGCAGGACGACGACCAGCTCCCATTTCGCCGGGTGCCGGTGCGGGCGGAAGTAGGAATCCCGCATGGCCCCGACGAGCAGGCGCTGGATGGGGGCCTCCGGCGCCTCGTGCAGATTGTGGTTGGAGCGGCGCCGCTGGCAGGCGCCGGCCCGGGCCAGCAGGCCGTCCAGCAGGTCGGCGGAAAGAAGTTTCATGACTGGGTTTCCCCTGCGGGTTCTGCCCGCATCTTAAGAATGTCACCGCCCGCTTCGCCGCAGACGCGGAGGCGGAACCCGGCTCGCCGGGAGGCTCAGACCGCCAGCGCGTTTTGGCGCCGGCATTTCGGGCATTGAATGCTGATGCGCCCGGCGCGCACGGCCTGGTCCGTCTCGGCCTTGACGCCTGCGCCCACCGCGGCGAGCTCGCGGGCCGAGACGAGCATGAGGCCGGGGTGGGTGAAGGCCAGCGGGCCGAGGCGGCGCGCCAGCCAGCGAAGCTGGTCCAGCGGCGCGATGACCCCGCCGCAGCCTTCGCACAGCAGGAGCTCCTTTTCCACCGCGTCCTCAAAGGCGTCCCGGGAAAACGCCGCGTAGTCATACTCGTTGGAAAGCCGGATGCCCTTCTCGGTGGTGCAGTAGCGCTCGCACTGGCCGCACTGGATGCAGGTGTCCAGGTGCTGGACCAGCCGGCGGACGGGTTTCGGTCCGGCTGGGTCGTCGGTCATGACGATGGCGTCGGCCGGGCAGACCTGGGCGCAGGCCCCGCAGCCGATGCAGTCGTCCTTGTGGTAGCGCGGCCGGCCGCGGAACTGCGGGATGGGCTGGTAGGGGCCGGCCGGGAAGCGGGTGGTGAAGGGGCGCGACAGCAGCGAGGTCAGCGCCAGCTTCAGCACCCGGAACTGGAAGAGGCAGGGCAGTTTCATGGGGAGTCCTGCTGGGACGGCGGCGCGGGGGGGAAATCCTCCGCGTAGCGGTTGACGACACTTTTTTCCCAGAGCTTGACGCCGAAGGCGTAGGCCCCGTGGGCCAGGGCGTGGGCGGCGGTGGGGGCGGTGATCAGGATGAAGCCTAGGCAGAGCAGGCAGCGCGCGCCGAGCTGGGGAACGAAGCCGGAGGCGACCATCACCCCGAGCAGCACCAGGCTTGTGCCCATGGTCACGCACTTGGTGGAGGCCTGCAGCCGGTTGTAGATGTCGGGCAGGCGGATCATGCCGATGCAGCCCAGCACGTTGAAGGCCAGCCCGAGCCCCACCAGGAACATGCCGATTACGTCATTCATCGAAGCCCCGTCCTTCCAGGTGCTTGGCCAGCGCGATCGTGCCGATGAAGCTCAGGATCGCCCAGGAAATGCCGATGTCCAGGTAAAACGCCCGCCCGGTCTTCAGGGCCAGCAGGGCCGTGAAGCAGACCACCACGATCCCCAGGATGTCGATCGCCATGGCGCGGTCGGCCGCGGTCGGACCGCGGCCGACGCGGTAGAGGCACAGGCTGCAGCAGGCCAAAAGCACCGCGTATGCCAGGTGGTAGAACATGATGTCTCTTCCCCAGGGCCTACTCCAGGATTCTCCGGATGAGCCACTCGAAGCGGGCCACGATGTGACGGGTCGCCCCCTCGACATCGGTGGCCTTGACGTTGATCCAGTGAACGTAGAGGTCGCCGTTTTCGTCCGCGTGCAGGGTCAGCGTGCCGGGCGTCAGGGCGATGGCGTTGGAGAGCATGGCGATTCCCGCCCGGGTCTTCAGGGTGGTCTTGACCTTGACGATCCCGGGGTGGATCGGCATGGCCGGGTGCAAAATGCGGTAGGCGACGTCGAGGTTGGCCCGCAGGACGTAGAAGGCGAACACGGCGCCATAGACTGCCAGCCAGAACAGGCGTGCGGGGTTGAACCAGGCCGTGAAGCCGTCCGGGATCGTGCGGCGCATGAGCAGCACCACCAGCAGGGCCGCGCAGGCGCCCGGAACCAACGCCGCCGGGATCAGGCGCAGGTGTTCGTTGACCGTTTCGAACGGCCAGACCAGCAGGGTCCAGAGCAAGAGCAGCAGGATGAAGAGGGCGGTGTGTTTCATGGCCTCAGAGTCCCATTCCGTTCCACGGGGCGAGCGCCTCCACCGCCGGCGTCACCAACAACGGCGTCCGCAAACCGCCCAGGACCAGCAAGGCCATGGCCGCGCACAGCGCCGCCAGCAGCAGCATGGCCAGGCGCATCATGGCGGGCGCCTCGACCGCCGCCGCCGTGGCCGGGGCCGGCGCCCCGTAAAACGCCTGCTTGAGCGCCTTGAGCAGGGCGGCCAGGGTCATCAGGCTCATGAGCACGGCGGCCAGGGCCAGCCAGGGATGACCGCTCTCGACGCAGGCCAGGACGATGATCAGCTTGCTCCAGAACCCGTTGAGCGGCGGCACCCCGGAGACCGCCAGGGTGCCCAGGACCGTCAGGCTGCCCGTGAACGGCATGCGGCGGGCCAGCCCCCCCAGGTGCCGCAGGTCGCGGGTGCCAGTGGCGTATTCCACCGCCCCGGCGTCGAGGAACAGGAGCGACTTGAACACCGAGTGGTTCACGAGGTGGAAGACGGCGCCCGTCAGCCCCAGGGGGGTGCCCAGGCCCGCCGCCATGACGATGTAGCCGACCTGGCTGACGCTGGAGTAGGCCAGCAGGCGCTTGAAGTCGTGCTGCACGATCGCCAGGAACCCGCCGACGATCATCGAGGCGGCGCCCAGGCCGAGCAGGAGGGGCGGCAGCTCGGGGACCCGTTGCGCCGTGAACACGTTGAAGACCATCCGGAGCAGCACGTAGATCCCGGCGGTTTTGATGACCACCCCCGAGAGCAGGGCTGAGACCGGCGCCGGGGCCGCCGGGTGGGCGTCGGGCAGCCAGGCGTGGAAGGGCACCAGGGCGGCCTTGAGTCCGAAGCCGCAGAGGAACAGGGCTAGGGCGAAGGTCAGGGGCGGGCTCATGCCGCCGTCCGCGATCCGGCCGGCCAGGCCTTGCAGGCTCAGGGTGCCGAGCAGGCCGTAGGTCAGGGCGATGCCAACCAGGACGAAGGCGGAGGCCACGGTGCCCAGCACGGCGTACTTGAAGGCCGCCTCGAGCTCCTCGTGCTCGCAGCCGAAGGCCACCAGGGCGTAGGAGCCGATGGCCACCAGCTCCATGAAGATGTAGAGGCTGAAGAGGTCCCCGGTGAGCACGATGCCGTTCAGTCCGGCCACCAGGCAGAGGAAAATGCTGTAAAAGCGCAGCTTGGAGGTGTAGCGCGCCATGTACTGCACCGAGAACATCGCCAGCGCCAGGCCGACGGTGTTGATCGTCACCAGCATCAGGCCGGCCAGGCCGTCCAGCCGGAGCTCGATGCCCAGGGGCGCGCCCCAGCCGCCCAGGGGGCAGACCCCGGAGCCGGCCCCGGCCGCCAGGAACGCCATGGCCGCCAGGGCGGCCATGACCAGGTTGGCCAGCAGGTCGGGCACCCGCTTGAGGGCCACCGACACCAAGGGGATGAAGAAGGCCGCCCCCAGCGGCAGGAAAATGAACCATGGAAGCAACGCGTTCACGCTAGCCTTTCAGTTTCCGCATTTCGGCGACGTCGAAGGTGCCGTAGCGCTCGTAAAGCCGGATGCACAGGGCCACCATCAGGATCAGCATGCCGAGGTTGATCATGATGGCGGTCATGATCAGCGCCTGCGGCAGGGGGTCCACCGTGCCGGCCGCGAAGGCCGCGACGTCCATGCCCGGCTTCAGGATCGGCGCGCCGCCGCCCAGGCGGTAGCCGACGAGAGCCAGCAGGATGTTGATGCCGTAGGCGACGATCGCCAGGCTGATGACGATTTTCACCACGTTCTTTTTCACGAGCGCGCCGTAGAGGCCGATCGCGATCAGGGCCAGGCACAGGGCGTAGGCCATGGGTTATCTCCTTTTCCGGAACATCGTCCGCGTACCGTCCTTGACCGCCACGTGGACGGCCGCGGTCACGGAGAACACCACGTAAATCATCATGCTCACCACCAGGGCCAGGGCCAGGTCGTAGACGATGATAAAACTTTCCTCCAGCAGGGCCAGGTTCTTGCCCGCCAGCGCCTCCGGCAGGAGGCCCGCCAGGCGCCCCTGCCGGCACTGCTCGGCGAACACGGCCGCCGCCAGGAAGAGCAGGGCCCCGGCGCCGGCCAGCCGTGCCGCCGGGCGCTTGCCGAGGAGCTCCATCCCCGCCCGCTGCCCCTCGGCCAGGGTGTAGAGGATGAAGGCGCAGGCGATGATGATGCCGCCGGCGAACCCGCCGCCGGGGGTGGCGTGGCTGTGGACCACCAGGTACACGCCGAACAGCAGGATGAACCCCTTCAGCCAGCCGGTAATCGTCTTGGCCACCAGGTCCATCCCTTCGCGTGGGGCGCGTGCGTTCATACGGCGTCAGCCTCCCGGTCTTTCTCGGCCGGCCCCTTGCGCGCCGGCCGGCGCAGGATCGCCAGCGCCCCCAGGGCCGCGCAGAACAGGATCGCAACCTGGCCGAGGGCGTCGAGGTTGCGGTAGCCGAGCAGCAGGGCGGCGACCGCGTTGCGGGAGCCGGTCTCCGCCAGCCCGCGCTCCAGGACCGCCTGGGCCGGGGTCCCCGCCATGCGGTCCATCACGGAACGCCCCAGCTCGGGAAACGTGTCGAAGGCCCGGATGCCGGCGACCGCCAGCACCAGCACCATAGCCAGGGTGACGGTCAGGCCGAAGAACTCGCGGTCGCCGCTGACCGAGGTCAGGTCGCGGCTGATCGTGGCCCGGATGAGGATGATCAGGCAGAGGGCCTCGACCACCAGCTGGGTGATCGCCAGGTCGGGCGCCCCCAGGAACAGGAAGGCGATCGAGATCAGGAACCCCACCGCGCCCACGCAGACGATGGACGAGAGCAGGTTGCTCGTCTCGATGGCGATCACCGCCCCGATGATCATCAGCACCAGCAATATCACCAGCAGGCTCATAGGGCCGCCCGTCCTCCGAAAAACAGGATCCACAGCAGGAGCAGCAGACCGGCCAGGACCCAGGTTAAGTACATGGGCAGCAGGCCGTTGTGCGCAAAGCGCAGGATGCCCGCAACGAAGTGTATCGCCCGCCCCCCCACGTCGTACAGGTCAAACCATTTCCGCCCGGCCGCCGCGTAGAGCTGCCGCAGCAGCGGCAGGTCCTCCACCGTCCGGTAAAAGTCCACGCCGGTGACCTCCAGGTCGTTGGAGCGCCCACCGGGCGCTCCGGAGATGTAGGTGTTTTTCAGGATTTCCCCGCCGATGTAGGTGGCGCAGGCGCGGCCCTTCCAGGCCGCCGAGAGCAGGTAGATCAGCGCGCCCAGCGCGTAGGCCGCCAGCAGGAGCACGGTGGCCAGGCCGGCAGACCAGCTCCCGGGCAGGGGCACGGCGCCGCCCACGGCCGGAAAGATCATGGCGGGCAGGGGCCACTGCCAGGCGAAGACGCCGAAAAGGAGGCAGAGGCCGGCCAGTCCGGCCGACGGCAGCCACATGGACGGGCTGACCTCCCGCGCGTGGCGATGGGCCAGGTGCGGCGAGGGCTTGCACAGGAAGACCGCGTGAAGCACCTTGACGAAGCTCGCCAAGGTCAGCGCCGACCCGAACAGCGCGGTGGCCAGGAAAATGACCCACAGGATAGTGCCGGGGCGGCCGGACTCCACCAGGGACTGGTAGATCATCCACTTGGAATAGAATCCGTTCAGGGGCGGGATCCCCGATATGGAGAGCGCCGCCACCAGGAAGGCGCCGAAGGTCACCGGCATCGCCCGGGCCAGCCCGCCCAGCCGGTCCAAGTCGGTATGCCCCGCCTGCTTTTCTACGGCGCCGGCGCAGAGGAAGAGGGTTGATTTGTACATGGCGTGGTTCAGCATGTGGAACAGGCCGGCGGCAATCCCCAGGACCGTGCCGGTCCCGATCCCCAGGATCATGTAGCCGACCTGGCTGACGGCGTGGTAGGAAAGGAGCCGCTTGAGATCGTGCTGGACCAGCGCCATCATCACGGCGCAGATGATCGTGCCGGCGCCGACCAGCATCAGCAGCCCGTTCATGAGCGGGTTCATCACAAAAAGGCCCTTGACCAGGCGCACGAGCAGGTAAATCCCCAAAAGCTTGTCGAGCGAGGCCGGCAGGAAGGCAACGACCGACACCGGCGCCTTTTCGCCACAGTCGGGCAGCCAGGAATGGAACGGCATGGCCCCGGCCTTGGCCAAGGCCGCGACCGTGAAACAGAGAAAGGCGGCATAGTGGAGCCCGCCGGCCAGCTCCAACCGGATGGCCCCCATCTCCAGGGTTCCGCTCAGCACCCAGACGACGGCCACGCCGAGCATGAGCAGGCAGTCCGAGCCCCCCACAATGACCAGGGTTTTCCTGGCGGCTTGCGCGGCGTCCGGTCCGGCGATGCCGATCATGGCGTAAAGGGTGAACCCGAGCATGCCCCAGCACGCGAGGAGCAGGAGCAGGTTGTTGGCCAGGATCGCGCCGCAAGAGAGGGCGACCGTCCACAGCAGGTAGGCGTAGTATTCGCGCAGCCGCTCCCGGCCGCGCATGTACGCCGTCGAGTACAGGGCTACGAGGAACCCGAAGGCGGCAATGGCCAGCAGGATGAAGGCCGCCAGGTGGTCCAGCCGGAGATCGGCGCCGGCGCCGCCGGTCCAGAACAGGGGGCCGTCGCCCGGCAGGCGCTTCCAGGCCAGCAGCAGCCGGCCCACGGCCAGCAGGTTAGCCGCGCTCGCCGCCACCGCGAACGCCGCCCGCGTCCGCTCCAGCCGTTCCGGCAGCAGCAGGCAGAGCAATCCCGCCGCCAGCGGGAACGCGATCGGCAGGATCATCGGATGCCACAGCAGTTCCATGATGTTCACAGGTTCAGGCGGGGTCCTTCCCAGCCCAGTTCCTTTTTCAACCGCGCGGTCTTGGCCTGCGACAGGCGGAGCAGCTCCGCCGACGACCAGAGGCGCCGGCCGGTCCCGGCCTCCACCGCCGCCAGGCGCTCGGTGCAGCAGTAGCAGGGGTCCACCGCCGCCAGGATGATCGTGGCGTCCGCCACCGACTGCCCGATCACGGTGGTCTGGTTGGTGGCCACGTTCATGAAACTGGGCGCCCGGATCTTGTGGCGCACGGGCCGGTTGCCGCCGTCGCTGCGGATGTAGTGGAGCACCTCGCCGCGCGGGGCCTCGTAGGTGCCGATGCCCTCGCCCGGCGCGATGGACGCGGGGTGCGAGTCGATCGGCCCCGGGCAAGTCTCCAGGAACTTGACGCACTGCTCGATAATCCGGATGGATTCCAGCATTTCCAGGATGCGGACCACGGCCTTGTCGAACACGTCCCCGTTCTTCCCGGTGATGACGTTGAACTCCAGGCGGCCGTAGGCCAGGTGGGGGTGGTCCTTGCGCACGTCCTTGGCCACCCCGGAGGCCCGGGCGGTGGGCCCCACCGCGCAGTAGTCAATCGCCTGCTGCCTGGTCAGCACGCCGACGCCCTCCAGCCGGGCGTGGATCAGGGGATCGTCGGTCACGGCATCCCGGAACAGGCCGATCGGCCCCTTGAGGTCGCCGATGGTTTTGCGGATCGCGGGCAGGTCCTCGGAGCGGATGTCGCGCCGGACGCCGCCGGGCTTCATCATGGCATAGTGGTTGCGGTTGCCCGTCAGGAGCTCGAAGAGCTCCAGGACCGGCTCGCGGTAGCGCCAGGCCCACATCCAGACCGTATTGAACCCCAGGAAGTGGCCGGCCAGCCCCAGCCAGAGCAGGTGCGAGTGGATGCGCTCCAGCTCGCCCACCAGGGAGCGGATGAAGAGCGCGCGCTCGGGCACCTCGACCCCCCCGGCGTCCTCGACCGCCTGGACGCAGGCCAGGGGGTGGGAGGTGGAGCAGATCCCGCAGATCCGCTCCACCAGGAACACGGACTGCTCGAAGGTCTTGGATTCCGAGAGCTTCTCGATTCCGCGGTGGTTGTAGCCCAGCTCGATATCGACGGCGACGACCTTTTCGCCCTCGACGTGGAGCTTGAAGAACTCCGGCTCCTCCTGGAGCGGGTGGTAGGGGCCGATGGGGATGATGGTGGTCTTGGACATGGGGAATGGTTAATGGGAAATGGTTGATGGTTAATGGGAAATGGTTGAAAGGGAATGGCTAATGGTTAATAAGAAATGGTTGATGGTTGATGGGAAATGGTTGATGGTTGATGGTTGTGATCAAGAATAGTTCATGGCGTGCCGCGGCGAAGCTTCCGAGCGTAGCCGGGTTGATGATCAATGGAAAAATGGCTCATGACTGATGACAAACCTGGAAGGGTCATGTGAAATGGCAAGGTTCGATTCTCTCGTTGACTCCCGATCTCATCTTCCATCCACCCTGAACCATCAGCCATCAACCATTCCTCATTAACCATTAACCATTCTTCATGAACCATCAACCATTCTTTATATAGTCTCTCCGCAGGGGATACTTGCCCTCGGGCCAGTCGTCGGCCAGGAGCAGGTGGCGCAGGTCGGGGTGATTGCGGAAGCGGATGCCCAGCAGCTCCCACATCTCGCGCTCGATCCACTCCGCGCCCTTGCAGAGCGGGGCAAGGGACTCGATTTCCGGGTTGGCGTGATCCAGGGTCGTGCGCACGGAAAACATCAGGTTGCAGGCGTCGAAGGCCCAGTGGTAGAGGATCTCGATCCCCGCGGGCGTGTCCGCGCCGGTGGCGATCGAGAGGCGCGCCTCCAGCTCCCGGAACAGGACCCGCGAGACCTCGGGGATGTCCTCCGGGCGGACCGCGACGTAGATCCGCCGGGCGGACTTGTCCGTCCAGCCGGCGAGCTTGGCGCCCAGCTTGTCCCTGATTCGGGCGATGAGATCTTCCCTGGTCATGCTTGACTATCCTGTCGGCCGATCCCGTGGCCAAACATGTGGAAGCGGCGCCCCCGCCGCTTTTCTTTCCGACACGTCATGCCTTGGACAAATCCGTCTTGGGCGGAAAGCGACGAGGGCGTCGCTTCCAGCCTGCACCCATGCCCTGCTGTCGCTGCGCCGCTTCGCCCCACCTGCGAGCCTATGTCCCCCGCAGCTTCTTCACAAGCTTCACCACCGCCATGATCATGGCCTCGGGCTTGGGCGGACAGCCCGGCAAGTAGGCGTCCACCGGGATGTGCCGGTCCACGGGGCAGTCCCAGTTGTAGGACTTCTGGAACATGTTCCCCGTGCAGGCGCAGGCGCCGATGGCGATCACCAGGATCGGGCGCGGCGCCTCCTGGTAGACCCGCTTCAGGCGGACGGCTGACTTCTTGTTGAAAATACCGCTGACCAGCAGCACGTCGGCGTGCCGGACGCTCCCCACCAGCGTGATCCCGAAGCGCTCCAGGTCGTAGCGCGGCGTGAGGGTGTCGATGATCTCGATGTCGCAGTTGTTGCACGCGCTGCCCCCGACGTGAAACACGTTCAGCGAGCGGGTCAGGATATTGACGGCCAAGCCCATGGGTCACCATCCCGCCAGGGCGGCCGCCACGGCCGCCAGGGCGGCAACCGTCGCCGGCCCCCAGAAAAACCGCACGGCCTGGTCAATCCGCACCCGCGGGGCCGTGTTGCGGATGAGCACGGCGACGACCACCAGCCCCACCACCTTGAGCACCCCCAGGACCGCCGGCAGCCAGCCCCGGTCGAAGACGATCCCGCCGCCGAAAACGGCCACCAGAAAAACCGGCATCGTAAAAAGCATCATGGCGCGCGTCAATTTAAAAATGCCCAGGGGCGGGCCCGAGTATTCCACGTAGGCTCCGCCGGCCAGCTCGGTCTCGGCCTCCGGGGCGTCGAAGGGCACCAGGGTCAGCTTGGCCTGCATGCAGACCACGGCCACGACCAGGGCGAGGAGGCCGGAGGGCGCGGCCGCTGCCGCCGGCGCCGCCAGCAGGCCGGAGAACCGGATCGTGTGGGCCTGGATCACCGGCACCAGCACGGCCAGCACGAACGGCAGCTCATAGGCCAGCAGGAGCTTCATCTCCCGGCTGCCGCCCAGCGAGGCCAGGGGGTTCTGCGAGGCGAACGAGCCCAGGATCACCGCCAGGGCCGGCACGGTCAGCAGGTAGAGGACCACGATCAGGTCGCCGCTGAAGGTCGGGCCCAGGGGCAGGAACGAACGCCAGAGCAGGGTCGAGGCCAGGGCGGCGGCGGCCAGGCCGACCAGGGGCGCCGAGAGGAACAGGCCGCGTGGCGCGCCCTCCGGCACGCAGGTCTCCTTGATCATCAGCTTGAGCACGTCGTAGAAGGGCTGGAGGAACGGGGGGCCCACCCGCATCTGGACGCGGGCCGTGACCTTCCGGTCCACCCAGCTCGTCACCAGCCCCGCCACAGCCGTGAAGAGCAGGCCGGGGAAGACCAGCACCTGGAATATGAGATATGCCGTGTCCATACTGTTCAATGCGGGCTGATGCCCATGATCCAATCCTTTAACCACCCGCTTCGCTGGAGACGCGGAGGAAGAAGCCTGCCACGCCTCCTCTCACCATCCATCGCTGCGCGCATTTTGTGCCGGGCGCTTCGCCCTGCGCAAAATGCGCGCAGCACTCCGTGGGGAGACGGAAGGAGATCGAGTCGAACTCCGTGCCTCCGTGGTTAATCAATTTTCTTTTTCCCATTTTCTCGTTTTGGATCGCGGTTCCCTGTGTTGAAGGCGTCAAACGTCCTGCTTGTCCCAGCGCGGCGCCTTGACCGCCAGGCGCTCGCCCACCAGGAAAATGCCGTCCTTGGGCGACGCCTCCACCTCCCGGAACTCCAGCGCGTGCCCGGGGCAGGTGGCGACGCAGGGCGGCGCGGCGTCGCCCGCCGCCGCGCAGAGGTCGCAGGCGGTGGCGTAGAAGGGCAGGGTCTCGGGGTAGATCGTGCCGAAGGGGCAGGCGTGGCTGCAGCACTTGCAGCTCACGCAGCGCAGGTTGTGGCGCCTGAGCACACCGTCGGGCTGGCGCTCCAGGGCCCGGAACTTGCAGGCGGCCACGCAGCAGGGCTCCTCGCAGCGGCGGCAGACCAGGGCGAAGGTCGCCAGCTCGCGCAGGGCCAGCAGGCCGTGGTCCTCCGGGCGCGGGCGGTAGGGGTAAGCGCAGGCCGCTGCGCACGCGTCGCAGGCGTCGCACTTGTTGAGATCAATGAATAATCTTTTCGCCATGGCTCCGCCCATCGCCCATCAACCATGAACCATCAACCATTCCTTCAGTCCCAGATCTTCGGCAGACCCTTTACCCGCTCGTAGGTGAAGACCGGCCCGTCCTTGCAGGCGTAGTAGGGCCCCAGCCGGCAGTGTCCGCACTTGCCGATCCCGCAGCTCATGTTCTTTTCCATCGAGAGGTAGATGTCGCCCGGGGCGTAGCCGAGGCGCAGCAGCTCCAGGGTCGTGAACTTCATCATGATGGGCGGCCCGCAGACCACGGCCACGCCCTCCCGCGGGTGGCAGGCAAGCTGGTCCGGGGCCAGGATGGTCGTCACCACGCCCTCGTGGCCGGTCCAGGCGTCGTCGCGCCGGTCCACGCTGACCACGACGTCCAGCTCCGGACGCCCCCACTTCTCGGTCACCGCCTGGCGGTAGACGATGTCGGAGGGCGTCTTGGCGCCGTAGCGGACGATGATTTTCTTGTAGCGGCCGGCCTCCTCGAACAGCGCGAAAAGCAGGGCCCGCAGGGGGGCCAGGCCCACGCCGCCGCCGACGATCAGGATTTCGCGGCCGTGGAAGCGGTCCAGCGGGTAGGGCTGGCCCAGGGGACCGCGGATGCCCAGCTCGGCCCCGGCCTCCAGGGCGTGGAGCCGGTTCGTGACCCGCCCGGCGCGCATGATGGTCATCTCCAGCCGGTCGCTCACCGCCGGCGAGGAGGACGGCGTGAAGGGCGCCTCCCCGAGGCCCGGCACGGTGAGCTCGATGAACTGCCCGGCCCGGAAGGGCAGGGGCCGCTCCGGGCGCACGAAGAAGGTCTTGATGTTGGGGGTCTCCTGGACCACCTTTTCCAGCCGGGCCGGCACGGGCATGTAGGGGTTAGCGCTCATGAATCGCTCGCTTCAGGACCTCGCGGATGTCAATCTTGCCCGTGCAGGCCTCGACGCAGCGGCCGCACCCGTCGCAGGCGTAGCGTCCGAGGATTTCCGGGAAAAACGAGAATTTTTTCTCAAAGCGGTTGAACAGCCGCTCGGCCCGGTGCCGGCGCGGGTTGGCCCCGCCGGCCACGGTGGCGAAGTTGCGGTAGAGGCAGGCGTCCCAGAGCTTGACCCGGGCGCACCCGCCCTTCGCGTCCCGCCCGTCGGCCAGCAGGAAGCAGTGGCAGGTGCAGCAGACGAGGTTGCAGGCCCCGCATTCCACGCAGTCCTTCGCAAAATCGTTCCAGAGCGGCTTGCCGCGCGATCCCTCGACCGCCTTCCGCAAATCCGCGCCGCAGGCCAGCCCGGCGGCCTCAGCCTGCGCGCAGACGGTTTCGGTGAGGGCTCGGCGGGCGGCGTCGCGCGCCGCGAGGATCGCGGGGTCCGCCGGGACCAGCAGGCCCTCCGCCTGCTTCAACAGCTCGCGGCCGCGGTCGCTGCCGGCTTCGACCACAATACCCAGGGGGGTCGGCGAGAGGTTGAGGTCGAAGCCTTCCTTGGCGTAGGGCTGCTCCTTGACCGCCGGGCAGAAGCAGACCGGGCAGGCGGCGGTGCAGTCGCATGCGACCAGGATTGTTTTCCGGCGCGCCTCGGCGTAGACGGGGTCCGCCGGCTCGGTCCCCAGGAAGACGTGGTCGTGGATTTTCAGGGCCGAGAGGTCGCAGTTCTTGACGCCCAGCACGATGCGCTCGGGGAGCTCCGCCGCCGGCCCGCCTCCGGAGAGCGGACCCAAAAACTCGCGCGGGGGAAAGACCAGGGTTTTCAGCGGCTCGACCGCCCGGAAGGCGCCCAGGGTGTGTTTGCCCGGCTGCCAGGCGTCGGCGCGGACCAGGTGATAGTCCTCCCGGGCCGGCGCGGCCGGGGCGGGGGCGCCGGGCGGCGCGGGCACCGCCGGGCACAGGGTCCGTCCGGCGGGGGCGGACTCGAGGGCGAAAACGGTCCGGCCGCGGCTCAAGGCCTGGAGAAATTCATCCAGCTTGTTCGCATCCAGCTTATGCACCGGAACGGCTCCTGGCTTGACCTCGGAGAAAAGCTGTTGCATACCACGAACCCTTGGACGTGTCAAACACTATGCGCCACTCACGCGGCGCCTTGCCCGGCAACCCAATGAAAGAAGGAATACAACCACGGAGGCACGGAGACCCTACTTCGCCAAGGTGCTTCGCAGGGCAGGCAACAAGAGGAGCCTTTGTCAAATTTTTGATTGGCGGAACGCCAATCCCAAAGTTGACAACATGGGTTCCCTTTGGAGACGGATGGGAGATTGGCAGACTCCCTTCCTGCTCCAAAATAAACGTGGCTTGAAATCGGTTTTTGCTTTGCAAAAATACGATTTCTAGCCATCTCTTCTTCTCCGTGCCTCCGTGGTTAATCCTTTTCTTGCTTCTGATCG
>CAZVVD010000079.1:12012-18648 GCA_964630555.1 uncultured Verrucomicrobiota bacterium | reverse complement strand
CGCCGCGTACAGCAGCCGGTCCACCCGCGCCAGCGGCAGGGCATAGGCTTCGCCGTCAATTTCCACCAGCAGGGCCCGCAGGACCGAGAGGGTCAGCGGCAACTGGAGATGGAAGGCGGTTCCGGCGCCGGGCTGGGATTCGACCCGGATGGCCCCCCCGACCTGGTTCACCATGTTCTGGACGACGTCCAGCCCCACCCCGCGCCCGGAGATTTCCGTCACCCGGGCGGCGGTGGAAAAACCGGGCAGGAACAGAAAGTCGGTCAGCTCCGCCGCCGTCAGCTGGGCGGCCATCTCGCCGGTGACGTAGTTTTTTTCAACCACCTTCCGGCGCAACCCCTCCGGGTCAATGCCGCCGCCGTCGTCCCGGACCAGGATCTGGAGCATGCCCCCGGCGTGCCGGGCCTCCAGAACGATCGCGCCTTCCGCCGGCTTGCCGGCCCGGCGGCGTTCGTCGGGCGATTCCAGGCCATGGTCCACGGCATTACGCAGCAGGTGGGTGAGCGGGGATTCGAGGCGCTCGAGGATGTCGCGGTCCACCCGGGTATCCTCGCCCTCGATGCGGAAGGCGACCGGCTTGCCCTGCTGGCGGGCGAGGTCGCGCACCATGCGCGGGAAGCCGTGGATCCCGTCGGCGAAGGGCCGCATGCGGCTGGCGATGACCTCGTCGTATAGCCGGGTGGAAATGTGCTCCATGCGCTGGGCATAGATCGCCAGGCGCTCGATCTGCCGGCTCAACTGCATGGCCACCTGGCCGGCTTGATCCAAGGCCTCCTTCGCCGGCGTCCGCGGGTCGTCGGCGCCGGCGTCAACCGGGCGGACCCGGGTCATGGCCTCCAGCGCCGCCAGCAGATCCTGCTGGGCCGACTTGATCCGCAACAGGGCAGCGGACAGGGCTGGCAGGGACTGCGCCTGCACGAGGCATTCCCCGGCCAGGCCCATCAGCCGGTTGAGGTTTTCGGACTGGATCCTGACAAAGCCGTCCTCCGGCCGGCCGACGTCGGCGGCCGGCGCCGGGGCCGGCTTTGGCGCCGGTGTGCCCGGGGCCGGCGGCGCGGCGGCGCCGGCGGCCAGCGCCGCGCGCAAATTCCGGCTGACTTCATCCACCGTGGCCTGCGCCTGTTCTAACTGAGCGGGAATCTCGGCCGGCGCGACCGCCGCCAGGCGCTTGAACACGTCGTTGCCGCGCAGCAGCCAGTCGATCTGCTCGGCCGTGAGCCGATGCGCGCCCCGCTGGGCCGCCGAAAGCACGTCTTCCATGGCGTGGGCCAGAGTGACTCCGACGGGCAAGCCGACGATCCGGGCCGCGCCCTTGAGGGAATGGGCCGCGCGCATCAGCGGCTCGATCCGGGCCGGAGTCTGATCAGCCTCGACGGCCACCAGGCCGTTTTCCAGGACCCGCGAATGGTTTTCGGCCTCGATGCGGAACAAGTCCATCAGCGAGGGGTCCTGGGCGGAATGGTCGTTGGGGGTGTTCAATGCGCCAGGCTCTCCTTGAAGGCCTCGAACAGCTTCACGTCGTCCAGCAGGCCCACGCTCCAATCCCCCAGGGGAAAAACCTTGGCGGTCAGGGCAGCCGCCGAGCGGCTGACGGTCGGGGGCGGGTTGACGAAACGATTCGGGGGCACGCGGCTGACGCCGAGGACATCGTCCACCGGAAACGCGCAGCGCGCGCCGTCGCGCCCGACCACCATCAGACGCCGGTAGCGGCGCGAATCGGCCGGCGTTACCCGCGGCCCGGGCGCGGACACGCCGAGGATTTCGGCGACCGACAGGCACGGGAGCAGGGCGCCGTCGATGTTCACGATTCCCAGGAAAATCCGATGGGTGCGAAAAGGAACCCGGTGGACGGTCCGGGGCTCGAGCGCCTTCACGAACACGCCCGTTTTCAGGGCCAGGAACTCCTCGCCGATCCGGAACGCCACGACCGAGACGGCGCCCGGGATGTCGCTTTCCTTGGCCCCGGCCAGGGCCTGGGCCCAGGCCTCGCGCAGGCCTGGCGGGATGGCGCGGTCGAACAGGCGCCGGCCGGCGCGCGCGTATTCCGGGCAATTCCGGCAGTGCCCGGCCTCGGCCAGCCGTGGGCAGGAGCGGTCGCCGACCACGCCGATCGTCTTCCAGCAGGCCGGCGCCGTTTGCTGTTCTGTCGCCGTCATAATCCTCGTTGATTCAGCAGCCCAAGCTCCAGCATCCGCGCTCCCAAGCCTGTCATCACCTTCAAGCAACCATCCGAAAGCATCCACCGGAAACTATTGGACCGCCGCTTCGATCCGCCGGGCGCGGTCCCGCATCACGGCGGCCCCGGCCCCGTCGCCCCGGCGCTCATGGCACAGGCCCAGGTGCACCAGCGCCTCGAGGCAGCGCGGATCCAGGTAAAGCGCCTTGGCATAGCAGGTTTCGGCCTCGGCCAGGCGTCCGGACGCCTGGTGGACCAGCCCCAGCAGACAATAGGCGTCGGCGCGCGGAGGCTGGTCCTTGAGCAGCCGCTCGCACAGCAACCGGGCGCGCGCCAACTCCCCCCGGTCAGCCAGGCGCCGGGCGGCGGCCAATCCACCTTCCGGAGCGGACGGATCGATGCACTCCAAGGCGGGGACCGCGGCCGGCGGCGGCGGCGCTTTGGCCGGCAGGGGCGCCGCGCCGGAAGCCGGCCGCGCCGACTGCGTTCGCCGGCGTCCGGGATCCCCCGCCCGGATGCAGGCAAACGAGCGGGCATGAGCCAAGGGGGCATAGCCGGCCCGCTGGAAAAAGGCAAGCTCCGAATGCCCGGCGAACAGGATGCCCGCCGGGGCCAGCAAGCGCTCCAGGTTTTGCAGGACCCGGGAGCGGGCTTCCTCCGCGAGATAAATGACCACGTTCCGGCAGAACACGACCGGGTACGGGGCCTGGCCCGCCAGGAACGCCGGGTCCACCAGGTTGTCCACGTGAAAATCAACCTGTCGCGTCACAATGGGTTTCAGGACCCAGCCCCCGGACCCGCGCTCCACGTAGCGGTCCAGGCTGGCCGGCGGCTGGCCGCGAAACGCCTGTTGGCGGTATTGGGCGCGGCGGGCCTGGCGCACCGCGGCCGCGCTGATGTCGGCCGCGTCGATGTGGAATTGCTCCGGCGCCACGCCGGCCTCCAGCAGCGTGATGGCGATGGAATAGGGTTCCTCCCCGGTCGAACAGGCTGCCGACAGCACCCGCAGGGTCTGCCCGGGATGCGCAGGCAGCCAGGCGTCGAGCACCTGATTCCGCAAGAAGGCGAACGGTTCGCGGTCCCGGAAAAAACTCGTTTCCGGGACCACCACGGCGTCGATCAAGGCAGCCCATTCCGCCGGTGAGCGCGCCAGCGCCGCGAGGTAATCGCGGTCGTCGCTTGAGCCGGTCCGCTGCTTGCCGGCGGCCACGGCGCGCGCGATGATCCGGCGGCCGACCGATTCCGGGTCCAGGCCGGCGCGCTGCCGCAACAACTGTTCAATCGCCGGGTTGGGCATGATCAGAGTCCCGGGCTGTCTTCCCTGGGCGCGCCGAACCGGTTCCCTCCGCCGCCGCCTCTTCCTGGGTTGTCAAGGCGGTCAGGGTGTTTCGCATTTCCTTCGTCAACACCGCGGCCGGGTCGATGCGCTGAATCATGGCGGAGCCTTCCAGCAGAATGCGGCCCAAATACGGCGCGCCCCCCGGCGTCACGCCAGGGGACTGCAGGTCCGCCTCCCGGCAGGCGATGGTCTCCGTCGCCCGCTCGACCAGGAAGCCGATTTGGCCGCCCGCGGCCGTCTCCTCCCGCGCGTTGACGATGACGATCCGCGTGCTCAGGCGCGGCGCGGCCGGGGCGGAACCCATGACCTGCGCCAAATCGACGACCGGCACGACGCTGCCCCGGTAGTTCAGCAGCCCGGCCAGCCCCGCCGGCGCGCCCGGCACGGTCTTGAGGGCCGCCAGCGGCGCGACCTCGACGATGCGCGCGGCGTCCAGGCCGTAGCGCTCATTTCCGCTCTGGAATACGAGCAGCAGCATGCGGTCTCACTGGGCCCTGACCGAAAACCTGGCCACTTCCCCCTGCAGCCCGCACACGGCGGCGCCCATCTGGTCCGTGGCGGTTTTGAACTCGGCCAGGGACTGGCGGGTCAGGCGGGCGATCTCGGCCAGCTGGTCCATGGCCTCGTTGATCTGCCGGGCACCCTGCGACTGCGCCTGCATTCCGGCGTTCAAGGCCTCGAAACGGCCGCTGAGCCGGCGGGTCTGCTCAAGGATGCGGGTCAGATCGGCGCCGAGCTTGACGATCTGTTCCGAGCTGGCCTGGGCCTGGCGGCTGTAGTTCTCCACGGCGCCCACCCCGTCCTTCACCTCCGCGCCCATTTCGAGGACCATGCCTTCGATGTCCAGCGCGGCCACCGCGGTCTGGTCCGCCAGGCGGCGGATTTCGCGCGCCACGACCGCGAAGCCCAGCCCGTACTCCCCGGCCTTGTCGGCTTCGATGGCGGCGTTCAGCGAAAGGAGGTTGGTCTGGTTTGCGACCTGGGTGATGGTCGTCACCACCCGGTTAATGGTCACGGCCCGTCCGCTGATGGCGCCTAACTTGGCGGAAATCTGTTCGCTGGACTGCATCAGGCTCTGCACGGCCGCATTCATGTCGGCCAGGCTGGAGACCCCGCCGTCCGCCAGCACCGCCGCCTCGGCCGCGTTGCGGGTTTCCTCGTCCATGTTCTGCGCCAGCCGCAGGGCGGTGGCGGAAATATTGCGGCCGGTGGCCCCGGCCGCGCCGATCGCGGACGCCTGGCGGGTGACGGCAGACTCCAGGCGCCGGGCGGCATCGTCGATCTGGGCCCCGGAAGCGGTCACCTGGATACCGGCCTGGCGCATCTGGGAGACCACGGACTCCAGGCTGCGCACCATGGTGGCGATGGCCTGTCGCAGACGCTGCATCTCGTTGCGGACCTTTACGCCGGGCGGTGCGGCCCGGCCGGGCATGGCGGCGACAATCCGGCCGGCGTCGCCGATCCGGCCGGCGGCGACCTCCTCGGCCGCCTCGGTCAGCCGGGTCAGGGGGCGGGTGATCGACCGTGCGATGAGCACAATTACGCCCAGCAGCAGCAGCAGGCCGGCCCCGGCCAGGGCCATAACGGTCATCCCCAGACGGTTCACGTCGAACATGAATTCATCGCGCGGGAACGAGACCCCCAGGGTCCAGCCGTTGACCGCCAGGGGGGCGAAATACAGGAAGCAATCCTTCCCGGTGAACAGGCTGGGCATGGCGACCAGCCCTCTCTCGCCGGCAACCATCCTGCGCCCCACCTGCTCCAGCAAGGGGTCGCGGCGCCGCTGGGCCACCGAGAACACGGTTTCCTTCATCACCAGGGCGTCGTCCGGGTGAGCCACAAAGGTCCCGTCGCTGGACAGCAGGAAGGCATAACCGGTCTGGTAAATGCGGATGGAAGCGCACAACTCCTTCAGCCACTCCAGAGCCACGTCGGCCGTGACCACGCCCCGGAAGCTGCGACCGGAGGCTCCGAGTTTGTAAAACGGCACGGAATAGGTGGCCAGCATGATGCCGCCGCCGCCCTCGTCGAAATAAGGGTCGCTCCACAGGGCTCGGTCCAGCGCCTTGGGGCGGGTGTACCAGTCCCACTTGAGGTAGGCGTAGGATTCGTTGCTCAGGTCCAGCGGGGTGAGCTTACCGCCCTGTTTGCAGACATACGGGCAGAACAGTTTCAGGTCGGGCGCCAGGGCGTAGGGCTCGAAGGCGATGACCGAGCCGTAGATCTCGGGGTTGCCGGCTACCACCGCTGCCAGGTAGCCCTCCAGCTCCCGGGGCCCCCCGGGCAGGTTTTCCACCGCCCGCGCCATGCCCTCCGCCACTTTCTGGACCGAGGACATGCGGGTGTTGATCTGCTGGAGCATGTTGTCGGCGATCTGGCGGGCATCTTCCTCGACGCTCTGCAGCACCATCGCCCGGGAAATCCGGAAGCTGTAGCCGAAGACAATCGCGAAGACCAGCACGCTGCCGCTCAGGATGAACAGGCACAGCTGGAAAGCGATGCTGCGTCGTGTCAGCATGGCTGCCGCCCTGGGTCCGCGTTCTCCGCCGCGCTGATCTTGAAGACCGCGACCTGCTGGTCCAACCCCTGGACCACGCCGGTCAGCTGCTCGGTCGCCTGGTTGAACTCGTGCAGCGACTGGCGGGTCTGGTCGGCCGCCAGGGTCAACTGGTTGACCGCCTCGTTGATCTGGCGCGCGCCCTCGGATTGGTTGCGCATGCCGTCCTTGACGGCCTCAAAACGGGCCTCCAGCGACTTGACCTGGTCAATCACCTGCCCCAGGTGAGCGCTGATGGTCTCCACTTCGCGAACCCCCTGGCGCACTTCCTCGGTGAACTTGTCCATTTCCATCACCCCGGAGGACACGGAGGACTGCATTTCGCGGGCCATGCGCTCGATATCCTGGGTGGCGATCACGGTCTGGTCGGCCAGGCGATTGGTCTCGCGGGCGACGACGGAAAAGCCCTTGCCGTACTCGCCGGCCTTTTCGGCCTCGATGGCCGCGTTCAGCGAGAGCAGGTTGGTCTGGTCCGAGATCTTGTTGATCGTGGTGACGACCCCGGAAATCTTGTTGGCCTTGTCGTTGATGACGCCCAGCTGCGACGAGATCGAGGCGGTGGCC
>CAZVVD010000079.1:0-12002 GCA_964630555.1 uncultured Verrucomicrobiota bacterium | reverse complement strand
ATGTTCAGGATAAAGCTCTCCATTGTCTGAAAAAACATCCTTTCCTTGCGGTCCGGATTCCATCCGACCCAGGTTGGTTTTGCCGGTTTCCGCGGTCGCCGCGGTCTGGGCCACGGTTTGCCCGACCTCGGACATGGTGTGCACCAGGGACTCGGCGGTGGCGGTGATCTCCTTGCTGGTGGCGTTGACCTCGCGGGTCGAGGCGGCCTGCTCCGCCACCGTGCTTTCGATCTGGCGCGCCGAAGCCGAGATCTGCAAGGCCGAGGTGGTGACCTGGACCCCCGAGCGGCGGACCTGCCCGATTAGGCGGTCCAGGGCGGCGGTCATGCCCGCGAGTTCGTCCCACAGGCGCGCGATCTCGTCCTTACGCTTCGCGGCCGGCGCGGCGCTGCCGCCGGCGCCGCCCAGCAGGGCGCGCGCGCCCTGGACGTCACCGGAGGCGACCTTGCCGACCACGCCGACAATGCGGGCCAGCGGCTGGGCGACGCGCCGGCCGAGGAACACCGCCGCCGCCAGGGCCAGCAGCAGCACCAGGACGGCGGCCGCCAGGATCTCAAGGGTCAGGCGTCGGAAGGAGCCGGAGATGTCCCGCTGGGCGGCGATGAAATCGTCCTCGTAGACGGTGGCAAAAATCACCCAGTCCCAGGGCGCGAAATACATGTTGGCGGAGAGTTTTAAGCGCGGGACGGTTTCGCCCTGCTCGGGATTCATCCACGGGTATTTCTCGAACAGGCATTCCCCGGGCTTGGCGGCCAGGGCGTTGTGGATCATGCGCTGGACGAAGTAGTTGCCATCCGCGTCCCGGGCTTCCCAGATGGATTCGCCGTCGCGCCGCCCCCCCTTGGAAATGATGTAGCGTCCGCGCTGGGGAGCCTGGCCGCCGACGACGGCCACGTAGCCGCCCTCGGATCCGACCGTGATGTTCATGATCGTCCGGCGCAGGGATTGCACCCCTTCGACCTTTTCGCCGACATACAGCACCCCGATGACCCGGCCGGCCTCGTCCTGGATGGGATCGTAGGCCGCCAGGTGCGGGGCGCCGAGCACATAGGCCAGCCCGCGGTAGGACTCGCCCTTGAGGATTGCGGCTAGGACCGGGTTCGGCTCGCCGTCGGCGTCGGTCACCGAGAGGCAGGTCCCCAGCGCGCGCCGGCCGGCGCTGTCCGGAACGGTCGTGGCCACGCGCAGCATATCCCCCCGCTCATTCATGCGTTGGAAGATCGTGCAGGTGGCGCCCACCATGCGGGTCACGTCGTCCACCACCGGGGTCGGCACGTTGAAGTCGGCGTTCTGTCCCAGCCAGACGCCCCCGACCAGGAAACGCGGCAACGCCACCTTCTGGCCCTGGCCCTGGCCATGGCGGGTGGCGGAATTCAGGGCTTCCCACTCGACGGTCTCGGGGCCCAGCGTCACCGCTCCGCCCCGCTCCAGGACACTGCGGGCAACGCGCAAGTCGAAGCTGATGTTTTCCTGGATGATGTCGTTGACCGTCTGGCAAAGCCCGTAGACGTCGCGGGCAATCTGGGCGATGTTGCCCTCGGCCTGGCGGCGCAGCGCGTCGCCCGCCTTGGCGGCAATCCGCGCCTCTAGGCGCATCATGAAGAGGAGCATGACCAGGCTGGGGATCAGCGCCGCCGCGACCGCCAGACCGATCATCTTGGAGCGCACCGTAAGATTCATGGCCACAGTCTCCCGGGCGAGCCGTCCAACGCACAGATCGGCAGCGCCTTGAAGTTACCTTATTCCCGTTCCGACGCCAACTGTTTTTCGCGGATACGCGCCCAGGTCACCCGGAGGCGTCGATTCAAAGGCTCCGGCCGCCGGCTCGGCCGCGCCCGGCCAGCGCCCGGTAAAAGGCCAGGAGTTCCCGACCCGAGCAGACGGCCGTTCCGATTTTGCCGACCACCACGCCGGCGGCACAGGTGGCCAATTCGGCCGCCGCCAGAGGATCGGCGTTGGCCCCCAGCGCCAACAGCAGGGCGGCGATGACCGTGTCGCCCGCGCCGCTGACGTCAAACACCTCGCGGGCCAGGGTGGGAATGTGCACGGGCGCGCGGCCCGGCCGCGCCAGCAGCATCCCCTGCGCGCCCAGGGTGATAATGAGAAACGACGGTTTCCAACGTCCCAGCAGGATCGCCGCCGCCTTCAGCAAGGGGGCATCGCGCAGGGGATCGGGCGTCGGCGGAGATTCCGCCAGGCGGGCCAGGGCAAAAGCCTCGCGGCGATTGGGCGTGGCCGCGCGCAGCCCCCCCAGGCAAAAATCCGCATTGCGCTTGGGATCGAACGCCACCGGCAGGGCCCGGGGCCGGGCGGCCGCGAGCACGGCGCTCACCAGTTCCTGGCCGACCGCGCCCTTGTCGTAATCGGCGATGATCGCGCCGGTGGCGCTCCGGGCCAGGCCGGCCGCCTCCCGGCACAATGCCGCCAGCGCCGGCGCCGGCAATGGCGCCGGGTCTTCCCGGTCCACCCGTGCCACCTGCTGGCGCTCCGCGATGATCCGGGTTTTGACTGTCGTCCGCCGGCCAGGAAGCTGCAAGACGCCAGTGGTGTCAATGCCTTCCCCGGCCAGCACCGCCAGCAACTCCCGGCCGGCGGCGTCCCGGCCCACCACCCCGCACAGCAGGGCCTGCCCTCCCAGGGCACGCACATTCCTGGCCACGTTGGCGGCGCCGCCGGGCATGTTCCGCTCCGCGCGGACCCCCACGACCGGCACCGGCGCCTCCGGTGAGATGCGGCCGACCGTCCCGTAGAGGTAGCGGTCCAGCATCAGGTCGCCCACGACCAGGACGCGTTGGTTGCCGAAAGCGGATTCCAGCTCACGAATCCGCGGGAACGCGCTCGTCACGGCTACCCCCTTGGTCACGGCCCGGCCTTGGCTGCGGTCTTCGACCAGAAATCGTCGCCGGCCCCCTCGACCGCGCCCAGCATGATCCGGATCGTCCCGATCGGGAACGGCACAATGGCGGTGCCCTTGGTCAGCAGGCAACGGTCATCGGAGGAAACCCAGACCTCCAGGCGGCCCACGCGCACGAAGAGGCCCTGGAAGGCGGCCTCGGGGGCCAGCTTGAGGCTGCGCGCGCTGCCAAAATTCCTCAGCTTGATCTCCTCGTAGCCGACCGCCGTGACATAGAGATCGTAGAGTTTTTCATCGGCCATGACCCGGAAATGATACCCCTTGTGCGGGTCCCAGCGCTGGCTGCGCATGAAGAACATGAAGCTGATCAGATCGCGCGTGTCCGCCTCGATCGCGAAGTCCTCGTGGCTGTCGCGCAACAGGTGCTGCCAGTGCGCTTTCCGGTTGGCGTGGTCGAAGAGGGTAACCTCCTTGAGACGGTAGCGGCCTTCGCTGATATTCTTGTAAAAGCGCAGCGGCAGAAAGGTCGCGGGGTCCACGATGCTCTCCATGAAGTCGTCCACCGGGAACAGCTTGTCCAGCACGCTGGTGGAGCGGTTGCGGATGCGGATGGCCAGCAAGTCCCTTTCGTTCTCGCGGATCCATTCGCTCCAGACCGTACTGTAGCCCACGACCCAGGGTCCCCAGGAAATGGGATAGGTCAGTTTTTCACCGACCGGGAACCAGAGGACGGGTTTTTCGGACCGGGCTGCCAAGGGCAGGAGCAGGACGACGGCGAGCATGGACAGCCGCAAACGGATGGCACTCATCGTTGGGAAAGCTCCTGGGAACGCCGCCGCGCCCGGCGCAAGGCGGCCATGAAAGCGCGACGGACCTGCTGTCGCCGGAGAACCTTGAAGGCCGCCTCGGTGGTGCCGCCCGGCGAGGTCACCCGCCGGCGCAGTTCGCCGGCCTCGAGGCCGGTTTCCGCCAGCAGGCGCGCCGCCCCCGCGACCGTGGCCACCGTCAACTCGCGGGCCACAGGGCGGGCCAGGCCCATCCGGGCGCCCGCCGCCTGCATGCATTCCGCCAGGAAGAAAACATAGGCCGGCCCGCTGCCGCTCAGGGCTGTCACCGCGTCCAGGTCGGCCTCCCGGACCCGCACCGCGATGCCCACGGCTTGGAAAATCCGCGCCACCCGCCGGGCGTCGGCAGGGGTCGCCCGCCGCCCGAGACAGAAAGCGGCGGCGCCCAGACCCACCCGGGCCCCGGTGTTCGGCATCACCCGGACCACCCGGGCTCCCCGCTCCAGGCGCGACTCGATCAACGCGGTCCGGATCCCGGCGGCAATGCTCACGACCAGGGCGTCCCGGGCCAGGGCGCTTTTCAGGTCCGCCAGGACAGCCGTCACGACCGCGGGCTTGACCGCCAGCACGACAATATCGGCCCCCCTCGCCGCCGACGCATTGTCGCGGAACCCGGCGATCTTGAATTTGGCTTTGAAGGATTTCAGGCGCAGGGCGTTCACGTCGGAAACGCGGAGCTGGGACGCCCGGAACAGGCCGGCGCGCAGGACCCCGTGCGCCAGGGCCTCGGCCATGTTGCCGCCGCCGATGAATGCCAGGGTCTTACGGTTCATTTTTGCTATCCTTCCAGCGGCATCCTTAGGAAAACTATCCCGGCCGGGCGCCAAACAGGACCGTCCCCAGCCGGATCCAGGTGGCCCCTTCCTCGATCGCCACCTCGAAATCGTGCGACATGCCCATCGAAAGCTCGTCCAGGGCGAAGCCGGTCGCCGGCCGCCAGCCGTCCCGCAGCTCGCGCAGGCGCCGGAAAAACGGCCGCGCATGCTCGGGGTCCTCCGCCAGGGGCGGGATGGTCATCAGCCCATCCACCTGGACCCGACGCATTCCGTTGGCGGCTTCCAGGATCGCGGGCACCGCCTCGGGCGCCAGGCCGAACTTGGAGCTTTCGCCCGAGACGTTAACCTCCAGGAAAACCGGCATAACCCGCCCGGTCAGCTCGCCGGCGGCGTCCAGCGCGGCCAGCAGTTTCAGCGAGTCCACCGAGTGGATTCGGGTGAACAGGCGGACCGCCTCCTTGACCTTGTTGGTCTGCAGGTGGCCGACCAGATGCCAATCCAGGTGCCCGGGACAGAGCGGAATTTTCTGGCGGGCCTCCTGGACCTTGTTTTCTCCGAACACGGCCAGGCCGCACTCTGCGGCCTCGCGCACGCGCTCCGGGCCGTGGGTCTTGGAGACCGGCAACAGGTTGACGGTTTCTGTCCGGCGCCCGGCCCGGGCGCAGGCGCCCGCCACGCGTCCGCGAACCGCTTCCAGGCGCTCCGCAATCGTCTCGTTCATCCCCTGCCCCTTTCCCATGCCTTGCGGGAAGCGAGCATAGCAGGCTGCGCCGGGACCTGGCAAGCGCGGCGTCAACGCCGGGAAGGCCTCGACACCGGTCCCGGGGACGGGATCAGTGCAGCCGAAGCGACGCCAGCGCCTTGCGCAGGGCGGGGCCCTGAACCGGGAAGGCCTCCCGCTCGACCCGGAAGGAAACGCGGATCACGCGGTCGTCTTTCAATATCACCGCCTCGGCCAAGGCAAACTCGGCTTCCGAGATCAGCAGCACGGCCGGGTAGCCGCCGATCGTGAGCGCCTGGCGGGAGGTGACAACATCGGCATCCAAGCGGATCAATTCCTCGACCACCTGTTCCAGGGACTGACCCTCGGCCGGGTAGTCCTCGACCAGCCCGAAGCGACTGTCGGGATCGTTGACCTCCACCATCATGCGCGGTTCGCCGCGCTCGACCCGCCAGCCGGGCGGCAGGTTCAGGCTGAGGCCCAGCTCGGGAATGGTCATCTCCGCCGCTCCCACGGCCGCGCCCGGCCGGCCGCAGCCGAGGATCAGCGGCAGGGTCAGGAACACGATCAGCTGCAGCCACGGGCCCGGTGATGGTTTCATGGCATTATCCTTTCGGTGCTTCTGGTTGCGTTCCACGATGCGACTTTCCCGATTGTCGAACAGGCGTCCGTCCGCGAATCAAGCGGGAACCTCCCCGAGGGGGCGCCACAACAATCCATTTGAGTCCGGCATCGATTTGAGATAATCTACCACAAAAGGCATTGTATTGAAAGGGTGGCTGAGTGGTCTAAAGCACCGGTCTTGCCACGTGAAGCCCGCCGCGGGCTAACGTGGTCGCGTTAGCCGCCCCGGGCGGCTGCACGCGAAAAACCGGACGTTTGTATAACGCTTTTCTCGTTTTCGGAAGGGTGGCTGAGTGGTCTAAAGCACCGGTCTTGAAAACCGGCGCGCCGCAAGGCGCCGTGGGTTCGATCCCCACCCCTTCCGCCTTTGCCTATCGGCTGCGGCGTGATCGATTCGCCAGGAATACCATGTACTCCGTCTATGTGCTGAAAAGCCTTGGCACCCCACGACTCTACATTGGAAGCACTGCCGATCCGAAGGCGCGCCTTGCCGCGCACAACGCGGGACGCGGCGGCTGGACCCGCGCCTTCCGCCCCTGGCAAAAGATTCATCTAGGAGACTACCCCGACCGGGATGCCGCCTGCCGGCGCGAACGATATCTGAAAAGCGGCTGGGGCCGACGCTCGCTGCAACGCACCTTGGCCCAGCAGGGTCTTGCCACGTGGTGCCCGTCTCGGGCTGACGGGGTTCGATCCCCACCCCTTTCGCCGGCAAGACCATGATTCTTTTGGAGGCAGGGTGATTTCAACCGCAAGGAGGATGACATGAACAAACCCAACGCGCCCGATCATCCGCCGACCTCCGCCGGGGATCCACCCAAGGACGAGCCAGGACAATCCGTAGACAAAGCCGTGGAAAACTGGTGCTCCCACTTTGATGACAAGGTCGGCGCCTTCGAGCGCAAGATTCCCAGGTCCGTTTCCGCCCTGCTGGACGGCGTCTGTTTCGGCGTTTTCCTGTGGGCGGCCTGCTGGCTTACGGCCAAGTGGGGGTGGATGGCCATGCCGGGCTGGGCGTCCATCGCCGCCCTGTGCGTCTTGGCGTTCCTCATCAGCCTGACCGTGCGCCGGCTGCGCCGGCGGTGAACCGGATCCGGACGCCGGGCACGGGCCAGGAAAGGATCCATCAAACCTCGATCCCAACACCGGCCGGTTCTCCTGCGCATCCTCACAGATAACCACCGGAAGGCCACGAGAGACCGTGGCCCTCCACCGGATTACCAACGGACGCTATTGAAGATCGTTCCCCATCGGAGTGGTCGGCTGCAGGCCGCTGGCCGGCTCCGCAGGCGAGAGCCAGACGGGATCGTAGCCCGGGCCGCCGAAGTTGGCCGAGGCGATCCCGTAGCCAGAGCCCGAGAGCATCACCCCCCAGGTCCCGTCCGAGAGCCGATAGACCGCCGGGTCGGTCTTCCCGTCCCCGTCGAAATCCCCCGGCACGGCCGTGCAGCCCGGCCCGCCGAAGCTCGCCCGCCCGATCCCATAGCCCGAGCCCGAGAGCATGACATACCAGTAGGCCGTGGATTCCTGGTAGACCGCCGGGTCGGTCTTCCCGTCCCCGTCGTAATCCCCCGGCACCGGCGCCGCCTCCGGCCCGCCGAACCCGAGCGCCGAGGCGATTCCGTAGCTCGAGGCCGAGAGCATCACGTGCCAGTTCCCCGCCGCCTGGAGGTACAGGGCCGGATCGGTCTTGAGGTCCCCGTCGTAGTCGCGCTGGACGGGGGTGTAGTCGTAGCCCCCGAACCCCGGCGCCGTGGCCACGGCGTAGCCAGAGCCCGAGAGCATCACCCCCCAGGTCCCGTCCGAGAGCCGGTACACCGCCGGGTCGGTCTTGCGGTCGGCGTCGAAATCCCCCGGCACCGGCATGCAGCCCGGCCCGCCAAAGGTCGCCGAAATACGCGGATAGCCGCTCCCCGACAGCATCACCGTCCAGATCCCCGTCGCCTCCTCGTAAACGGCCGGATCGGTCTTGCCGTCTCCGTCATAATCGCCCGGCACAACCGTGTACCCTGGCCCGCCCAGGATCGCCGAGGCCAGGTTATACCCGCTCGCCGAGAGCTTGACGCACCAGGTTCCCGTGGCCCGATCATAGAGAACCAGGTCCATCTTGCCGTCCCCGTCCATATCGGCATCCGCGTAATAGGTCAGCCCGGCGCTCCGCCGCCAGCCGCTGGCGGATGCGCTGAATGCGCTGGTTCCCAGGACATGTTTCGACTTGATCCAGTAATAATAAGTCCGGCCATCCGCCGCCGATAGATCGTCATAATAGGGCACGGCGATATTCTTGCCCAGACACAGGGCGGCCTCGGGAATATCGGATATATTTCGCCAGACTTCGTAGCCGAGGGCAAGACGTACGGGACTCCAGGTAATCCGAATTTTATCGGCATAAATTCCAGCGCTGACGGTCACATTCGTCGGGACAATCATCTGCTCGTTCACAGTTAAGGCAGCCGCCGCACTCGTCGTTGTATTAACCATATTGCTGACCAGACATCGAAAATCAGCTGCATCTGCGCCAACGACCGAAACAATCGTGTAACTCGCATTGCTCGCACCAACTATATTCACAGAATTCTTCTGCCATTGATAAAACAACGGAGGGGTCCCCGCCGCCGTTACTGTGAACGTCGCTGCCGACCACAGGTTGACGGCTTGCGATTGCGGATTATCGGTAATGACCACCGGAATAAAATTCACCTTTAAACCGGCTGCAGATATCCAACCGCAGTTCTCCCCCCATGCGTAGCCTTCGAAACAACCTGAAGCTAAATCGATAGCCATCTGACTGCCGATCGAGGAAAAACTAATCCACCCCACGCTCTCGCTCCACGCATAGCCAGATAGGGTGCCAGACGCTGCCAGGTTCACCCCCCAGTCAACGGCACTGTTGTTATGATAAGGACCACTGATGGCAGCGCCCAGTTTGATCCAACCAATATTTTCGGCCCACGCATAGCCTGTCAGGTAGCCGTTCGTCCCGTTGAAATGAACAGTCACATCAGGCACATATTTCACCCACCCAATATTCTCGGCCCACGCAAGACCGTTGGTTGGGTCAATATTGCCTGCAGACGTCGTATGGAGTCCGGTCATTATCCCTAGCAATGCGAGCACATATACCCATCCACTTCCCCTCCCTGCCGTCACAGCTCGCATAGTCACCTCTGATGCGTCCCTGAGCTTTGCCGTCTTCACGATATATGGTTACGACAGAATAAACTTCTTTATCCATCTATCAATCACTTCACCGCCCACCACGCACCGGCCATATATAGGATATGCCTGACTTTCCGCTTTTATGTGTGAGAAAGGAGATGCTTACGAGCCACACCTTCCCGGAGGGGGAAGACGCATCCGCAGTGCTTGACCAGTACGTTTCCGCAATATCAAAAAACGGATCGCCTTGTACGCATTGAGCCGTTCCTAACATATTTGGGACAGGCAGTGACAAACAAACATATTGTAACGCACCAGCATACTGCCAAGCGATCAGGCTTAACAGTTCCTTTATATTTGGCATCCGCCAATCCGCGTGCCCGCCATAATTAACACAATTGACCAAGCCGGTGGAACCGTTGGTGATGACATTGAACGCATTGTCCCATGTTACCTGCCCCTCAGCACTCCAGACCGAGTTGCTCGCGATATTTGCATGCCGTGCCCACATCAAGCCGGTAAGGTTGTCGTAAACGCAATTCGTGCCGGGCCCATCCATCGCCTCAAGCCTGAATCTCGGGCTAGGCCAAATTATTCCCTTCCGATAAGTCCCGTCGTCTCCCGTTTTTACCACTTTCGTCTGCCCCGTCTTCGCCACCGCCGCACGATTACTATTCAGCACACCCGCTACACCAAAGATCGTCATGCCCGCCAGGATATTTTTCGCCGTCAGGTTCGTGTCCACCTGGCTCAGATTCGTCGGCCCATAATACCCCGCCGCCACGACGGTTGTCGTGGCCGAAAGAACACAAGTCGCCATAGCGCCGGTGCGAGTGCCCCACTCCCCGCTCTTCAACCCCCAATAAATCTTGCCATTGAGCACATCTTCACCCCCCGCCGCATCGGCGTTCGTGGACGGGGTCTTGTCCATAAGCTCGTCCAACGTGTGCCCGGTGCTGCCCGGCGCATTCGTGGGACCTACAAAACCGCCCGAACGCTTGCTGCCCGGCGCACCGGTATCGAGCTTGGTGTAAATATCGCTCAGCGTATACATCGCGCTGGAAGGATTGGTCGGCGGCGACGGGGAATCAAGGCTCCCGGCCTTCACCTCGTCCGCAACGCACATCCACGCCGCCGTTATCACCACACCCAGCATCTTCACAGCTTGCTGTCTCATAACATCGCCCCTGCTATCCGATTCCGCATCTTCTCAAGAACACTTTCCCTTTGCAATCAACCGGCTTTCCAGCACACCGACGGCACCTTCCGATACTGGTCTCTTGCGAATGAACTCGGTATTATGCGCCTACCACTCCCCGTGCTATTTCAGATCGTCATAGGCCTCATTGTCCACCACGAACCGGCCACACATAGGCCGTACCCACTGTCGTACCCAGCATGAGCACACGCCCGTCGCCCACGTTAACAACCCACTCAAAGGTTGCAAGATAGCTATCCGCATCATAAGTACTCGACCAATAAGTATCCGACAGGACACCTACAAATGGCGCGCCCGGCGTCCACTGCCCTGTTCCTTCCGTATTGGGAAGCGCCGGGTTATAATATTGAAAAGCAATTAAACTTTGTAGCTCCAGAACGTTGGGCATTCGCCAGTCCGTAAAATTCCCGCGTCCATCTAGTCCATTTAGCGCCTCGCAATAACTAAGCGAGTTGGTCCAACTCCTTTTCGTGGCATCGAGATTTCGCAACCACATCAACCCTGTCAGGTTGTCTGTTACACAATTCGATTCGGCGTCCGTTCCAACCATGAAACGCGGGCTGGGCCAAGCCAGTCCTTTCTGGTAATATCCGTCGTCTCCTGGTGCATACGAATTTGTCTGCCCCGTCTTCGCCACCAGGGCTTGATTGGTATTAATGATCAGGCCCCCCTCTACGCCAAAGATCGTCACGTCCGCAACGATATTTTCCGCCGCCAACTTCGGATCCACCTGGCTCAGATTCGTCGACCCATAATACCCCGCCGCCACGACGGTTGTCGTGGCCGAAAGAACACAAGTCGCCATAGCGCCGGTGCGAGTGCCCCACTCCCCGCTCTTCAACCCCCAATAAATCTTGCCATTGAGCACATCTTCACCCCCCGCCGCATCGGCGTTCGTGGACGGGGTCTTGTCCATAAGCTCGTCCAACGTGTGCCCGGTGCTGCCCGGCGCATTCGTGGGACCTACAAAACCGCCCGAACGCTTGCTGCCCGGCGCACCGGTATCGAGCTTGGTGTAAATATCGCTCAGCGTATACATCGCGCTGGAAGGATTGGTCGGCGGCGACGGGGAATCAAGGCTCCCGGCCTGTACCCCGTCCGTAACGCACATCCACGCCGCAATTATCACCACACCCAGCGTCTTCATAGCCCGCGTTATCATCACATGTTTCCTGTCATTCTGGCCGCGTGGTCGCGCATAAAATTCAAATTTACTGTACCTGACCGACGGGAACTGTCAAATCGAATCCGCTGCTGAACCGCGTGGGCGTCAGCCAGACCGGTCCATAGCCCGGCCAGCCGAAGTTGGCCGAGGCGATCCCGTAGCCGCTCCCTGACAGCATGACCTGCCAATCCCCGCTGGCTTCCTGGTACACCCCCGGATCGGTCTTGCCATCCCCGTCGAAATCGCCGGGCACGGCGCTATAACCCGGCCCGCCAAAGCGCGCCGCGGCAATCCCATAGCTCGATCCCGAGAGCATCACATACCAGTAGCCCGTGGACTCCTCGTAGATCGCCGGGTCGCTCTTCCCGTCCCCGTCATAGTCCCCCGGCACCGGCGCCGCCCCCAGCCCGCCGAACGCCTGCGCCGAGGCGATCCCATAACTGGAAGCAGAAAGCATGACGAACCAATTCCCAACAGCTTGTTGGTAGAGCGCCGGGTCGGTCTTGCGGTCCCCGTCATAATCGCGCTGGACGGGCGTGTAGTCATAGCCACCGAAGCCCGGCGCCGTCGCCACCCCGTAGCCCGAGCCCGAGAGCATCACCCCCCAGGTCCCGTCCGAGAGCCGGTACACCGCCGGGT
>CAZVVD010000078.1:0-18831 GCA_964630555.1 uncultured Verrucomicrobiota bacterium | reverse complement strand
GTGTTTTTTTAGGCAGGGAGCAGGAAGCGAGCGGCGGTCATGCAGCTGTCTGTTCGAGATGTAGCCAAACTCTTGCGGGTTTCCGAAACAACCGTGTATCGATGGAGCCGGCAGGAGGGCCTGCCATGCTGCCAAGTCAACGACCAGGTGCGCTTTAACCGGGCGGAGTTGCTGGAATGGGCCACGTCGCGCCGGATGTCTGTCCCCTTGGACTTATTTTACGGGCCGGAAGGGGAACAGGAGGCGCTGCCTTCGCTGGCCGACGCCCTGCGCGACGGGGGCGTGTTTTACCGGATTCCGGGAGCGGATCAACGCTCCCTGTTGCGCTCCATTGTCGCCTGCATCCCTTTGCCGCCGGACGTGGACCGGGACCTCATGCTCCGCATGCTCCTGGCGCGGGAAGCCCTGGGGTCCACGGGGGTCGGCGCGGGCATTGCGATCCCGCATCCCCGTAACCCGATCGTGCTCCATGTGCCGCGCCCCCTGGTCACCCTCTGTTTCCCGGCGCAGCCGGTGGACTTTGCGGCCCTGGATGGTCAGCCGGTGTTTGCCCTGTTCACCCTGGTGAGCCCGGCGCCGAAGATACACCTGCACCTGTTGGCCCGCTTATCCCACGCGTTGCGCCAGCCTGATTTTAATGCCTTGCTGGTCCGCCGCGCTTCTGCGGACGAGATCCAGGATGCGGTCCGACGGATCGAAGCGAAGCTTCCCGTTCCGGCCGGAGCCCCCGGGGGGCGGCCGTCATGAGCCTGCTCCTGATGGCCGGCGCGGCCTTGCTGGCGAGCGGCCTGGCCGCCTTCGGGCTGCAGCGCGTTCCGCGCGCGGCGGCGGCGGTGGCGGTTGGTGGGGCCCTTGGCGCCGCCCTGCTGGGGACGATTCCCGGCGTCAGGGTGTTGCTGGGCGGTCCGGCCATGTCGCTGGTGTTGCCCTGGTCCATGCCGGGGGGCTCGCTGGCCGTGGGGCTGGACGCCGTTTCCGCCGTCTTTCTGATCCCGGTGTTATGGGTGGCCGCGTTGAGCGCGCTCTATGGCGTTGAGTATCTTCAGCCTTTCGCCGATGGGCCCGCGGCGGCGCGTTCCTGGTTTTATTACAACGTCCTGACGGCGAGCATGATCGGGGTGCTCCTGGCGCGCAATGGCCTGCTGTTCCTGATGGCGTGGGAAGGCATGGCGTTGGCGTCGTTTTTCCTGGTCATGCACGAGCACCATCAGCCGGAGGTCCGGGAAGCGGGCTGGGTGTATCTCGTGGCGACGCATCTGGGAACGGCCTTTCTGCTGGTGATGTTCATGCTGGTGTGGCGCGAGGCCGGAACGCTGGATTTCGACCGGATGGGGGAGTTGCCGCCGGCCGTGGCCGGCGTGGTCTTTTTCCTGGCGCTCATCGGGTTCGGGGCCAAGGCCGGGTTCCTTCCGCTCCACGTCTGGCTGCCGGAGGCCCACCCGGCGGCGCCCAGCCACGTGTCCGCGGTCCTTTCCGGGGTGATGATCAAGACCGGGATTTACGGGCTGGCGCGCATGCTCCTGCTGTTGGGAACGCCCCGCGTGGAATGGGGCTGGATCCTGGTGGGGATCGGGGTGACCTCCGGCGTCCTGGGCGTGATCTATGCGCTGGCCCAGCATGATCTCAAGCGGTTGCTGGCCTATCATAGCGTCGAGAATATCGGGATCATCGCCTTGGGGCTGGGGGTGGGGGTGCTCGGCCAGAGCACGGGGCATCCCTTGATCGCCCAGCTGGGATTCGCCGGCGCCTTGCTGCACGTGGTCAATCATGCCCTGTTCAAAAGCCTGTTGTTCCTGGGGGCCGGGGCGGTGGCGCGCGCGGCCGGCACGCGGGATATCGACCAACTGGGAGGGCTGGCGAAGCGGATGCGGTGGACCGCGGCCGTTTTTTTGGTCGGTTCGGCGGCCATCGCCGGCCTGCCGCCGCTCAACGGTTTCATCAGCGAGTTCCTGATTTATTACGGCTCCTTTTTGTCCTGCCTTGAACCGGCGGCGCAGCCGTTCCCCTTTCTGGCGGCCATCGTCGGCCTGGGGCTGATCGGCGGCCTGGCGGCGGCCTGTTTTGCCAAGGCGTTCGGGATCGTGTTCCTGGGCGAGCCCCGTTCCGAGCGCGCCCGCGCGGCGGCGGATCCCGGCTGGGCCATGCGCTGGCCGATGGCGGCGCTGGCGCTCGCCTGCGCCGCCATCGGCCTGGGCGCGCCGTGGGCCGTGCGGGCCATGCAAGCGGCGGTGGCTCTCCTGACGCGCGAGCCGGTGGACGCGGTTTTTGCGGGGGCCGGGAACGCCCTGGGCCTGTTGGGCGGGATGACGGCCTGCCTGTGGGGAGGGTTGCTCCTGGCAGGCCTGCTCTGGGGGGTGCGCTGGGCGCTCTTGAAGGGCCGTCCGCAGCGGCGGGGCCCGACCTGGGATTGCGGCTATGCCGCGCCCTCGGCGCGCATGCAATACACGGCCTCCTCGTTTGCCCTGGTGTTCGTGGACTGGTTCCGCTGGGCGCTGCGGACCGGCCAGCGGCGTATGCTGCCCCAGGGGATTTTCCCCGGGGAGTCCTTCATCGCCACCGAGACGGAGGACGGATTTCGCGAGGGGGTGTTCCAGCCCCTCTTCGCGCGGATCCGCTGGGCGTTTTCCAAGCTGCGCTGGATCCAGCATGGCCAGCTCCAATTGTATGTGTTGTATATCGCCCTGACCCTGCTGGCGCTTCTGATCTGGTATGCGAGTTGCGTATGAATCCGGTCCCCTGGCTGCAAACAGGATTGGCTCTCGGGCTGGCGCCGCTGCTGCCGGGCGTGATCAACCGCGTCAAGGCGTTCGTCGCCGGGCGGCAAGGGCCGCCCGTCCTGCAGCTGTATTATGATCTCTGGAAGTTGCTCCACAAAGGCGCCGTGTATAGCCGCACGACGACCTGGGTCTTCCGCGCCGGGCCGTGGGTCGGCCTGGCCGCCGTGCTGGTGGCGCTGGGCCTGACGCCGTTCGGCCCGGCTGCCGCCCCGCTGGCCTTCGGCGGGGACCTGGTCCTGTTCGCCTATCTGCTGGGATTGGCGCGTTTCCTGACCCTGGTGGCCGCCCTGGACACCGGCTCGAGTTTCGAGGGCATGGGGGCCAGCCGCGAGGCGTTCTTTTCGATGCTGGCGGAGCCCGCGTTCCTGGTCGGGCTGGCGGCCATGGCCCGCGCCTCGGGCAGCCTCTCGCTCTCCGGGATTGAGGCGGGCCTGGCGGCGAAATCCTGGCTGACGGTCGGGCCGGGGCTGGTCTTGACGGCTGCGGCCTGGCTGGGGGTTCTGCTGGCGGAAAATTCCCGGATGCCGGTTGACGATCCCCGAACGCACCTGGAACTGACCATGATTCACGAGGTGATGGTGCTGGACCATGGCGGGCCGGATTTCGCCGCGATCCTCTATGGGGCGGCCCTCAGGTTGTGGGTGTTTGCCGCCCTCCTGGCAGGCCTTTTCTTGCCGGCGTCGCACGGCTCGGTGGGGTGGGATGCCCTGGTGTTTTTGGGCGCCATGGGCTTGTTGGCCGTGGGGATCGGGGTGTTGGAGTCCGTCATGGCCCGCCTGCGGCTGGCGCGCGTGCCGACCTTGCTGGTTGGCGCCCTGACGCTGGCGGCGCTGGCGATGATGCTGGTGATGCAACCCGGGGATTAGCATGGCATTGAATGCGCTCTTTGTCCTGTTGATGCTGACCAACTTGACCCTGCTGGGGTCCAGCCTGCTCGGCGCCAGCATCCGCGTCGTGGCGGTGCAGGGCGTGGTGCTGGCCGTCCTGCCGTTCCTGGTCATCGCGCCGGACCGGCTGGGCCGCGCCCTGTTCCTGGCGGCCCTGACCGTGTTGCTGAAGGGCGGGGTTTTCCCCTGGCTGCTGAACCGGGCGCTGCGGGAAGCCAATGTCCGCCGCGAAGCGGCCCCCCTGGTGGGCTATTCGTTCTCCCTGGCGCTGGGGATCGGGATGCTGGCGCTGACCTTCTGGCTGGGGCGGCAGGTGCGCGGCATTGGGCTGGGGGTGCCCGCGCTCGCCTTTTCAGCGGCCCTGTTCATGGTGTTCACCGGGCTGTTCCTGGTGATCAGCCGGCGCAAGGCGTTGAGCCAGGTCCTGGGCTTCCTGGTGCTGGAGAACGGGATTTACGCGTTTGGGCTGATGGTCGTGGGCAACATTCATTGGCTGGTCGAGCTGGGGGTGTTGCTGGACGTGTTCGTGGCCGTCTTTGTCATGGGGCTCGCCATCGACCGGATCAGCCGGGTCTTTGACCATATCGATGTGGACCAGATGGACCGCTTGAAGGGATGACGGATATGCCGGTGGGAATGGGATTCGGATTGCTGCTGGGAATTCCGGCGCTCGGCGCCGGCCTCTGCCTCCTGCTCCGGAGGCCGCGGCTCGTGCTGGGCGCACTGACGGCGAGCGTGGCCCTGGAAGTCCTGACGGCGGGCGTGTGGCTCTGGCCGGTGGCGGCCGGGCGCCCCGCCCGGATTGAGTGGGGCTGGTTCACCCTGGATGCCCTGTCCGCCTATCACCTGGCCGTGATGATGCTGGTTTTCGGCCTGAGCACGGTCTTTGCCTGGGGCTATTTCGGCGAGGAAATTCGCCGTTATGAAATCCAGCCCCGGGCGATCAGGACGTTTGCCGCGCTCTGGTGCGGGTCGCTTGCCGCCATGGTGCTGGTGGTCATTTCCAACAACGTGGGGGTGATGTGGATCGGGATCGAGGCCACGACGCTGATGACGGCGTTTCTGATTTGTGTGCACCGCACCCGGGCGTCCCTGGAGGCGATGTGGAAATACCTGCTGATGTGCTCGGTCGGGGTGGCCTGCGCCTTCATGGGCACCCTGCTGGTGGCGGCCTCGGCGCGAGGGCTGAGCGCGGATGGCGCCGGCCTGCTCTTGTGGACCCAGCTGCGCGCCGCGGCGCCCGACTTGAACCTGCCGGTGCTGAAGCTGGCGTTTATTTTCCTGCTGGTCGGCTACGGCACCAAGGCCGGCCTGGCTCCCCTGCACAGCTGGCTGCCGGATGCCCACAGCCAGGCGCCGGCGCCGGTTTCGGCCCTGTTTTCGGGGTTCCTGCTGAACACGGCGCTCTATTGCATCATGCGTTACGTGGCGATCCTGGAGGCCGCGACCGGCGGTTCCGGGTGGAGCCTGCGGATTCTGCAGGTGTTCGGGCTGCTTTCGATCGGGGTGGCCGCCGCGTTCATCCTCTTCCAGGAGGACGTCAAGCGCCTGCTGGCCTATCATAGCGTGGAGCACCTGGGCATCATGGCGCTGGGTCTGGGCCTGGGCGGCCTGGGCGCCTTCGCCGCCCTGTTCCATGTGTTCAATCATTCGGTCTGCAAGGCGCTGGCGTTTTTCTCCGCCGGGCGCCTGGGGCAGATCTACGGAACCCACGACATGACGCGCATGCAGGGCATGCTCAAGGTCTGCCCGGTGTGGGGGGCGGGATTGCTGGGCGCCCTGCTGGCCCTGATCGGGTTGGCGCCGTTCGCGTTGTTCATGAGCGAGTTCCAGATCGCCATGTCGGCGGTGCAACAGGGCGCCTATGTGGCCCTGGTCGTGTTCCTGGCCGGAACGGGCGCCATTTTCGTCAGCGCCCTGAAACACGCGATTGCCATGGCCTGGGGCGAGCCCAGCCTCCCCGTGCGCGCGGCGCCGGGCGGCCTGGCCGGGATCCTCATCGTGGCGGGCTCGCTCGGCGTTCTGCTGGCGGTCGGGCTCTGGCTGCCCGCGGGCTACCGGGACCTGCTGTGGCGCGCGGCGGCCATCGTGGAGGGCAAACCATGACACCGCTCTCCGCGCCCTCCCTGCATCCGCAAACGGCGCTGGCCCTGGAGCAGCTGCCGCTCATGGACATCTCGGCCTGGCGCCAGGCGATCGTGGATGCCGTGGCCGCGGGCGGGCGGATCGTGGCCCTGTTCGGATGGCCGGATCGGGATGACGCCCTTCAGCTGACGGCGATCCTGGCCCCGGCCGGGCAGGGCCGGCTGAGCGTCCTGGGCGCGCGGCCCGGGGCGTCCTACCCCGCGCTGACGCCGGACTGCCCCCAGGCGCAGGGATTTGAACGCGAGTTGGCCGAGCAGTGGGGCATCGTGCCGGCCGGCCATCCCTGGCTGAAGCCCGTGCGCTTCCACGGACGGTTTCCCGGTGCGCCCGCCGCGGCGACGCGTCCGGCGCCGGCGGCCCCGGCGCCCGGCGTGACGGAATTCTTCCGCATGGCCGGCGAAGAAATTCATGAGGTGGCGGTCGGTCCGGTGCATGCCGGCATCATCGAGCCGGGCCACTTCCGCTTCCAGTGCCACGGCGAACAGGTTTTTCACCTGGAGATAGCTCTGGGATACCAGCATCGCGGGGTGGAACAGGCGCTGGTTTCAGGGCCGGACAAGCGGACGCCGTTTCTCGTGGAGACCCTGGCGGGCGACACGTCCGTCGGTCACGCCACGGCCTATTGCCAGTGCCTGGAAGCCCTGGGGGAATCTCCGGTCCCCTCCCGGGGACAGGCGCTCCGGGCCGTGGCCCTGGAATTGGAGCGGCTGGCAAATCATACCGGGGACCTGGGCGCCCTGGCCGGGGATGTGGGGTTTCTTCCCACGGCGGCCTATGGCGGCCGCATTCGCGGCGATTTTCTCAACCTGACCGCCGCCTGGTGCGGAAATCGTTTCGGGCGCGGATTGATCTGCCCGGGCGGCGTGGCGCATGACTTGGAGCCGGAGCGCCTGCGGGAACTGCAGCGCCGGCTGGAACAGGCCCGCCGGGACGTCCGGAGCGCGGCGGACCTCCTCTGGAGCACGCCGTCGGTGATGGCCCGTTTCGAGCAGACGGGAGTGTTGTCGGCGCAGATGGCGCGGGAACTTGGCCTGGTGGGTCCGGCGGCCAGGGCCTGCGGAGTCGAGCGGGACGTGCGCTATGAATTTCCCTTCGGCCTCTTCTGCTATCATCAGATTCCCGTGTCCCTGGCCGAATCCGGGGATGTCTTCGCGCGCGCCTACGTGCGTTGGCTTGAAATTCAACGGTCGCTCGAGTTTATCGAACGCCAGCTCGACCAGTTGCCGGAGGGGCCGATCCGGACGCCGCCGGGGGCCTTGAAGCCGGACGCGCTGACGGTGTCCCTGGTCGAGGGCTGGCGCGGGGAAATCGTCCACGCCGTTATCACGGACGGGCGCGGGCGCTTCCGCCGGTATAAAGTGGTGGATCCGTCCTTTCATAACTGGCTGGGTCTGGCCATGGCGATGCGCCAGCAGCCGATCTCGGATTTCCCCTTGTGCAACAAGAGCTTTAACCTCTCTTATTGCGGCCATGATTTGTAATGGGAGCCTGCCATGTTTGCGATCGTAAGGGCCCGCTGGTTCCAGAAGCATCGGACCGTGGCCTATCCCCGGCGGGAACCGGAGTTTTCGGATCGGTTCCAGGGCTGCCCGATCCGCGACCCCGGCCGCTGTGCCGCCGGTTGCCGGGCGTGCGCCGAGGTCTGCCCGACCGAGGCCATTGTTCTGGATGAACACGGCTGGCGGCTGGACTTGGGGAGGTGCCTGTTCTGCGGCGCCTGCGCCCGGGCCTGCCCGCCGGGGGCCTTGACATTCACGCGGGAATACCGGATGGCCGCCCGGGACCGACGGGAGCTGGAGACGGCGGGCCTGTCGGCCTTGCCGAGGGTGCGGGAGTTGGAAACGGCAATGCGCCGCCTGTTCCGCCGGTCGTTGAAACTGCGGCAAGTCAGCGCGGGCGGCTGCAATGCCTGCGAGGCCGACGTGAATGTCCTCAATACGGTGGTGTTCGATCTCGAACGGTTTGGCATTCAGTTCGTGGCTTCCCCCCGCCATGCCGACGGGCTGCTGATCACCGGGCCGGTGACGCGTCACATGGAGCTGGCCTTGAAAAAAACGTGGGACGCCGTGCCCGATCCCAAGCTCGTGATTGCCGTGGGCGCCTGCGCCATTTCGGGCGGACCCTACCGGGGGTATCCCGCCTCGCTGGATGGAGCCGGGGGGCTCGTGCCGGTGGACCTTTATGTGCCCGGTTGCCCGCCGCATCCCATGACCATCCTCGATGGCTTGCTGCGGCTGCTGGGACGCTTGCCGCGGAATCGCTGATCCGGGCCGGGGGCGGGTCCGCGGGCAAAGAAGCAAGGGCGCCCGGCCGAACTGGGCACGCTCGAATTCGCCCTCGAGATCGTGGCTTCCACACTTCAACAATTGTTGAAATATGGAAATGGGCATCCGCGCCGGCAGGCTGTCCGCCTGGTTTCCCCGAATTCCATGGTGGCGGAAGCGGGGGCCGGCGTAGGGCTTCAGGCCTGCTTGAGCAGGAGGACCAGCGCCGCGGCCAGGCCGATCGCGACCGCCGTCCAGCGCAGGGCGGCCGGCCGGATGCGCTCCGCCAGCCGGCCGCCGGCCCAGCCGCCGGCCGCCGATCCGCACGCCATCGCCAGGACGAGCGTCCAGTGCACCGGCACGGCCAGGGCGAAATAGAGGGCCGCGCTGAGATGGATGCTGAAAGCGGCCGCCTGCTTGAGGAAATTGAGGCGGGTGAGCGAGTCGGCGTAGATTCCCTCCAGCACGGCCAGGACGACCACGCTGGCGCCGGCGCCGAAGTAACCGCCGTAGACCGCGGCCAGGGCCAAGAGCGCCCACGCCCCGCGCCGGCCGTCCGCGGCCGGCGCACGGCGTTCCAGGAGGGGCCGCAAGGCCAGCCAGAGCGAGGCAGCCAGGAGCAGGTAGGGAACGACGGCGCCGAACATCCGCTCCCCCGAGCGGAGCAGCAGCCAGGCGCCGGCCAGGCCGCCGGGAACCGAGATGGCCAGGACGGTCGCCAGACGGCGCCGCTGGCCGGAAAGCTCCCGGCGCTGGGCGAGGGCGCCGCCGAGGTAGCCCGGGCACAGCGCGATCGTATTGGTCACATTGGCCGCCACCGGTGAAATGCCCAGGGCCACCAGGGCCGGGAAACTGAGCAAGGTGCCCCCGCCGGCCACGGCGTTGACCAAGCCGGCCGCCGCGGCCGCCAGGAAGGCCAGGGCCAGTATCGGAAAATCCAACCTCGCCTCCTCCCGCCTCCGGCGCGGCGCCGGACGGCAGTCGACAGGCTAGCCCGATGCGCGCCGGACCGTCAACCACGAAACCGGCCGGCGCCAGCGAAGGGTTGCAGAGGACGCCGGGAGCTGCTATGGGAAGAGGCGTCAAGTCGGCGCGCCGCGCCGGCAACCACAGGAGGGACGGACCATGGAACAGCAGGAGCAGGACGTTGTCCGGGTGAAGGCCGCGGACCTGGAAACTTTCATGGCCGCCGTCTTCCGCGGCCTGGGCGCGCCGGCGGAGGACGCGGCCGTCTGCGCCCGGGTCCTGATCGCCGCCGACCTGCGCGGCATTGACTCGCACGGCATCAACCGGCTGAAGCCGATCTACTACGACCGCATCCGGGAGGGGATCATCAGCCCCGTGACGCGCGTCGAGCTCGTGCGCGAGGCGCCGGCCACGGCCGTGCTCGACGGCCACAACGGCCTGGGCCAGGTGATCGCCGAGCGCGCCATGCGCCTGGCGATGGACAAGGCCGCCAAGGCCGGCCTGGGCATGGTGGCGGTGCGCAACTCCAACCACTACGGCATCGCCGGCTTCTATGCCCTGATGGCGGCCGAGGCCGGCATGATCGGCGTCACCGGCACCAACGCCCGCCCCTCGATCGCGCCGACGTTCGGCCTGGAGAACATGCTGGGGACCAACCCCCTGACCTTCGCCCTGCCCACGGACGAGCCCTTTCCCTTCCTGCTGGACTGCGCCACCTCGGTCACCCAGCGCGGCAAGATCGAGGTCTACGCCAAGGCCGGCAAGCCCCTGCCGCCGGGCTGGGTCATCGGCGCGCGCGGCGAGGCCCTCACCGACGCCGGCCAGGTCCTCGACGACCTCGTGGCGGGGACCGCGGCCCTGGCGCCCCTGGGCGGGATCGGGGAGGAAACCGCGGGCTACAAGGGCTACGGCTATGCCGCGGTCGTGGAAATCCTGTCGGCCGCGCTCCAGCAGGGCGCCTATCTCAAGATGCTGCTGGGCTTCCAGGACGGCCGGAAGGTGCCCTACCGCCTGGGGCACTTTTTCATCGCCATCAACGTCGCGGCCTTCACCGCGCCGGACGATTTCCGGAAGACCGCCGGGGAGATCCTGCGGGCCCTGCGGGCCTCGCGCCGGATGCCGGGCGCGGAACGCATCTACACGGCCGGCGAGAAGGAATACCTGGCCTCCCTCGAGCGCCGGGAGCGGGGCATTCCCCTCAACGCCGCCCTGCGCGCGGAGATCCGCCAGATGGCCGCCGAGCTGGGCCTGCCGGGCCTGCCCGGCGTCTAGCCCGCCCCGCTCAACCCCGGGTATAGCCTGCGCCTCCTGCCGCCTTGGGGTCGCGGGGGTCGAAAAGCGTTTTCCGCCGTATAGATAGTTCCGTCTGCGTTTACGGCATCAGACATGTCATCCTTCAAAAATCGTTTCCCGCTTGAATTTTGACAGCGGGTAGGATTATTTGAAAAATCGGCGACCGGCCCGCGACCTACTACCTGAATATTGCACGATCATCTCCCCTCTCGGAGACTCGGAGACCGGGAGGACGGTTTGGGTTTGACTTGGCCTGGCATGGGTGACTCCTGTTCCGCATGGGAAAGCTTGTCGGAGCCCAGGCCGGCCATGCTGCGCCCGTTCTCACCAGCCAGCCATGATGTTATCCAGGGCGGCATCTATCGACTTGGTGAACGTTTCCTCGAATACATCCAGTGCCCGGTAATCTTTTTGGTTCCGATAGGACACGCCTTCGACCGATGAAAACATGGGCAGTCCTACTTGGCTCTCTTTCTGAAACAGGACCTTGTGTTTGGCCGGGTCATCGGTCGTGCTGAACAGGCCGGAGCGGTCTTGCACAATTTTGAATGGCGGGTTGGCCACGAGCGTGACCACCACGGTCACCACAGGCCTCATCCTGGTTCCTACGGGCCCGATAGGCGCGGCCACCAGATCCGCCGCCTTTAAGTCCAGGACAAACGCCGCGTCGGCAGCGGTGGAGTTGTCCGGCTTCAGCGTAAAGACAGACTTTGCCTGCAGCTTGGTTTTGAAGGAGCCCAGCAGCTTTGTCGAGAGGATCGTCCCATAAACGGTCTTGGGTCCCGCCGCCACACTGATTCCGCTAATCGTAATTTGGCCCGGCACACCACCGGCTTCGGCCGCAGTCGGGCCGCCATAGCCCAAATGAATCAAGCCCGGCATGCCGACCTCGCTCAGGACGCAGACGCTTTTCGTTGTCTGCTTCGTTGCCTGATCGATGGTGGTCGGATATGTCGCGCATCCTGCCAGACCAAGCATCGTCACGAACGCCAACATGACTCTGATCGCTTTTTTCATTTGGTCTCCGTTTTCGCTTTGTTGTCCAACTCGATTAACCCCGGATTAATAAAACTATTATACACCGATCCCATTGATTCTTAGCGAGATTCCTCTTTTCTTATCGCTTGTCAAGATAACGATTTACACGCTTCAATGACCGGCTGTCAGCTCTTCCGCCGGTTCGCTGTGGCGCAACACAGTTGAACGGTCGGCGCCATACGGGAGGGCCCTTTTATTTTGAGCGGGAATGGGCCGGAGAAGGCTCTGCCTGTGCGCCGTGCCGCTTGAGGAAATCGGCCACAGCCTGCTTGCCCTGCATCCTGGCTAGCACCAACGACGTTAGTCCTTTCTCGTCTTGCGCGTTCACATCCGCCCCCTTATCCACCAGGAATTTTACCATATCCAACTCTTCCCCGAGCACGGCATACATCAGCGGCGTCATGCCGCTCCTGCTCCGTGCGTTCACGTCCGCGCCATGATCAACCAGGAATCTGGCCACATCCAACTTGCCCATCGATAGGCTCCAGTATCTTGGAGACAAAGGGACGACCGCCAGCATCAGCGGCGTTGTGCCGGCCTTATCCTTGCAGTTCACGTCCGCTCCCTTGTCGACAAGATATTTGACAACGTCCACTTGGCCCTCGTCCACAGCCAGCATCAACGGGGTGTGGCCGTCCCGATCCCTTGCGTTCACGTCCGCACCGTCCTGCAAATATGCAGTGACAGCGGCAAGATCGCCATCGCTTGCAGCCGTGTGGATGCTTGCGCAGCCCGGCATCAGCATCGCCAGCAGTCCCGCAAGAATGAATCCCGCTGGCGTAATTGTCTTTGTCGGGCATTTCGTTTCTCGAGGTGTCATGGTCATCGTCCCTTGTGGTTGGTTAGAGCCATCCGCTGAAGCCGTGGCAATTGGTTTGCCTCGTTGGCATGGCGCCAGGGCGTCAGGAGAGCCTCGATCAATACCTTGGCATTTTACCCGGGATTTCCCATACGAGGCCTGACCCCCGGCTGTCGGGACTCGTTTTCAGTGTGTCTTCGTACCCCGCCAGTCGGCTGAAGATCGACGGCCGCATAAACCTATTTTGGAAATACGGGGGTCGAAAGACCAGCCTGCCAATGGCCGGCTCAGCCCGGGGGCTCGTCGTTCCGGCGGACCGGCCGGTTCGCCGGGATGACGGCGACGAAGCTGCCCTTGATATGCTCCTGGATCGCGGCCTGGATCCGGTTGATGATTTCCTGGACCTCGTTCATGCGCTTGTCGCCCTCGAACTCGAGGAAGATCTCGATGTAAATGTTACTGCCCGAGCGCCGGGAATGGACGCCGTGCAGGGCCTTGTAGTGGTCGTAGAAGGCGGCCAGGTCCTTGACGATGATCATCTGGAGCGACTCGTCCAGGGTCCGGTCCAGCAGGTCGTTCACCGACTGGGCCACGACATGGTAGATCGAGAAGAGCAGGAAGCCGGCGATGACCAGCGAGCCGCAGGGATCGATGTAGACGTGCCAGGCATGGCGCCGCAGGGCCAGGCTCAGGAGCAGCGTGGCCAGGACGGTGGCGTCGGCCACGGCCTTGGCGCGGAACAGGCGCCACTGGGATTCCATGATGGGGGAGTGGGCCTTGCGGGCGAGGCGGCGGTTCTTGATCCAGAGCCAGACATTGGCGCCGCAGCCGATGGTCATGAACAGGACGCCCAGCAGCACGCCGCCCTGGTGCATGGCGCGCGGTTCCCGCAAGTGGTGCAAGGCGCTGTAGAGCACGAAGACCAGGGAGAGAAACATCAGCCAGGCCACGACGATGCTCGTCAGGTTCTCGAGCTTGCCCAGGCCGTAGTCGAAGTAGTGGGACTTGCCGCGGCCGATCCGGCGCAGGGCCAGCCAGGAGAGGAACGTGGCCACCAGCTCGTTGGCGCACTTCAGGGCGTCGGCCATCAGGGTCAGGGAGTGGGATAGGACGGCCGCCACGAGGTCCGGCAGGAGGAGAAGAAAATCCACCAGCAGGCTGAGGCCGACGGACTTCTCGCGTTCGCGGTAACTGCTCATCGGGGGTTCCGGGCGCGCCGGGGGGCGCGGGCGGGACGGAAGAGAAGGATGGCGCGTCGCGGCGGAAAAATCAACAGGATATTGAGGCCGCTTTTCTCAGCCCGGCGATGAAGGCCGCCAGGGCGTCGTTGCGGGCCGCGTCGGCCAGCCGGCGGCGGGCCTCTTCGCGGAGGGCGGCGGGGGAGGGGGAGGAATCCTCCGACACCTCCCCGCCGAGCAGCGCGCGGAGATGCGCTTCCAGGTAAGCGTCAATCTCCTCCTCCGCCGGCGCGGGGCAGGCCGCGGTGACCTGGGCGATCAGCGCCTCCGCCTGGCGCGCCTCGAGGAGTTGGCGGTGGAGATCGTCGCGGGACAACTTCAGGCCTTCCAGGTGCGCCTGGAAGACGGCCTCGCCGCCGCAGGCCTGGGCGAGGGCGGCGGCCGCGCCTTCGATCTCCTCCGGCGGCGCCCCCAGGCCGCGCCGCCGGGCCTCCTGCACGAGCAGCCGCCGCCCGATGGCGTGATCGAGCGCCTGGCGCTGGAGCTGGTCCGCGCGCCGCTCGAGCTCGCCGGGCGGCAGGCGCGGCCCGAGGGCCTTGACCAAACGCCGGTATTCCTGTTCGACGTCGGCCGCCGACACCGGCTCGCCGTTGACGGTCAGGTTCATAGATGAAATTGGAAAATTGACATTAGAAAGTTACCCTCGATGCTGTCGTGCTATTAATGAAGGCGTTCAATTTCGGGCCAAGTTCATCGACGAGGGACTTGTAGTCCGCCACACGGGTGCCGGATATTACTTTTCTCCTGATAAGTTTTCGCAGCCATGCTTTTGTCTCTTCAAAAGAGCCACGGGCATACAAATAGAACTTTTTTCTGTCGGCTGGAGTATAACGTCCATATCCTTCCGCGATATTGGCGGCGATGCTGTCAGAGGCTCGTATGACCTGATATCCTATTGTTTTTTGAGCTTTAATACTCCACTTGTCAAAGTCGTACCAGACCATGTCCGACAATTCTTCGGCGAGTTTATAAACATCCAGTTCGTAAACTCTTTTCATGTCTTGCCTCAATTTCCAATTTCAAGTTTCCAGTTTCATGTCATACCCCTCGTTTCATCCTCGACCCATTCCCGGTACTTCCCATGGACGGCGATCACCGGCGCGGCCAAAATCTCGGGCACCTCGTAGGGGTGCCGGCGCCGGATGAAGGCCATCAGGTCCGCTGCCAGCGCCGCGCGCGTCTTGGCCAGCACGAGATACTCGGGGGTGGATTCGCGCTTGCCCTTCCAGCGGAAGACGCTGTGGATGGGCATGAACTGGGCGCAGGCCGCCAGGCGGGAGTCCACAATGGCCCCGGCCAGCTTGAGGGCGTCCGCCCGCTTGGCCACGGTGGTGTTGACGATGACGAGGGCTGGAGGCTTGCGCTTCATAATCAAGAAGAAGCGGCGGGGGCGCCGCTTCCACCGGAGGTGACGATGACGAGGGCTGGAGGCTTGCGCTTCATAATCAAGAAGAAGCGGCGGGGGCGCCGCTTCCACCGGAGGAACGTCAGTCCACCTGCCCCCCGCCGGTGAAGGCGCGGCTGGGCAGGCGTCCGTGCCAGATCAGGCCGGCGCGCTGGAGCTGTCGGCAGGCCTCCTCCGGCGGCGGAGAGTACCACAGGCGGAACCGGTCGGACCATGCGGCGAGGCCGCTGACGGTGCGCGGCGGTTCGTTGCTCCGGCTGACAAACCAATCCGGATTGCCCAGGTCAACGCGGAAGGCATGGGTTTCGCCGGGCTTGAGGACCTGCACGTCCGCGTCGGTCGGGGCAGGTCGCGTCCGGCCGGCGCCGGTCCAGTTCCAAGGGTTGTGCGCCCAACCCCGGAGGGTATCGGCTGCCAGTTCGAGTGACTGGCCCCCCGGCAGGTCCACGACGGCCAGGTCATTGGACGAGGCGTTCAGCAACGTCACCGTGGCCGTCACGACGACGGGGAAGCGATTGGTCACGATCCGGTTCCCAAAATCGTTCGTCACCGTGCGGGTCTCGTTCGAGAGCGCCAGCCCGATGCCGATCGGGCTCCAGCGGTGGTCCTTGAGCACGCTTTTGCCGCTGCCGGAGACCGCCACCGCCATCTCGAGGGGAACCTGGATGCCGCCCACACTCCGGACGCGCTCCAGCACCCGCCCCTGGCCCTGTTCGACGAAATAGGCTTCCAGGCCGTAGCGGATATCCAGGCCCGGACGACCCTGTCGCTGGGCGTAGCCGCGCAGGACAACCTCGGCGTCCGCCGGCTTCCGATCCGAGACGTAATCGAGCGACGCCAGGTCGCCGTCCAGCTTCAGCGCGGCATAGACCATGATTTCCTGGGAGCCCTGCGCGTCCGCCGAGGGCGGCAGCGACAGCCCGCCGCGGACCTGGTTGGAGGTCGCGTGGCTGATCTCGTAGTCGAGGTGGACGAAATCGCCGCGAAACGGATCCCGCGGGTCAATGGGTGCGGTGCGCAGGTAGACGGTCCGCCCGGCGTGGAGGATCAGCTCGCGCTCGCCGGCCATCCAGGCCAGCACGAGCACTTGCAAGGCGGCGGCGCCGATGGTCATCCAGGTTTTCATTAAGAATAGCCGCTGTTCGCGGAACAAAAATTCCCGGGATAGTCCCCAATCAGCAATAAACAATCAGCTATCAGCAATCAGCAATGTCATGCGTCGGCTGCCTTCCGCTTTTCCTTCTTCGTCCGCGCATACAGGTAGCCCTCGGCGAAAATGACCGCGCCGATGACGATAAAGGCCAGGCCGCGCAGGAAAAGGCTGTCAAAGAGATCAAAATAGCGGGGCACGCTCAGCGCGATCAGCAAAACGGAGCCGGTGACGGCGTCGCCGGCCCGGGTTTGGCGGCAGCCGCGCGCCATCAGGGCCACGGCCAGCGCGAGGAGCGCCAGGTTGCAGGGCGCCGACAGGTTCCAGCCCTGGAAGGCCTGGGGCCACAGCACGCCGGCGACCACGAACAAGACCATCAGCGGGACGAGGTAGATCTCGAAACCGCCCTCCTCCGGCGCGGCGTCTTTCCCGGCCTGGACCCGGTTCCACAATACCCCGAACCAGGCCAGCAGGGTGATGCCGAACGGCGTCAGCCACGCCGCCCCGACCCACCCCGTGACCGGGTGATCGGTGCTCAGCAGATGATGATTCAGGTCCGGGAAGCACAGCAGGTAGAGCGACACGTAGAAAATCGCCCAGCCGAAGAAGCCGAAGACGGGGGCCGACTCGGGAAAGCCGCCCTGCGTCCGGACGAGGAACCGGAGCGCGATCCAGAGCGCGCCCAGGTTGAGGATCGTGCAGAAAATCAGCCAGGGGTGGCGGTCAATGTCCGGCAGGATGAAAACGATCACGGCGGTAAAGGCCAGCAGGAGCACGCCCAGGAGCAGGCGCGACTTCCGCCGCCAGGCCAGGGCGCCCACGACCAGGGCCAGCAGGAGCGGCGCGAGATACCTGGGGCTGTCGAAGTCAAACCGTTCCACGCCGCACCAGATGGTCAGGAGCACCGTGGCCAGGATGGCCTGGGGGATGGAGGGCAGGGCCAGGCCCAGCGCCAGGGCGCCCAGCCCCCAGACCAGGAAGGCGTTGGGGTAATGCTCGTCAAGGTGGTAGATCTGGGCCACCAGCCAGATGCCGGCGCCGAAGAGCATCGTGCCCAGGAGACAGAGCCCCTCGCCCAGGTTGCGGAACCGTCCGCCGCCCAGGAAAAGGCGCAGGCCGGCGCCGTGCACCGCCGCCAGCGCGCCGAGCACCAGGGCCAGCTTGCCAAACTTGGGAATCGCCTGCCAGTTGTAGGCGAAGAGCAGGATCACGCCTAGCCCGGCGATGACGGCCCCGAGCGAGGAAAAAACGATCATGCCCCAGGCCGGGCCGGATTCGGAAACGGGATAGCGCTGGCGCAGGGTTTCGGCTTGGGCCGGGGATACCAGGCCGTCGCGCGACCACAAGTCAATTTCGCCCCGGAGCCATTTATGAAACTGTTGAAGCGACATGGCGCGTCTCGTTGGGCAGGAGCATAGGCCCAGGCCGACGGCGAGTCAATCATCATCGCCCATCCCCGCCCCGGGCAATCCGCCGTTGCCTTCTCAAGGTTTTGAACTGACGCCAAGTCCTATTGCGGGGGGCTGATCCTATGGGCCTAACGGTCCTAACAATTACCAATTAATTGCGCCCAATTGCCTCAAAGATATTTGAGCTCCATTTCGGGGTCCGCTTCGGACAGAATGCAAGCCAGGATGCCGTCGGGCGTTAGCCGGCCAACGACCAATCGGTCACAATGCGCCAAGACATACTGGTTGCACCAGGCTGCGCGCCGAACGCTGGGCGCGGCGATGCTGTCGGCAAAAGGCGAAACGATGAGCAACCGGCCCTCAGCGATGGCGCAGTTAACAGGAACAGCGTCGCCGCCGTCCTGCACCCCCCACGGTTTCACCCAAACCATGGGCCGCTTATGTTCCAGGCCGGCCTGGAACACCGCCCGTTCCATTGGCGAGAGAAACCCGGAGATGATCGCTTCGCCGGGCTTGATCGGCAGCCGGCCATGCGGTCCGGCCGCGCCCCGCGAAGCCAGAAATCCCAGGCGCGGCAGATCCAGCAGCGCGCGATTCCCCAGGAAGCGCGGCTCGCCGACCTTCATCAGCACCTCATAATTCCGCGGATTACACCGGATATAATTCCGGATATTCGCCAAGGCCCGCGCATCCCGCACGATAACATCCCAATAATTGCGATGCCAAAGCGGACTGGCTTGACGCGTCAAGCCTCTACGATTTATCTCGCGCGAAACCGCCGCCTTATACGCGCCGACAAATGTGCCCAAGGCGCCGGCAATGGGCTTGCCAAACTGCGCCTTGGGCGCATTTGCCGTCCGGGCGGCCTTGATCCGAACGATCCCGTGCACATGATTGGGCATCACCACAAATTCATCCAATTCAATTCCCTTCCGGATGGCCGAGCTTTTCAACCATTCCTCCCGTGCAATGCGGCCCGCCTCGTTCAAGGCCATGCTCCCGTTCACGATCGCTCCGAATAACGCCCGATTCTGGTGCGTGTTGCAGGTCACAAAATAATGGCCTGGCGCGGTGTAATCCCACATCTTCAGCCGGATGCTCTGCCGATTTGTCCGTTTTGCTTCCATATCCTGCGTGGTGGTCAGCGTAGTCTTAATTTTCCCTCAAACGCCCGCTGCAAAATGGACTGCCGCAGGCGGCTGGCGCGCTGGCGGTTGGCGGACTTCGCGCTTAGATTGATCTTCGTCTGAATCAGGCCATCCGGGAACCACCCCATCATGCCATTGGTTGTGCGAACAAATCTTCAATTATACTTTTGCGGGCCAAGGCCGACTTCCTGCTTTGAGTTGACGGTTAGCGTGGTCCAGCCATGCCGCCCATTTCTAAATGTTGAAAATTTAGACGCGACCGTACGCAGCAACAGATCGTGATCTATCGGGTTGAAGTCCCGACCGAGGAGG